>JAGWRB010000008.1 GCA_028876725.1 Gemmatimonadota bacterium
CTTATGAGCGCGGAGTTGTCGTCCTCGAGCCTTCCCCACTTGCTATTCGACGACGCGCGCATCAATCTGACGTGACCCCCAACGCTATTCCAGTTATTCTGTCCCAGCGTTGGGGTTGAACTGATTGCTGCGTACTTCGTCAGCGTACTCGCTCGGGGTGCGATCCCCGAGGCTGGTGTGCGGGCGCGCCGTGTTGAACTCGATGCGCCACTGCTCAATCGTGACCTGGGCTTCGGCCAGTGTCCAGAACCAGGTCTCATTCAAACACTCATCGCGGAGCCGGCCGTTGAAGCTCTCCGCGAACGCATTCTGGACGGGCTTGCCGGGCTCGATGAACTGCACCTCGACGTGATGTTTCCCGGCCCACTGGTCGAAGGCCTCCCCCGTAAATTCCGGCCCATTGTCGCAGACGATCGCACGCGGCCAGCCCCGCCGGGCGGCCACCCGATCCAACGTGGCACACACCCGCTCGCCGGGCAACGACGTGTCCACCTCGATGGCCAGGCTCTCATGCGTGAAATCGTCAACGACGGTCAGTGCGCGGAACCGCCGCCCGGTGCCCAAGGCATCCAGGACGAAGTCGATCGACCAGCGCTCGTTCGGCCCGGTCGGCGCCACCCGAGGCGTCCGCGGGACGCTCACTCGCTTCCGCCGGCGCTTCCGCACGAGGAGCCCCTCCTCGCGGTAGAGCCGCTGCACCAACTTGTGATTCACCGCCCAGCCTTCGCGCCGTAGCAGCCAGTGGAGACGCCGATAGCCCCACCGCGGCTTCAGCGCCGCGAGCGTGTGCAGCCGCGCGCGCAGCTCGTCGCCCGGCGGTCGCCGGCTCCGGTAGCGCTGGGTCGCGCGCGGAAACGCACAGGCCCGGCAGATCCGCCGCTCACTCGCGGGATAGGCGGCGCGGAGCACGGTGACGACCTGCCGCCGCTGTTTCGGCGTCACCACTTTCGTCCCACCACGTCGCGCAGCATCGCATTGTCGAGCGAGAGATCCGCCACGAGCTTCTTCAGCCGTCGATTCTCGTCCTCGAGCGCCTTCAGCCGCTTCGTCTCCGCGACCTGCAGACCCCCGTAGTGGGCCTTCCACCGGTAGTAGGTCTTGGCGCTGATCCCCCGGCGCCGGCAGACCTCGCCGACCGAGGCCCCCGCCGCGACCTCCTGCAACACGCCCACGATCTGGGCATCCGTGAACTGGCTCTTCCGCATCGTCCGGCCCTCCTGCATGGCTGGCCGGGACATTATAACTGGATCAGCTTTCGGGGGTCACGTCAGCCCGAAGAGCCCAAGGGTGAGCCTCCGGTATTGGCGGGAGCCGCGGGGCCTATAACCGAGCACGAAGGCCTTCCGGCGTCGGACTAGGCCGTCAGCGCCTTCTCGCTCCGTCACTCGGATACCAAAGCCCTTGAGCTTTGTGTCCCAGACGAAGTAGTCGCAGCCTGGGGTGAAGTGGAGGGCGTCAACAGTTCGCTTGGTGAGGTTCGCAGTGGCCATGCCCAACTCCGACGAGAAGTCGCAGGAAGCCCATAGGAAGCCATTGGAAGCCAATCTACCGGAATCCCCTGGAATCTCAAGGAAGAGCATTCTTGCGTAAAACAATGTCACTTAGCGTGTTGCTATCATGCGGAAATCCTGGGAATACTTAACGAACCTGCTTCGGGAGCAGGAGGTCGCTGGTTCGAATCCAGTCGCCCCGACCATACAAGAAAAGAGCCCTCGCCAAGCGAGGGCTCTTTTCTTCATTCCGGGGGCCGGCGCGCCGCCTACGGCCAGTGCTGCACGCACCCGCCGCTGTTCGCGTTCACCCAGTTCATCTGGATCAGCCAGTTCACCCCGCCGATCGTCTGGTTGTACGTCCCCGTCGATCCAGGCTGCGTCGTCCCGAACTTCCACGCGCACTTATCGGCGTTCTCATACCCGCGCCGATCGTACCACGCGTTCAAGTCCTCATCGGTCGCCGTCTCCTCGGTCTCGTGCGCCAGCACGTTCACCTCGGCAGCCGCCGCGAAGTCGCTCGTCGGCGAGATGCCGGTGCCAGCCGTACACCCGCTGACATACGTGGCCGCATACGGCATCACCGCGTACTTCACGTCATTCCCGTTCCAGGTGAAGTCGCCGTGATACGCGCAGTAGCTCGACCCAAAGCCGCCGCCGAGGTTCACGCCCGCGTCGCTGAACACGACGTACAGGGTGGACGGATCATAGTTGAGCGGCCCGCCGTTCTGCGTGAAGCTGGCGGTCACCTCGGCCATCACCTGCGCATCGGTCACGCTCTGTCCCGACACCGGCGCGTTGTTGTTGTCGGCCCAGTAGGCATCGTAGGCCAGTGAATTGCCCACGGCGCCCGTGCCATCGGTGTACGTGCTATTGATGTTCCAGTAAGGCGACCCACCCAGGTTGCGCAGGAAGACGCCGATCAACGACCCGTCGGTGCTGCCGGCGCCGGTGGCGCCCGGCGTCGGTCCACCATTGTAGATCGTGCCGGCGGACCAGTAGATCACCTGGACCCGCGGCGCGTGAATCACCGGACCGCCGTGATAGTAGATGCCGGTGTTGGTCGAACCGCCGCCTCCGCCCCCACCCCCGTGGGCGCCGTTGCTCGCGCCGCGCACGGCGAAGAAGTGACGGTTGGGATTCTCGCCCGCCGCCGGATTCGGCGCGCCGCTCTGGTTGAACGCGGGGGTGCGCCCGGACGGCGTAACTGGCGACGGGGATTCGGAGCAGGAGGCTGCCACGAAGAGGGCTGCGGTGAGCAGCGCGAGCGATGCGGACGAGCGGGACATGCGGGGGTCCTCGCGAAGGTGGGAACCGACGGACCGGCGTCGGCCGCCCCATACTACACGGTCCCGGGCCGGCGTCCAGATGGAAAAATTTGAGTGCGAGCCGGCCCACGTATCGGGTGGCCATCGGGCAGCGGATGGGCGAATTTCAGCCTCGGCCCCCATATATCCCGGTCATTTCCAGAACGCCTTCCTCACGCAAACGTCTGACGCACGTGCCTCTTCGATTCGCAACACTCGCACTCGCCCTGCTCCCGCCGGCTCGCCATGCCGCGCCGCTCCGCGCACCGACGCTGGCCAACGCCACCGTCCGCGCCGAGTTCGGCCCGCGCGGCCTCACGCGGCTCATCGACCGCGTGCACGGCGACACGCATGCCTTCGCGCGCGACGGCTTCTCGCTCACGATCGACGGCCGGCGCTACGACAGCCGCACGCTGCACGCTCCCACCCGTCGCGACTTCGCCGACAGCGTCACGTACGCATGGACGGCCGGCCCGTACCGCGTCGGCGTCACGTATGAGCTTCAGCCTTCGTGGCGGTTCGTGAGCAAGCGCCTCTCGGTCACGACGGCCGCCCCCGCGTTCCACCTCGACAGCGTGGTCGTCTGGGACGACAGCCTGACGCGCGCTCCCGGCGACGTGTACGTCGTGCAATCGACGCACCAGCGCCTCGGCCCCCGCGACTACGGCGCCGCGCTGCGATTCGGCGACCGCACGGGGCTGCTGGCGGTGGTGCAGAATCCGTTCCTCTCCGTGACGCACGCCGGCGGCGCGCTCCGCGTGTCGTACGCCCCCGAAATGGACTGGCGCTCCGGCTGGGGCGCCTTCAAGAGCGACCGCGGCCTGCTCGCGCCCTACCGCCTGAGCGGCACGCGCCTGCCCGACCGCATGCGCCCCGAGTGGGCGCTGGACAGCGTGCCCGCCGCCCCCGGCCTCGACCTCGCCGAGCGCGATGCGTTCACGAACATGGTGCGCGCGTTCCTCATCGACCCGCCCGCGACGCCGATCAGCGTGTTCGTGGGGTGGACGGCCAACGACTACCAGATCGACGTGGCCACGCCGGCGGGACGCACCGAGTACGAGCGCCTGCTCCACCGCGCGGCGCAGATGGGCGCCGAGTACGCGCTGTACGCGCCGTCGAACTCGGCGATCTCGCGGCGCGACTCCAGCGTGGACGACTGGAGCTGGGAGCACGTGCTCTGGCTGGGCCTCGGCCAGCAGATCCGCAAGAACCAGTGGCACATCGCGTCGAGCCCCATCCCGCCGTCGGTGCAGGCGATGCTCGACTACGCCCGATCGCAGAACATTAAACTTCTGGCATACGTGTACCCGGTGCTGCCGTTCACGCAGGACAGCGCCTGGCTCGTGACGTCGCGCGGCAAGCAGTGGGCGAACCTGGGCATTCGCGCCTGGCAGGACTGGCTGATCAAGGCGCTGGTGGAGTTCCACGACCGCACGGGGATCGGCGGCTACTCGTTCGACCACACCTTCCTCACCTATCCCGGCGCGAGCGTCTACGCGCAGTGGTACGGGTGGCGCCGCGTCATGGAGACCATCAAGCGTGATCGCCCCGACCTCGTGATCGACGGCCGGCAGGCGTACCAGGAGTACGGCCCCTGGAGCTGGCTCGCCGGGTCGTACCCGCACCCCACGTCCACCGACGAACAGCCCGAGAGCTTCCTCCCCTTCCCCGACCTGCACTTCGACCGCGTCTCGGCCGACCGCGAGCGGTACACCGCGTACAAGTACCGCAACTACGAATTCGCCCCGAGCGAAATCGTCCCCGGTTACATCACGCACCAGACGTCGCGCAGCGACGGCACGGGCGACATGCCCTTCGTGCGCACCGACAGCGGGCCGCAGCTCGTGCGCTTCCGCGCCCGCGACTGGGACTACCTCGGCTGGCGCTACTCGCTCATCTCGTCGA
This sequence comes from Gemmatimonadota bacterium, assembly GCA_028876725.1. Classification (GTDB taxonomy): domain Bacteria; phylum Gemmatimonadota; class Gemmatimonadetes; order Gemmatimonadales; family Gemmatimonadaceae; genus JAGWRI01. The sequence goes on from JAGWRB010000008.1 coordinate 4,703, forward strand.
TCGCCATCGCCGGGTGGAACAACGTGATCGACATGATCCCGGCGCGCGACTCGGCGGAGTACGCCGACTTTTCGCCGGCCGACGCGGGCTTCTTCCGCCACTGGATCGCCTGGACGGCGGCGCACCGCGAGCTGCTGCGCCGCACGCGCACGATCATCGGACAGCCGGCCGTGGGACGCGTGGATGGCACCGCCGCGGCGATGAACGACAGCGGGTTCGTGTTCCTGTTCAATCCCAACGCGCGGCGCCTGACCGCCGACTTCGCGCTCGACTCGTCGCTCGGTCTCGCGCCCGGCGCCGCGCCGGCGCTTGAGCTGCGCGAGGTCTATCCGCGCGAAGGGATGCGCATCGGGAAGCCGGGCGTGGGACCGTGGCGCTTCGGCGACCGCGTCTCGATTCCCATGGAGGGCGCGTCGGCGGTGGTGCTCGAGGTGCGCCCCGTGGACGCCGCAATGGGGCAGACGATTCTCTACGGCGCGCCCGGCACGGCGACCGCGAGCGCATTCGGCATCACGGTGCGCGACGTGACGGGCGAACCCGGCACGACGGCGCAGCTGCTGGTGAAGCTGCCGGCGGGCGCGACGCCGGCGCCCGACTCGGCGACCGTGAACGGCGTGCCGGTCGCGGTGCAGCGGATCACCCCCGACCGCGTGGCGCTGGACGTCCATTTTGCCGGCACTGAATTCGGCAAGCTGCAGCCGGTGGGTCCGTTCGACTCGACCTTCACCGGCGGCACGTTCCACGGAAGCTTCACGATTCCGCAGCGAATCTTCGACCAGTTGGAGGCGCGGCAGCGCGCGTGGCCGATTCCGTGGACCACCGAAGACTTCGAGACCACCTGGCTCGCCCCGCAGCGATTGCTGCTGTTCGTGGACATCGCCCAGCCCGACTCGAGCTGGGAGCCGCGGATGACGATCGACGGACGGGAGGTCGCGCTACGCAAGGCGTACTCATCGGTGCGCCCGGTGAGCTACGACCTCGTGGGCTACTACGCCGATGTCTCCCTCCTCAGCGCCGACGTGCAGCATACGGTAGAGCTTCGCCTTCCCGCCTTGCGACCCGGCCAGTTCCAGGGTCTTTTCTTCGAGAACGTCGAACCGCTGTACACGGACGCCATCGTCCGGAATCACCAGGAGAAGAAATGAACAGCTTCGTTGCGCTCATATCCGGTCTCGCGCTCGCCGGCTCGGCTGTCGCCTGGAACGGCGCCACCGCCGCCTCGATCCCCACGCCGGTCCGCCCCGTCTCCAACGGCCTCGCGCTCACGCCACCCATGGGCTGGAACAGTTGGAACCGCTTCGGCTGCAACGTGAGCGACAGTCTCATTCGCGGCATGGCCGACGCGATCGCGGCCAGCGGCATGCGCGACGCCGGCTATCAGTACGTGACCATCGACGACTGCTGGCAGGTGGCGCGCGACGCCAACGGCACGATCGTGGCTGACTCGGCGCGGTTCCCGCACGGGATCAAGGCCGTGGCCGACTACGTGCACAGCAAGGGGCTCAAGTTCGGCATCTATACCGACGCGGGACATTTCACCTGCCAGCACCGCCCCGGCTCGTACGGGCACGAGGCGCAGGACGCGAAGACGTACGCCGGGTGGGGCGTGGACTACGTGAAGGTCGACTGGTGCAACGCCGACGGGATCGACGCGCCGGCGCAGTACGCGAAGATCAAGGAGGCGCTGCTCCACGCGGGGCGCCCGATCGTTTTTAGCATTTGCGAATGGGGGAGCAACCGGCCGTGGGAGTGGGCCGACACCACGGGGAACCTGTGGCGCACCACCGGCGACATCTGGGACAACTACCAGAGCATGGTGGCCAACGCGGACCTGAACATGCAGTACTGGCGCTCCGCGGGTCCCGGACACTGGAACGACCCGGACATGCTGGAGGTGGGGAACGGCGGCATGACGCCCGACGAGTACCGGGCGCACTTCAGCCTGTGGGCGGTGATGGCGGCGCCGCTCATCGCCGGCAACGACGTGCGCGCGATGGTGGACACTACCTCGCGCGAGGCGCGGATCACCCGGAGCATCCTGCTCAACAAGGAAGTGATCGCGGTGGACCAGGACTCCCTGGGCGTGCAGGGGATGATCGTGCAGGACTACCCACCCGAACTGCAGGTGTGGGTGAAGCCGCTCAAGGACGGCTCCAAGGCGGTGGTGTTGTTCAACCGCGCGTCGGTGCCGTCGGAGATCACGGCAAGCTGGTGGCGCGTGGGCATCCGGACGCGCAAGGCCGAGGTGCGCGACCTGTGGGCGCACAAGGACCTGGGCGTGATGCAGGATCGGTACCGCGCCACCGTGCCGTCGCACGGCGTCGTGATGGTGCGCGTCACGCCGATCGCCGACTGACCGGACCGAAGATCGCTGACCCGCGCCGCTCCGGCGGCGCGCGTCAGCTATGCGCGCCGAACCGGAACACCGTTTCGGAGTGGAACTGCTGGCCGGGGCGCAGCACGACGCTCGGGAAGTTCGGGTGGTTGGGCGAGTCGGGGTAGTGCTGCGTTTCGAAGGTGAACCCGTACCGGTGCTTGTACACCCCGCCGATGCCCGCGAACGAGCCGTCGAGGAAATTTCCGGTGTAGAACTGAATCCCCGGCTCGGTGGTGTACACGTCAAGCGTGCGCCCGCTGCCCGGATCGTAGGCGCTGGCCGCGAGGACCATGCCCGTGGAGTCCTTGTGGTTCAGAATCCAGTTGTGGTCGTACCCGCCGGCGAACTTGAGCTGCTGATCCTCGGCGCCGATGCGCAGCCCGATGGCGGTGGGCTTGCGGAAGTCGAACGGCGTGCCGTCGACGGGAACGATCTTCCCCGTGGGGATCATCGTCGAATCGATGGGCGTGATCGAATCGGCGTTGATCGTGATCAGCTCGTTCAGAATGTCGCCGTTCCCTGCCCCGGCGAGATTGAAGTAGCTGTGGTTGGTGAGATTGATGATCGTCGGCTTGTCGGTGGTGGCCTCGTAGCCGATGACCAGCTCGTTGCTGTTGTTCAGCACGTACGACACGCGCACGTCGAGCTTGCCGGGGTAGCCCTGGTCGCCGTCGGGACTCGTGTGCGTGAGCAGGAGGCCGGCGCTCGTGGGCACCGAGAGCGGCTCGGCGTGCCACACCACCTTGTCGAACCCCACCAGCCCGCCGTGCAGCGCGTTCACCCCGTTGTTGACGGCCAGGGTGTACGTCTTGCCGTCGAGCGTGAAGTGCCCGCGGGCGATGCGGTTGGCGAACCGCCCCACGATGGCGCCGAAGTACGGCGAGTCCTTCACGTACTTCTCGAGCGTGTCGAAGCCGAGGAC
>JAGWRB010000045.1 GCA_028876725.1 Gemmatimonadota bacterium
CGGCCCGCATCGCGCGCTCGAGCGTGGGGGGCGCGATTTCCAGAGCGCCCGCCAGCGGGAGCGTGGCCAGATAACCCAGCGCCTCGCGGCGGCTCACGCCGTGCGCCGGCTCGTCGTGCGCGCCGTTCGGCTCGGCGCCGGCCGGGACCGGCGCGCGCTCGTCGCGCGAATTCGTGTCGGTCATAGCGCCCCCTGCTTGCGCTGCTGCGCGATGTAGTCGCTGGTCCGCATGGCCAGCGCGAGAATGGTCCACGTGGGATTCTTGTCGGCCTGCGACACGAACGGCCCGCCGTCGGCGACGAACAGGTTCTTCACCTCGTGCGCCTGGCAGTTCGCGTTGACCACCGACGTCTTCGGGTCGCTGCCCATGCGCGCGCCGCCCAGCTCGTGGATGATCGTGCCGCCGGTGGCGAGGCCGTACCCCTCCTCGCGGGTCGGCATCGGCGACTGCACCGTGCCGCCCATTTCGGCGATCAGCGCGCGGAAGGTCTCCTGCATGTGCTTCGACTGGTTGTACTCGTGGTCCGTCCACTTCCAATGGAAGCGCAGCACCGGGATGCCGTACTGGTCGACCACGCCATTGGGGTCGATCTCGCAGTACGTGTCGTCGTTGGGGATCATCTCGCCGCGTCCCGAGAAGCCCACCGTGGCGCCGTAGTAGCGCCGATAGTCGGCCTTTAGGGACTTACCATATCCGCCGCCGGGCGGGTAATGCTGGATGCCCCCCATGAAGCCGTACGACGGCATGTGGAGCCCACCCCACACCTCGATGTGGTACCCGCGCGGGAAATCGAGCGTCTTGTTGTCGATCCACCACGGCATGTAGATGTGCATCCCGCCCACGCCGTCGTGGTTGTGCGGCACCTGGTCCATCATGCGCGGGATGAATCCGCTCACGTCGGTGCCCGTGGTGTCGGTGATGTACTTGCCCACCGTGCCGCTCCCGTTGGCCAACCCGTTCGGGAACTGCGCCGACTTGGAGTTGAGCAGGATGCGGGCCGACTCCAGCGCGCTCGCCGCGAGCACCACCACGCGCGCCCGGACGTGCCGGTCGGTGCGCGTCGCCTTGTCGATGTACGAGACGCCGGTGGCACGCCCCTGCGCGTCCACGGTCACCTCGCGCGCCATCGCATTGGCGATGAGCGTCAGCTTGCCGGTGGCCAGCGCCGGCGGGAAGAGCACGTTGGTGGACGAGAAGTTGGACGCCGTCATGCACCCGCGGTTGCATTGCCCGCAGTAGTGGCACGGCGCGCGATTGTTGAGCGGTTTGGTGATGATCGAGAGCCGCGACGGGATGCAGGTCACGTTGAGCCGGTCGGCCGCCTGCTTCACGAGCACCTCGTGGCATCGCATCTTCGGAGGCGGCATGAAGAACCCGTCGGGCGCGTTGCGCAACCCCTCGTTGGTCCCGAACACGCCGATGAGCTTGTCGACCTCGTCGTAGTACGGCTTCAGATCGTCGTAGCCGATAGGCCAATCGTCGCCGAGCCCGTCGATGGTCTTGCCCCGGAAGTCATCGGGGCCGAAGCGGAGGGAGATGCGGCCCCAGTGGTTGGTGCGGCCGCCCAGCATCCGCGCGCGCCACCAGGAGAACCGCGTTCCCGGCGCCCGCGTGTAGGGCTCGCCGTCGATCTCCCACCCGCCAATGCATCCGTCGAACTCGCCGAACGGCTTGTCCTTGGTGGACGCGCCGCGGCGCGGGGAGTCGTAGGGCCACTTGAGCATCGCGCCGTTCTTGACGGGATCCCACATCTGACCGGCTTCGAGCAGCACGACGTTCGCGCCGGCCTTGGTCAGCATGTACGCCGCCATGCCGCCGCCCGCACCTGATCCCACGATGCAGACATCGTACTCCGGGCGTGGTTTCTTCACCTGCATCTTCAGCGCTCCTGCGGCGAGAGGTTGCGATTCGCGGTGTCGCGAGGGCGAACGGGAGGGATGCCGCAATATGCACCGCGCACCGCGTCGAGGTAATCGGGCGGCGCCCGGTCCCCGCGCGCGCCGGCCTCAGTCGCCGATGCCTTCCTCGGCGACGGTCGGCATCGCGCCGGCCCGCGCCACCGTGATGATCGCCACGCCGGCCACGATCACCGCCGCCGCGGCGACGGTGCGCGCCGTGATCACCTCCCCGGCGAACGCCCATCCGAGGAACACCGCGATCACGGGATTCACGTATGCATACGTGGCTACCCGGGCCGCCGACGCATTGCGGAGCAGATACGCGTAGGCGGTGAACCCCACCAGCGAGCCGAACACCACGAGATGCCCCCAGCCCAGCGCCGACGGAACCGACACCTGCGCGAGCGAGAACCGCGCCGTCTGCCCGGTGAGCGTGGCCACGAGCATCAGCGACGCGCCGCCGCACACCATCTGCATCCCCACGGTGAACAGCGGCACCGAGGGATGCGGCTGGCGCTGCGCGACGATCGACCCGGTGGCCCAGCACAACGACCCGAGCAGCAGCGCCGCGGCCCCTACCGGATTCACCGCGCCGTGCCCGGCGAGCGCCCCCGGCCCCACCAGCGTCACGAGCCCCGCGAACCCCAGCCCGAGCCCCACGAGCACCCCGCGGCCGGGGTGCAGCCCTCCGGGGCGCCACCAGTCGATGAGCACCATCCACAGCGGCACGGTAGCCACGAGCAGCGCCGCCGTGCCCGACGGCACGTACTGTTCGGACCACGCCACGGTGCCGTTGGCGCCGAGGAGCAGTACGCCCACGAGGGCCGCGTCGCGCCACTCCGCGAGGCCGGGCCAACGCCGCACGCGCCGCCACGACCACGCCATGAGCAGCGTGCCCGATACCAGATGTCTCATGGACGCCATGAATACTGGCGGGATCGTCTGGATGGCGAACCGCATCGCCAGAAACGTCGAGCCCCACAGCAGATACACGGCGGCGAACGCCGTGGCCAGGCGCGCGCGCTGCGCACGCGGGTGCTCACCGGCCAGAGCTGCGATCATCGGGAAGGTTCGGGATGCACGAACGCGGCGAAGAGGCCGGCCTCGAACACGCGCGTCGCGCGCGGCTCCAACGATCCGGCGACGCGCGGAATCTAGCGGGGGCCCGGGCCGACTACGAGCCCAGCCCCACCGACAGCCCCAGGTAGTAATTCCGCCCGGGCGCCGGCTCGTAGTACCGCCCACGCGCCGCGTTGATCACCACCGAGCTCACGTAGCGGCGGTCGAACGCGTTGTTCACCGCCACGTACGGCGACACGGCCGCGCCGCGCACCATGCCCCGCCACCCCACGCGCACCCCCACCGTGGTCCACGCGGCGGTGCGCGTGTCGAGCGTGTCGTCCACGAGATACCCGCTCGCGTGCTGCAGTTCGACGTCCGCCCACGCGCCGCCCGCCGCCGGCACCAGATGCGCGAGCAGGTCGAGCCACTGCGGCGGGATCCCCGGCAGTTGACGCCCATCGAGCGTGCGGCCGGCCGCCGCGTAGCGCGTGTACCGGAAGTCCGACCACGTCCAGCTCGCGGCGAGGCTCGATGCCCCGCCGATGGGAATCCGCGCGCCGGCCTCGACGCCGCGATGGCGCGAATGCCCGGCGTTCCGGTAGAAGCTGCGCCCGGGCGACGACGGCTCCTCGAACGCGATCAGCTCGCCGCGCACCGCCGCCTGATACACGGCCAGCGAATAGCTGACGCCGGCCGCCGCACGGCCGCGCACGCCCAGTTCGTAGGTGGTGGCGGTCTGCGGCTGAAGCGTCGGATTGAATCCGCCCGCGGTGTCGGGGCGGTTGGCCAGCTCGGTGGTGGTGGGGGTCTCGAACGAGCTGCCCACATTGGCATACACCGTCGCGGCGCCGCTCGCGCGCAGCGCGAGTCCGCCCGATCCGCTCAGCGCGTGCATGAGCCGGTCGCCCGAATCGTCGGGGTTGGTGGCGGTCACGAGCCGGTCGTGCACGCGAAACCGGATCTGGTCGTCGCGCGCCCCCAGGGTCGCGGTGAGGCGCGGGGTCACGGCGACGACGGTCTGCACGAACGGACCCACGGACGCGACGTGCTCGCGCTGGTCGAGCGTCGCCGCGCCCGACGGCGTGCCGTGATCGTTGCCGTAATTCGCGCGGTCGTCGCGCTGCGCCTGCGCGTCGACGCCTGCGGTCAGTGTCTGGCGCAGCCCGCCCCACGTGACGGGCCGGCTCACCGACGCCCGCACGCCGTAGGCTCGGCGTCCCAGGTCGATGTACGCGAAGGTCTGGGGATTGCGCAGCGCGCGGCTCAACCCGAACAGCGTGAGCGAGCCCTCTCCGCCACCGGAAAACTCCCGCCGCACGGTGAGACCCGCCTGCCACTGCCGCACCGACTTGCCGGCGGCGGTGCTCTGGTAGATCGCGCCCGCCGAGTCGGGATTGGCGGCCAGCTCCGCCGCCGTGAGCGACCCGGGATTGTCGGCGCGCGGGTCGTCGCCGTATTCGATCAGCCCGGTCGTGGTCCATCCGTCGCCCGTCGGCATCACGAGGCGCGCGTTCACGGTGCGCAGGTCGGCCGTGCTGTGCTGCCGCGCGCCGGTGTACGCCGTGCGCGACGCCGTCACCTGCGCCACGCCCTGGCCCACACGCCAGCGCGAGGTGCTCAGCCACTTGGTCCAGCCGCGGCGCCACGCGTCGCCGCTCGTGCCCCCGGTCACGCGCACGTGCTCGGTGGCGTGCTGCGGCGGCACGGGGTCGCTCCAGATGCTGATCACGCCCCCCGCCGAATTGCCGAACAGCGCCGAGGCGGACCCGCGCAGGACCTCGATGCGGTCGGCCTCGCCCAGCTCGAGGTTGGTGAGCTGGCCCTGCCCGTCGGGGAGCGTCTGGGGGATGCCGTCGAGCAGCACGGTAATGCCGCGCACGGCGAACGCCGAACGCGCGCCGAATCCGCGGATCGAGATGCGGTCGTCGAGGGAGAAGTTGTAGCGGTTGGCGGCGAACACGCCGGGCACGAGGGCGAGCGCTTCGTCCAGGCCCAGCGTGGAGCGCCCGCGGGCAATCGCGGCGCGGTCGAGCTCGGCGGTGGCGTTCGGCACCCGGTCTCCGGCCACGGCGGCGCGCGACGTCGACACGGTGATCGGCGCCATCTGCACGGCGGCCGTGGAGTCGCGCACGGTGGTGTCGCGCCGCGCGCCCTGTGCCTGCGCCGCGACCGGCGCGCAGGCGGCGAGCCAAAGGAACCGGAACGCCGCGCCGCGGCTTGCTCTGACAACGGAGGAGTTCACGGCCAATGACGTGTGCGGAGTGTGCGTGGGGGACGGGGAATCACGGATCCCGTCCGGCGGCGGGCGGGCGTGGGGCTGGTCGCGGCGAAGTTCGCGATGTAACCTTGGCAGGTCAAACCATCATGCCCGCATCCTCCCCCGATGAGCCGTCCGGCCGCGACGCGGCGTTCGCGCGCGAAGCGCTGCCGTGGATGGACGACGTGTACCGGTTCGCGCTCTCGCTCACGCGCGACCCCAGCGACGCCGACGACGTCGTGCAGGAAACGTATCTGCGCGCCTATCGTTCGTGGCATACGTACACGCCCGGCAGCGATTGCCGCCGGTGGCTGTTCACGATCTGCCGCAACGCGTTCCTGCGGTCGGTGGAGCGCGACCGCCCCACGGTGGGGCTGGAAGACGTCGAGCGCGACGTGATCGGCGCCGGCGAGGTCTACGCCGCTGCGCTCGAGGAGGGCTACACCGACCTCTACGCCCGGGCCGACATCGGACCGGCCATCGAGCGCGCGGTGCGCGAGCTGCCCGAGCCCTTCCGGGCCACGCTCGTGCTGGTCGACGTCGAAGATCAATCCTACGAATCCGCCGCCGAGATCCTCGGCGTGCCCATAGGCACCATCCGCTCCCGGCTGTTCCGCGGGCGGCGTCTGGTGCAGGAACGGCTGCTGGCCCACGCGCGCGACCTGGGAGTGGTCGGCGACCGCGGGCCCGAAGCCAGGGAGACCCCATGAGCGGCTCCAAGATTCCCCCACTGCCGCCGGAATGTCTCGAGGTGCTCAAACACGTCTGGGACTACCTGGACGATCAACTCACCGACGAGACCACCGAACGCCTCCGCGCGCACATCGCGGAGTGCCAGGGATGTTTTCAGTACAAGTCGTTCCAGGAAAATTTCCTGGAGGCCGTGAGCACGCTCCGCCTGCGGCCCGGCGCGTCGCCCGAGCTGCGCGAGAAGGTGCTGGGCACGCTGCGCACCGAGGGATTCGCCCGGTAGGGTGCCTCAGTCTTTCCCGAACTCAAATAATCCGCACGCGAGCGCGGCGTCGTCGAACGCGTCCAGGCGCGCGTTCTCGACGAACCGGTCCGCGTCGTCGACGGCGCTGAACGACAGCAGGCGCAGCGCGCGCAGTTCGGCGACGATGGTCCGCGCGTGAAACACCCGGTGGGCGTTGAACGCCACGCGCTCGCGGCCGATGGGCACTCCGAGATACAGGCGTCCACCGGGCGCCAGCACGCGCGCGAAGGCGCGCAGCGCGTCGGCCCACGCGTCGACGGCCAGCGGATCGCCGTACCGCCCCAGCCCGAAGTGCTCCACGGCGTTCAGGCACGAGAGCGACTCGATGCTGCCGTCCGCGAAGCCCGCCATCTCCGTCGCGTCCTGCCGCACGAACGTGAGTCCGCGCACGGGGCTGTCGAGCGGCCGGACGTCGACCGCCGTGACGTCCATGAACGTGAGGAGATGCGCCACGAACCCGTCGAGCCGCGACCCCACGTCGACGTGGCGCGCGGGGCGTCGCGCGAACACCTTGCGCGCCGCCCACAGGTCCTGGTGGAAGTATTGCCCCGCGGCCACCCCGGCCTGCTGCGCGTAATCGGTGAGGATCGGATATGGATCCCCGAATGGAATGGGGTGCGCCGAGCGGCGCGCCAGCTCGGCGAACCGCCGCCGCTCGCGGCGATAGCGCGGAAGCCGCGCGAGCCGCGTGGCCAGCACGCGAAGATCGAGCCCCCAGGGCGCGGTCAGTCGGGTGGCGGCGCCCAGGAGGCGTTTGGCCGCCGGCGAGCTCACCGCCCCACGACCTGGCGCACCGTCTCCCCGCGCTCGCCGTTCAGCACCACCACGGTCTGCATCACGATGTCCGCCGCGAGCGACGACGCCACCGAGCAGTAGCGCTCCAGCGAGAGCGACACCGCGCGCTCGGCGTGCACCCGGTCCACCGCGTCGCCGGTCAGGTGGAAGGTGAGATCGATGGCCAGGAAGCGCCGCGGTGCGGTGGCGTTCCGCTCGCCCACGACTTCGACTTCCAGCGCCGAAAGCGGGGTGCGGCGCTTCTCGAGAATGTCGACGACGTCGATGGCGCTGCAGCTCGCCAGCGCGGCGAGCAGGGTGTCGGTGGGGCTGGGCCCGGTTTCAGCGCTCGCGTCGATGCGCGCGGGCGGGCCGCCCACGCGGCCGGCGTCAAAGCGGTGCGCGCCCTTCCAGGTCGCGCGGATCATGCTCACGGGCTTGGCGGGAGTCGTCATGGAGGGCCTCAGGCGATGCGGGTGCCGTTGGGCACCGGATGGTCGGGCGCGAGGAGCACGACTTCGGTGGCCGCGGGCATGGCCCCCAGCACCAGCACCTGGCTTTCGAAGCCGGCGATGCGCCGCGTGCCGAGGTTCACCGCGGCCACGACCTGGCGCCCGACGAGCGAATCCGGCGTGTAGTGCACCGTGATCTGCGCGCTGGAGCGGCGCACGCCCAACGCCGGACCGAAATCGATGTCCAGCTTGATTGCCGGTTTGCGCGCTTCGGGAAACGCCTCGGCGCGGAGCACCGTACCCACGCGCATGTCGATGGCGGCGAATTCGTCGGGGGTGGCCATCCCGTAAATTAGCCCCGGCCGTGGCCGGGCACAGCACGGCCGTCCGGGGCTATGTTCAGGGTCGCATGACGCTGACTCCCGAACGGTTGTCCCAACTCATGGAGCCGTACGCCCGGCACGTGCTCGTGTGCACGGGCGGCTACTGCTCGCCGGACCGCGCCGGGCGCGAACTGTACCGGCGCCTCCCGGATCTGCTCCAGCGCGAGGGCCTGCTGTTCGGGCCGCGGCGCGTGAAGCGCGGGGAGACGCCGTGCCTGGGCGTCTGCGTGGGAGGACCGATCGTGGTCGTGTATCCCGACGGCGTCTGGTACGCCGGCGTGACGCCG
>JAGWRB010000046.1 GCA_028876725.1 Gemmatimonadota bacterium
GCCCCGCTCACACGATCCAGCCGTCCTTCAGATTCACGATCCGGTTCCCGTACGCCGCGTTCGATTCGGAGTGCGTCACCTGGATGATCGTCGTGCCCTGCTTGTTGAGCTTCGTGAACAGCTCCATGATCTCCTTCCCCTGCGCGGAATGGAGATTGCCCGTGGGCTCGTCGGCCAGCAGGATCGACGGCTGATGGATCACCGCGCGCGCCACGGCCACGAGCTGCTGCTGCCCGCCTGACAGCTGCCGCGGATAGAGATCCTTCTTCGCCACCATCCCGAACCGGTCCAGCGCGTCGGCCACGATGGCCTGTCGCTCCGACTTCTTGATGTCCCGGTACGACAGCGGGATGTCGAGATTCTCGGCCACCGTCAAATCATCGAGCAGGTGATACTGCTGGAACACGAACCCCACGTACTGCTTGTGCAGCGCCACGCGCTGCTTGGTGTTCAGCTTGTGCACCACGTGGTCGAACAGGCGGTACTCGCCCGTCCACGCGCCGTCGAGCATCCCGATCACCGCGAGCAGGGTGGACTTGCCGGCGCCCGACGGACCCATGATGGTCACGAATTCGCCGGGCGCGATGTCCAAATTGATTTGGCGGAGCACGAACGTCTGCCCGCCCGCGATGGGATAGCTCTTCTCGACGTTGCGCAGCGCGATCATCAGGCGTGCGCCGGCGCCGTGGCCTGCTCGTCCACCACGCGGCCGTCGAACAGGTTGATCGACCGGTCGGCGTGGGCGGCGTACCGCGGATCGTGCGTCACCATGCAGATCGTCGCGCCGTTCCGGTGCAGTTCGCGCATCAGATCCATCACCTGCTCGCCGTTGGCCGAGTCGAGGTTGCCGGTGGGTTCGTCGGCGAGCAGAATGGCCGGGTCGCCCGCCACGGCGCGCGCCACGGCGACGCGCTGCTGTTGGCCGCCCGAGAGCTGCGCCGGGAAGTGCTTCACGCGGTGCGACATTCCCACGCGGTCGAGCGCCGCGTGCACCCGCTCCTTCCGCTCGTTGGCGCTCATGCCGCGATAGGTCAGGGGCAGCTCCACGTTTTCGTACACGGTGAGATCGCCGATCAGGTTGAACGCCTGAAAGATGAACCCGATCTGCCGGTTGCGCACACGCGCGCGGTCGGCCGCGTCGAGTCCCGCTACCTGGCGTCCGTCGAGCAGGTACTCGCCGTCGCTCGGCGTATCGAGCAGGCCGAGGATGGAGAGCAGGGTGGTCTTGCCGCACCCCGAGGGGCCGGAGATCGCCACGTACTCGCCCTGCTTGATCTCCAGATGCACGTCGGAGAGCGCATGCGTCTCCACTTCGTCGGTGTAGAACACCTTGCGAATGCTCTGAAGCTGGATGAGCGCCTGCCCGTTCGTTGCCATGATCCTCTCCGATTGATGGTCCTGCATCCGTTGATGCGCCGGCGGCGCGCTACTGCCCCACGCGGCACTTCGGGCTGCACTTCACCCGGTCCACCGCATCCCACTGCGACATGTCCGACAGGATCACCGTGTCGCCCACGGCCAGGCCGCGCTTGATCTCCACGGTGTTCACCGAGCTCCGCCCCAGTTCGACCTGCGTGCGCACGGCGTAGCTCCCCCCTTCGACAACCTTGAACAGCCCAACGGTTCCCGAGCCCGCGCCATACCCCGGCCGCCCGGTGTACAGCACGTCGTTGAGCCGCTCGATCGTGATCGTGCCGTCGACGCTGAGGTCGGGCACCGCGCCCGCCGGCAACGGACCGTCGAGCGCCACGTCCACGGTCACGGTCCCGTTTTGCGACGTGGGATCCTTGCGCGACACGTGCCCCGGAATGAGCCCGTTGTGCGTGTCGACCGACGCTTTCTGCCCTACGGACACATCCTTGGCCTGAGTTTCGGGAATGCGCAAGACCGCCTTGAGTTTCCCGGGCTGCACCACCTTGCCGATGATGCTCCCCTCGGTCACCCACTGGCCGAGCTCGAGCACGTTGTCTTCCTGAAGCACGCCGGAATCGCCGGCCCGCACCATGAGCCCCGCCTGTTTCTTGGTCTGCGCGTTGTACACGGTCTCGAGCACGGCCACCTGCGATCGCTGCGCCGCGACCTGCGAGTCGGCCTGTTCCCGCATGATCTGCAGCTTCTCCTGCTCGATCTTGAGCCGGTCGGCCGTCTCCTCGGCGAGGCGACGGTTTTCCGACACGTCGTTCGCCGCCGCGAGTCCCTTGACGGCCAGCGAATCGGTGGCCCGCGCCTTGTTCTGCGCCTGCAGCAGCGCCGTCTTGAGCTGCGCGATCGTCGCCTGCTCCTGCAGATCGTTGGTGCGAAGCTGGCTCTGGAGCTGAATGAGCGCCGCGCGCTGCGCGGCCCACGCCTGCTGCGCCTCCAGCGCCTGGATTTCGACGTCGGGATTCGACATCTCGATGAGCACGGTCGCCGGATCCACGTGCTCACCCGGCTGCACCACGAGGCGGTCGATGCGTCCCGACGCCACCGCGGTCACCTGCCGGATGTGCTCGGGCACGAGATTGCCTGGACCGCGCACCTCGAGCACCATGTCACCCTTCCGCACGGTGTCGGTCCAGAGGGTGCCGCCATCGACCGTGGGCGCAGCCGGCTTGAGCCGCGACAGGAAGATGGTGATGGCAATGACGGCCACGGCGGCCACGCCGTACGTGACGTATTTCTTCGTATTCGGTTTCTTGGGCCGGGCAATGTCCACGCGAGTCCTCGTCGAGAGGGGGGCAGGGGCTGCGCCCGCTCGATAGGGCAAGGCGCGTGCCACGGGTGGCGCGCGCCAAGTGCCTGATTTGATGAAGGTTAGACTCCGGCCGGCGCCATGGGGTTTGAAGGCTGTGTGCGGATGTGGGACGTCGCGTCCCACATCCGAACACCGCCGGCGCTGCCGTTACGCGGACCTACGGGCGGAAAGGCCCGACGGTGTCAATCGCCCGTGCGCGACCAGACCAGCAGCACGCCGCACTCGCCGTTGGATCGGCGGTACGCCGGCGGCGTGCGCGTCACGTCATAGTACTCCACGCCGGCCACGTTGTCGGGATTGATCCAGCTGATGTCGCTGTCGATGATGAACGCGCCGTCGACGAACACCTGCACGTAGCACAGCGACGGGCCGGTGTTCGACACCAGGGCATTCGGCCCCTCGCCGCGCGTGCTGACCAGGAACTGCATTCCCAGGTGCTCTCCGTAGACGGTGCGCAGTCCCGGAAAGTGCATCGTGATGATGTCGCCCAGCGAATGGTCGCGGTCTCGGTGAAGGTCGCGCCGGGTGAGATACCAGCCGCCGCCCAGCTTCCGGCGCCGCTCGAACTCCTGCATCCCCTCGGACTGGTAGTTGGTGTCGGCCGAGGCCGACACCGTATCGGGGTGCACGGACGCCTTCTGGGCTCCCGCGCCAGTGGCGGCGGCCGAAGCGGCCAGGGTCATGGCCGCGACTGCAGCGGCCGCTCCGAGCCCGATTCCGAACGTCTTTCGCATGCGCACCTCCCGCGCAACGCACCGAGAGCGAAACGGCTTCGCGACGCGATGGGGGGTTCGCATCCGCGGCCGCACGCCGGTGTCATGCCGCACGATGCGCGGAACCGGTGCGATAGTCAATTCGCGGTTGGCGCACACAACCGGCGTTCGGTGACACGCATCACGCGTTTCGTATGACCTAAGCGAATGGCACCGCGTGAGTTAAATCCGCTCGGCAAAATGCGGAACACCAGCTGCACGGAATCTGTAAGACCACGCGAACGACACGCGGGAGGGAGAGATCATGAACACTCGACGTCTGCTGGGAGCGGTGCCGGCGATTTGCGCCGCGATGCTCCTGCCGATGACGACGCGGGCCCAGACCACCGGGCAGATCGCCGTTGGCGCCGGGAGCGCCACGGACGAACGCGGCGTTCGCTCGAACGCGGTGATGGTCCTGCCGAGTGTCACCTTCGCGAGCGGTGCCGACGCGCAGCTCTCGATTGGCGGCGACGCCACGTTCTTCCAGAACGACCAGTGGTCGCTTGGCGGCATGCTCGGCGCGCATTCGCGCGGCGCGATCGGCGGCGGGTTCGCCGTGGCGCTGAACGCCGACGCCGACGCATCGCGCACGTCGTACGACGCGACCTTCGCGACGGCCGAGCTCACGCCGTCGCTGGAGTTCTCGTGGAATGCGCTCACGCTGTTCGGCGGCGTGCGCGGCGCCGCGGGATACACGGGCGTGACGACGACGCAACCTGCCGTCCAGGGAATTCCCGGACCCGGCACGACGGTGCTCGTGTCAGAGACGCGAACGTTGTATGCGCCGACCTACGGCGCGCGCCTCCGCGTGATGGGCCCGAATCCGGAGACGGCCGCCCAGTTCGTGTATCAGGAAGAGCCGATGCGCGTCGGCAACCTGCGGGTGACCGACCGCACGCTGAGCGGCGCCATGATCGCGGGGCCGCTGACGCTCGCCGCGTCGGCGGGGCGGCGTGTGGCGCCCGACGAGAATCTCACGTTCGGGAGCGGCACGCTGGAATACGAGTTGTCCTCGGGGATTTCCCTGGACCTCGGGGCAGGCCGGTATCCCTCCAATCGTCTCACCGGCGCCGCTGGCGGGAACTACGTGAGCGCCGGCGTGTCCCTCAAACTGGGGGGCTCGCGGCCGCACGCCCTGCCGCGCGTCCGCGGCGTGGACCCGCCGCCGCGCGGCACCACGCGTCTCACGATTCGCGCGCCTGAGGCGCAGGAGGTGGAGATCGCCGGCGACTGGGACGACTGGCAGCTTGTGCCGGCCATCCGCGCCGAGAACGGGGTGTGGTATGCCGATTTGAGAATTCCACCGGGACAGTACCGCTACGCGTTCCGTATCGACGGACGCACCTGGCGGGTCCCCGATGGGGCCGTTGCAGTCGACGATGGCTTCGGCGGCAAGTCCGCTTACGTCACGGTGCGTGACGCGAGCGCGACCGATTCACACGATGCAGGGGAGGTTTTATGAAGAAGCTCTCAATGACGATGTCGCTGCTGTTGCTGGCCCCAGCGGCCGTGCTGGCTCAGGGCCAGGGGAACGTGCACGCGAGCGCGCAGGCCAAAGCGCATGCGAACGTCCACTCCAACGTGGAGGTGCCGGCCACGTTCAGCGCCAGTGGGCGCGCCAAGCTCGAGGCCACGTACGCTCGGGCGCGTGAGCACCACGTGCCGGAAGAGGCGATCGAGCATCGCGTCGCCGAGGGGCAGGCCAAGGGCGCGTCGGAGACCCAGATTCTCGCGTCGTCGAGCAAGGTCGAGGCGAACATGGAGGCCGCGCAGGAGGCGATGATCAAGGCCGGCCACCATCCGTCCAACGACGAAGTCGAGAGCGGTGCGTACGCGATGGAACGCGGCGTGACGCAGGCGCAGATCAGCACGATGGCGGCGCACGCGCAGAGCGGGCGCTCGCTGGACGTGGCGTTCGGCGTGCTCACCAAGCTGAGCGACCAGGGCGTTCCGGTGTCCAACGCCGTGGCGCAGGTGCAGTCGAAGCTCGACGCGCACGCGTCCGACGCGGCCATCACGTCGCTGGTGACGAAGGCGAAGGGCGGTGTGCGGGTCGGCGGCGGGCTGTAACCGCCGCGCTCCCACGTCAGGGCCAGAAATGCGAACGCCGCCGGAGCTTTCCGGCGGCGTTCGCACGTTGGGAGGGATGTGAAACCGCTAATGCATGGTCGGCGTTCCGCCGCGAGGGAACGCGGGGAACCGGGTGCTGCCGCCGAAGCCGCCGGGTTCCGGAAGGTAGACGCCGGGCGTGCGCCCCCGTCCGTGCGGCTCGCAGTGGTCGCCGTCCACGCCGCCGCCGCGGATCACCACCCCGATAATGGGGCCGATCCCGCCGAACACTCCGCCGCCATGGCCGGCGCCGCCGTAGTCGCCGCTGCCCACGTGTCCCGGCGCCTGCGGCGCCCCGCTCGCGCGAGGCACGGTCGCCACGGGGTCGGTGTTCGGCACCGCCGCCGGCGCGAGCGCCACGCTCTGAATCTGCGGGATGGGCGCCGTGGCGGCGACTTCTGGAATGACGGATGCCTTGAGCGTGGGCGCCTTCGAGGCGACAGCCCGAGGCCCCGCTCCGCGCGCGAGCCGCCGCGCCGGCCGCAGCTCGGCGTTCGGCGCAGTCTCGAGGCGGGTGAAGTTCGCCGGATTCACCGGCGGCGCGGGGAGATTCATCGTGCTCGTGGCCGCGAGTTGCAGGTCGCGCTGCAGGTCGACGTCGGCCGAAGCGGGCCGATCGGCGTGTCCGCAGGACGCGAGCGCGCAGGGAACCGCGAGGGCGCAGAGGAAGGAGTGTCGCACAACGCCTCCGGAGGCACGGCGAGGTGGGCGGTGGTGCTCAGGACAATACGCCGTATAGGGAAACCCGCAAGGTTTGCGCCAGGGGTTAACGCGGGGTGGGTGTGGTTAAGTGTACCGAGTTGTCCGGCGGAGTGGACAGGTTCGCGAACGGCGTATCGAAGGGACGCGGACCGGACGGACTGGACGGACCATGACGGAAGAGCTGCACGAGAGTAGGGGCCCACCCTCGGCGTTCCGTCGGCGGTTGTCCGTTCATTCCGCGGTGGTCCGCGTCCATACGGTTCAATTTCTAGTTGACGAGGATTCCCGTCTGGCGTCCGCCGGCGGTGGGGGTCACCTTCCCGCCATGCGTTGCCACACCGCTTGGAGTGTCGCCATCTCCGTCGCGCTCGCGGTCCTCGCCGCCTGCCGCCCCGCGCCGCCCGAGCGCGCCGGTCTCACGCACGCGCAGGCCGAAGAAATCCGCGCCGAGATTCGCGACGAGGTGACCCGGGCCTACGATCTGTCGCGCCCGCACATCGCCGACCACATGCTGAGTCTCTACCCCGACTCGGGACGCATCGTCTCGGCCACCGGCGGCAGGATCGTGACCTCGCTCGATTCCCTGCGCGGCGGCATTCACTACTTCTGGGACAACGTCGGGCGGTACATGCAGCAGCCGCGGTGGGTGTGGAAGCAGATGATCATCGACGTGCTCTCGCCCGACGCCGCGGTCATGACCGCCACGTATCACATTCCGCACCACACCCCGCGCGGCGAGCCGCACGACATCGGCGGCGCCTGGACGGCGGTGTTCGTGCGACAGGGCGCCCGGTGGGTGATTATACAGGAACACCTATCGGATCTTCCCGCGGCGCCCGAGAAATAACCACCGCGATCCGTGCGCCGTGAGTCTACTGCCCACTGCCCACTGCCCACTGCTCACTGCCCACTGCCCACTGTCGTCAGTGAATCGCCCCCGCCGTCCCGCTCCGCCGCGGGTCGGCGCCCGCCGTCACCTGGCCGTCGTGGATCATGATCGCCGCGCCGTACCCCTCGCGCAGCTCCCCGATGAGCGACACCAGCCGCGGATCGTAGCCCATCGCGCGCAGCCGCTCCATCACCGCCGGACTGAAGCCGTCCTCCATTTGAATGGGCACCCCGGCGTCGCGTCCCGCGCCCCGCCGCCCGCCCAAGAGGAAGCGCGGCAGCTCCAGCGCCGCCTGCGGGCCCAGATGATCGTCGAGCATCCCGACGATCGTCTCATAGACGCCCGCCGTGATCCACGCATTCCCCGCCGCCCCCACGGCCGCGAACGGCGCCCGCGACGCCCCGGAGCCCTTGAAAATGATCGTCGGCGCGATCGTGCTGCCGTGCCGCGCAAAGGGAAGCCGCGCGCCATAGGCCGTCGAATCGTCGGAGTACGACCCGAGCTTGTCGTTGTACAGGAACCCGAGCCCCGGCGTTACGTAAAACGTGCCGCCCCACGTCCCCAGTGTTTGCGTCACCGCCACCACGTTGCCCTCGCCATCGGCCACCATGAACGCCGTCGTTCCCATCGAGCGCTTCGGATCCCAGTCCCGCTCCGGCGTGTCGACGTCGAGCAGCTTCGGCGCGGCGCCGATGCCCGAGCCCGCGCACGCCACGGAATCACCGCGCACCGCGGCCGGCGCCAGCGCATGATCTGGGTCGCTGCACCGCCAGCGTGCGTTCGCGGTGTCCACGCTCGTGAACGGTTCCAGGTTCACCGGCCACAACCCGGGATCGGCGATGCGCCCGCGCGTGGACGGCACGAGCTGCCACGCCTGAATCATCGCGTTCAGCGTGTGCGCATCGTCGGTGTAGAGCCCGGGCTCGGCCACGTGCGACAGCATGTTGAGCGTCGAGACCAACTCCGCGCCCCCGGCCACCGGCGGCGCCGTGGAGTACAGCGTATACCCGCGATACGTCCCGCTCACCGGTTCGCGGTCGGCGGCATAGTACCGGCTCAGATCGCTCAGCTTCATCACATTGCCATGCTGGCGCAGATCGTCGACCATCCGCTTCGCCACCTCGCCCTGGTAAAAGCCGTCCGCGCCGCGCTCGGCGATCTGACGCAGCGTCCACGCGAGATCGGGGTTCCGCAGGGTGTCGCCCGCGTGCAGCGGCTCGCCGTTTCTGAAGAACAGCGCGCGGGCGCCGGGATACTTCAAGAACTGATCGCGGTCGGTGGCCAGCGTCGTCGCCAGGCCGTCGCTCACGAGATAGCCGGTGGTCGCGGCCCGGATCGCGGGCGCGAGCAGCTGCGCCCACGGGATCTTCCGGCTGCCGTACAGCTGCCATGCGTGGTACATCCCCGCTACGGTGCCCGGCACGTTCGTCATCCCCGGCCGCTCGGTGGGAAGCTCCGGCAGCTTCTCCAGCGACGCGTCCTCGGGCACGCGGGTCATGAATTCGATGAGATGCGGCTCGGGCATCCCGCGCCGGTACACCAGCATCTGCCCGTATCCGCCCGGGCCGCTCGCGTCCGGTTCCGCCACAGCGAGCGCGAACGACACCGCCACCGCCGCGTCGACCACGTTGCCGCCCTCGCGCAGAATCTCGAGCCCCGCCGCCGTGGCGACGGGACTCGCGCTCGACACCGCCGCGCGTCCGGTGGCGTCGTTGCGCAGCGGCGGGCGCGCTTCGAGCATGGCGTGCAGGACGCCGCGGAGTTCGTCGTCATCGCGCGCCGCGATGGCGCGGGCGCGGAAGGGCGCACGCAGTGAATCCCACCGCGCGCGCCGCGCCGCGGCGTCCGCTCCCGTGAAATACAGCCGGGTCTCACGCGCAAAGAACCGGTCGAATGTGTCCGCGTTTCGCTCGGTGCGGTTCACCGGCGGCGCGGCGATCGACGCGCGTGCGGCATCGGGCGCCACCGGCGCGTCGATGTCCCACAGGCGGCCGCCCGGCGCGAACGCGTCGTAGGCATCGCGATCGCCGAGGCGGTTCGGGTCGCCGTTGTACGAGACGTCTGCCGGCGGGCGCTCGACCAGTGTGAGGTGCCGCCCGTCGGGGTTCCACGCCGACTCCGCGCGCTCGCGACTCACGAGGTTCTCGTAGCCGCCGTCCACCGGCGTCACGTACACGCCGCCATGCGCGCCCGCCACGGTGTACGTGAGACGCGCGGCATCCGGCGACCATGACGGATGCATCAGCCCGGGTCCGCTCGCGATCTCCCGATCGACGCCATGCGCATTTGCGGACCGCACGTGCAGGTGCCCCGTCCCGTCGTGCGTGGTCACGTACGCGACGTCCCCGCGCGTCGACGCGGCGGGCCACGACTCGGCGTCTTCCTGCTCCGCCACGCGGTGCTCGTCGCCGTCGGGCGCTCGCTCCCACAGACGCCCCACCCGCGTGACGCCGCGAATGAAATAGATGGTCCCGTCGGGCGCTACCGCGGGTTCGCCGTCATCCTCGGCGTCGTGCGTGATCTGGCGCGGGGCGCCACCGCTCGCCGCCACGACCCACAAGGAGAAGTGTCCGCCGCGATCCGACGAGAACACCATGGAATCGCCGCGCGCCGTCCAGGCCGGCTCGCGGTCGACCCACGCGCCGTGTGTGACGCGCGTCCACGTGCCGTCATGATCACGGACCCAGAGATTTCCGTGTCGTGACACCGCCAATCGTCCATCGGCGGCGTACGACGGATTGCGCGCGCCGTCTTGCGCCGAGGAGTCGGCGGGGACGACGGCGGCGGCAGCTTGCAGCAGAGCGGCGGCGAACAGACAGGCGATCATGAGCGAACGTCTCCAACCGTGGGCACGGACTGGTGAAACTCGGCGCAGGGCTCCGCGCCGTCAATCGCGCGGCGTACCGGCGGCGGATGCGTCGAGCTTCGCGAGACGCGGCGCCATCGTCGCTGCGGTCATGACGTCGTACACGAAGTGCACGCCGATGGCGATCCAGAGCGTGCCGGTCACCGCGACGAGTCCCTGTTTGACGAGTCCGATGACGAAGATGATCGCCATGCTCTTCCCGCCCTGGGGGAAGTGCGCCCCGGCGAACGCCGCCGCCGCGAGCGCGGCGCCCGCCCACGCATTACCGGTGAGTGCCGTGAACAGCGCGAACGCAACGCCCCGATATGCCAGCTCCTCCGATACGGCAGCCACGGCGGCGAGCAGCGCGAACGTGACGCGTTCCGCGCCGGTGCGCGGCAGCAGCCCCAGCACCCAGAGCCGACGGCGCTCCTCGTCGCTGCGCACCGCATGCGACACCCACGCCATGCCGCCCATGATCGCGAGCGTCGCCGCGCCGGCCAGGAAGTCGCCGGGCGTGAGCGTCACCGGCTGGAGCGGGCGCAGCCCGGCGAGCCATCCCGCGTACCAGGCGATCCCGAACACGAGCAGCTGGCTCGCCAGCGCGTTCAGGTGGAGCTGCGTGCGCGATGGTGTGAACGCGGGTCCGGCCGCGCTCCGTGTGTGTCGTCCCGTGGTGAACGCGGCGTACGGCAAGCCGATGGCCACGAAGGCCAGGAACAACCAGGAACTGAAGCCCAGTGCGTGCATGATGGGCCGGAGACTACACCCCTCGCGCAGGCGGCGCTACGGAGGCGATGATTGTCTCCGTCCAAGGTCGCCGCTTCCGGAATTTCCGCCTCCGCGCCTCCCGCACCGCGCTCCGTTTCATGACGGCTCCCTCCGATTCGCACCCCGAACGCTGGCGTCAGCTCGCGCTGCTCTCCCTCGCCGAGCTGTTCGGCATGTCCCTGTGGCTGGCCGCGGCCGCCGTGGGGCCGCAGCTCGCCCAGCGCTGGCAGCTCACGACGTCGGAGACGGGATGGCTCGTCACCATCGTCCAGCTCGGATTCGTGATCGGCACCGCCGTCGCGGCGGTGCTGAATCTGGCTGACGTCGTGCCGTCGAAGCGGTTGTTCGCCGTCACGGCGCTCGTGGGCGCGGCCGCCAATGCGGCGCTGGTGCACGCGCCCAGTTATGCCGTGGCGCTCGCCCTGCGCCTCGTCACGGGGTTCGCGCTTGCCGGCGTGTATCCGCCGGCCATGAAGATGATCTCCACCTGGTTCCGCTCGCAGCGCGGACTGGGGATCGGCACCATCGTGGCCGCGCTCACGATCGGCAAGGCGAGTCCGTACCTGGTGCACGCATTCCCCGGCGCGGGCGTGGCGACGGTGCTCTACACGGTGAGCGGTTTCGCCGTGCTCAGCGCGATCATTGTCTCATTAGCGTACCATGATGGACCATACGCCTTTCCCTCCCGCCCGTTCTCCTGGTCGCTCGTGGGCGTCGTGTTCAGGGCGCGGCGCTGGCGCCTGGCCATCGGCGGGTACCTGGGGCACATGTTCGAGTTGTACTCGATGTGGACCTGGACGCCGGTGTTCCTCGCCGCGAGCGCTGCCGCGAGCGGGATGCCCGCCGGCCCGCGGACCAACGAGATCGCCTCGCTCGTGTCGTTCCTCGCCATCGCCGCCGGCGGGGCGGGATGCGTGTGGGGCGGCCTCGTGGCCGACCGGCGAGGGCGCGAGTGGCTGGTGTCGGTGGCCATGGCCGCCAGCGGCACCTGCGCGCTGCTGATCGGATTGACGTTTGGATATTCGTTGTGGATTACCGGGGCGGTCGCCGTGGTGTGGGGCTTCTTCGTCATCGCCGACTCCGCCCAATTCAGTACCCTCGTCACCGAGGCGGTGCCTCCGCACTCCGTCGGCACGGCGCTCTCGGTGCAGACGTCCATGGGATTCCTGCTCACCATGGTCTCCATCCAGCTCGTGCCGCCGGCCGAAGCCGCGGTCGGTTGGCGGTGGGCGCTCGCGCTGCTGGCGCTGGGGCCCGCGTTCGGAATCGCGGCCATTCGGCGGCTCGTGCGCATTCGCCGCGCCGCGGGCGACACGTGGTGAGCGCGCCGCGTTGCACGGCGCGCCGGCGCGTGCGAGGTTGAGCGGATGAACGTACGCCTCGCCGCCGCCGGCTGCGCGCTCGCGCTGCTGCCCGTGGCCCTCCCGGCGCAGCAGCCGGCGCCCGCGCCCCCGCGAGAGATTTCGATTCTCATACGCGGCGTCACGCTCATCGACGGCACCGGCGCGCCCGAGCGCCCGAACGTCGACGTGCTGATCGACAGCGGCCGCGTCGCCGCTGTCGCGCCCGGCGGCTCGCTCACCGCCGATTCGGTCATCGACGCGCGCGGACTCTTCGCCATTCCCGGTCTCATCGACGCGCACGTGCATCTGGGCACCGACCCGTGGGCCGAGCGCGCCGGCGCGCTCCGCCGTGCGCTCGCCGGCGGCGTCACCAGCGTGTTCGATCTCGCCGGCGACGCCCGCGCCACGGGCGACCTGCAGCGCGCCGTGCTCGCCGGTCAGATCCCCGGGCCCCGCATCTACTACGTCGCGCTCTTCGGCGGATCGTCGTTCTTCTCCGATCCGCGCACGGCGGACGCCTCGCGCGGCTACGCCCCGGGCACCGCGCCATGGATGCTGGCCGTCACCGACACCACCGACTTCGCGCACGCCGTCGCACTGGCCAAAGGCACCGGCGCTACCGGACTCAAGCTCTACGCGGCGCTCGATTCCACCGAAGTCACGCGCGCCAGTGCTGAAGCGCACCGCCAGGGTCTCCGCGTCATCGCGCACGCCACCACGTTTCCCGCCAAACCGAGCGACCTGATCGCGGCCGGCGCCGATATGCTGGCCCACACGCCGTACCTCGTCTGGCAGGGCAGCCCGCGCAGTGCCGACTGGCGCCATCGCGCGAGCGGCGACTTCCTGCACGTGCCCGCCGATTCGCCGGCGATCGAGAGGCTGCTCGCATCGATGCGCGATCGCGGGGTCGCGCTCAATCCCACGCTCTGGATCTTCGCCAACGAACTGCCGCACGATTCGGTGAGCCGCGTGCGCACGCCCTGGATGTACGCGGTCACGCGCCGCGCGAATCAACTCGGCGTGCGCATCGTCGCGGGCACCGACGACATGTACGACCCCAAGGTCGACTCGCTCCCCGTGTTGCACCGCGAGCTCGAACTGCTCGTGGACAGCGCGGGCCTCACGCCGCTGCAGGCCATCACGTCCGCCACCGCGAACGCTGCGTGGGCCATCGGCATCGCCGACTCGGTCGGCACGCTCGCACCCGGCAAGGCCGCCGACCTCGTGCTCCTCGGGGCCGACCCCGCGGTCAACATCGCCAACACGCGCGACGTGCGCCTCGTGATGCAGGGCGGACGCGTGGTGCGCCCCCGATGAACCGCGAGTACTGGGACCAGCAGGCGGACGACTGGGAGGGGCAGATCTTCGACAGCCTCAGCGAGGATCTGCGCGGCGTGATTCGCCGCGCGATTCAGCGCGCCGCCCGCCGCAGCGATCGCGTCCTCGACTTCGGCTGCGGCGTAGGCGGGTATCTCTCCTTCCTGTCGCGTGAGTTCCGTGA
>JAGWRB010000047.1 GCA_028876725.1 Gemmatimonadota bacterium
ACCGCCGCGCAGCCGTCGGGCAGCGGGATCCCCGGACGATCCAGGTCGTGGGCCGTGAACGCTACCGACGTATCTAGGTTATCATATCGCACGGCGTCCACGCCGAGGCATCGGTCGAACCGCGCCCCGAGTCGCGCGCACAGCGTCCCGGTGCCGCATCCCACGTCGACCAGTACGCCGCCCCCGCGGTGCCGCTCCGCCACGAGGCGCTCGACCATCGCGTAGATCGCCGCTCCGCTCGTGCCGCGCGACTGCCGCGCGCGGGACGCCACATCGAGCGTCGGCGCACTCACCGCGACGCGTGCTCCCGAACCAGCGGGCGCAGCACCTCGTGCAACTGCTGCAGGCGCGCTGCTGGATCGCACAGCTCCCGCGCGCGGGCCGGCCCGGCCGCTCCCATCCCCCGGCGGCCCGCGGGATCCTCGATCAGCCGCCGCAGCGCATCCGCCAGCTCGTGAGGCCGGCGCGGTGCGACGAGCACGCCGCACCCCTGCCCCTTCAGAATCTCCTGCGGACCGCCCATGTCCGTGGCCACCACCGGCACCCCGGCGTATAACGCTTCGATAATAGCAACGCCGAACGGCTCCGGCTGCGCGTTCGGCTGACAGAAAATGTCCGCCCCCGCCAGCACGTCGCCCACGTCGTCCCGCTCCCCCAGAAAGCGCACGCGCGTCCGCACCCCGCGCGACACCGCCAGCGTCCGCAGTTGCGTCTCATACGTGCGTTCGGCCGCCCGCTGCGCCCCGCCCACGATCCAGCACTCCCACCCCGGCAGATCACCAAGGAACCCCAGGGCATGCAACAACAGGGCGTGCCCCTTCCACCGCTCCAGCCGCCCGATCTGCACGATCACCGCCACATCGGCCGGCACGCCGAACTGCTGTCGCACCGCGTCCCGCTTCCCGTGCAGCGCCGGCGCCGAGACCGGACAGTGCACGAGCTCCGCCCGCGCTCGAGGGAAGACACGGCCGACGGTCGTCCCGGTATACGCGCTGTTGTATATCACCAGATCGGGAGTCCTCAGCCTCGCCCAACGCTCCGTCCAGTGCTTGCCACGCACGGCGTCGTGAAGCCAGAACCCTACCGGATAGCCCGCCCGACGCGCGGTCGCTCCGAACAGCGAATACGACCATGCGGAATGACAGATCACGACGTCCGGCTTGATCTCCGCCAGCGCTCGGCGAAGCGCCCGACGCGCCCGCAGAATGGTCGCCGGCCGGCTCGCTCGCACCGCCCCGAGCAGATGCACCGGCGTCCCCGCGGCGCGCAGTTCGCGCGCCAGCCGCCCCTCGAAGCAGAGCGCGAACTCGGGCTCCAGCGCGCCGAATGCCGCGCGCTCGCGCGCCAGCACCACGAGCATCGCCTCTACACCGCCGTAGAGATTGCCGCTGTACACGTGCAGCACTTTCATGTCGGTCCCCGCCTCCCGGCCCGCCGCGCCGCCGCGGCCCGATAGACAACGGCCATCTCTGCCCCCAGCCTCCGCCGGTCGAATCGCGCCTCCGCGGTCGCCCGCCCCGCCCCCGCCAACCGCGCGCGCAGCCCAGCGTCGTCCGCCAATCGCGCCATCATCCGCGCCAGCGATTCCACGTCCCCCGGCTCATGCACCAGCGCGTCTTTCTCCGGATGCACGATCTCGCGCGCGCCGCCCGCCCCGCTGACGATCACCGCACGCCCGCACGCCATCCCCTCGGCAATCACCAGCCCAAAGGGTTCCGGCACCGTCGTCGCGTGCACCACGACGTCGAGCGCCCGCATCACCTCCTGCGGTTCCGCCACGAATCCCGTGAATCCCACGCGATCCCCAACCCCCAGCGCGCCGGCGAGCATGCGCAAGTGCGCCAACTCCACCTCGCTTCCTGTTGTCTCGTACAGGGGGCCGCCCACCACGTATGCGCGAACCGGCCGCCCCGCCGCCACCCGCGCCACCGCTCGCAGAAAGACCTCGTGTCCCTTGAATCGCCCCATCGTCGCCACAAGCCCCACCCGCACCGTTCCCTCCGGCGCCCGCGGCAGCCCGCTCAAGGCGTCCAGATCTGCCCTCGGTCCCTCGGGGCGGAATACGTCCAGATCCACCCCGTTCATCACCACGTGCACCGGGCCCCGCCCGCGCCAGACCGGTTCCACGTCTCGCGCCACGCTTTCGGACACGGCAATCCCCGCATCACAGGCACGAGAGCACCATTTCATCGCGTGCATCATGAGCGGCCGCGACGACACGTAATCATGCAGGTGCCACACGAGCGCCGCCGTGGCCGGACGACTCCAGGAACTCATGAGGTGCATCTTGTAGCCGTTGCTGTGCACGATATCCGGCGCGCGATGCGCCACGGCTCGACGCAGCCGTCGGCGATACGTCATCAGCGCACCAAGTCCACCTGCCGCACGCGCAGCAACCACGGCCGCGCGCCGGCCCACCCCCTGCGCCCCCGAGTCCCCAAGACGGGCCACGGATTCCGGCATCGCGACGACCCCCGCCGCAACACCGAGTCGCTGCGCTCGCTCCACCAGCGGCCCCTCGCGCGAGGAGAGGAGGATCAACTCCCAATCGGGCTCGGCTCCACGCACGCTCGTCAGCACGTCGAGCAGACAACGCTCCGCACCGCCGAGTTGCCCGCTTGCACTGAGGTAGACGATGCGCACACGCCCCGGTCGGGAGACCTCGAGGATCGGCATTCCGAAGACGAGAGGCCGAAACGCTGCCAAAACAAACGTTTCGACCCGGAGGACTGCCGTGTACATTGCGCCCGCACCAGGTGCTTCCCGGGCAGGCGGAGGGATTAGAGATATAATGTCCGCCCCCGTCCAGAGCCAATACACGGCACCACGTTTCAGCGGTATCTTGGCTCCCTTATCTTGCGGTGGATGGTTCACATGACTCATGCGTCGAGGGCCCGGGTCGCTGCGCGCGCACTCTGTGTCGCGCTCGTCGCGCTGTGCGGCGCGGCATACATCGCGCCGGCCTCGGCCCAATCCCCGCGCCCGGCCCCGCCCGCCAATCCGCGCCTCGACTCCCTGCGCCGGCTGTATCGCGTGCCCCCCGCCCCCGTCCGCCCCATCGTCGTGGCCACCTTCCTCGGCGCCCCCGGCAGCAGCCTGGGCTCGCCGTCCGTATCGGGCGTCGGCACGGGCGACTATTTCGTGGGCGCCGGCTACCAGGAGCGCACACGATTCAGCGATCGCCCAGACGGCGGCGTGGGGATCGGCGCCGGACTCGGCGATCCCGAAGCCGGCATCGCCCTCGAATCGACGCTCTCCTCGTACTCGTCCATCCGTCACTCCTTCGCCTCCATCGGCGGGTTCAGCTTCAAGCTCCACCATCGCGACCCCCAGCATCTGATGCTGTACGCCGCCGGCGTGGAGAACGCGATCTCCTGGGGCGGCTCCGACGCCGGAACCAGCGTATACGGAATGGTTGGCCATATCTTCGTCCTCCGACCCGGCGACAATACGAGTTTGGGCGTATTGAGCGGCTCGGTCGGAATCGGAAGTGGCCGCTTCCGCTCGCAGTCCGCGGTGCTGGACCACCGCTCCACCGTCGGGGTGTTCGGCGGACTCGGCGTGCGCCTCGTGCCTGCGGTGGCCCTCGCCGCCGATTGGACCGGCCAGGACCTGGACGCCGGCGTCACCATCACACCGTTTCCCGACCGCGGCATTGTCGGCTCCCTCGGCTTTGCCGATCTCACGCACTCCGCCGGCAACGGGGCGCGGTTCATCATGAGCATCGGATACGGCTTCAACGCGCGTCGCGACAATCGACGCCTGTCTCCGGAGGACCTCAATGCGGTCTTCAAGTCTCCGTAGTCTGTCGCTGGTGCTTGCCGTCGGCGGCGTGCTCATCCCCGCCGCCGCGGCCGCGCAGACCGGCAATCAATCGGACGTGACGGGAATTCCGATCACCACCAGCAGCGTCGTGAGCCCCGTATTCAGCGTGTCAGTTGGTGGAGCCGTGCGGGTCATCACATTCGTCACGCCGCAGGTGGCCCAGTCGTATCAGCAGACGTCGGCCCGCGTGAACGCGGAGCTGGCGAGCCAGACCTTCACCGAGCGCAGCGGCGTCCGGCCGCCTCCGGCCACGCAGAATCTGGTGTATGAAGTCGCCGCCGGCGGCAGCACGAGCGCCGACGCGGCCAACCGGCTGGTGGCCATTCTCACCAGCAACAACGCCTCGACGGCCGCAATCACCGACGCGCAGGCATTCGTCGAGTCGTTCCGAGGCCTGCTGGCCAAGGGAATCGCCATGGACCCGCGGTTCTTCAACTCGCTCACCGCGACCCAACTCGCCAACGCGGTGGCGGCCTACAACGCGTTCGTCGACTCCAGCACCGAAGCGTTTCTCGCCGCGCCGCCTCCGGAACTTGGCACCATCCGCAGCGTGCTTCTGCAGCTCACCGCCAGGTAAGGGCGCGCGCCGAGCGCGACCCGCGTTACGGGTGCCGGGCCAGCGCGACGATCAATCCCACGGTCTGCAACGCCGTGAGCACGTTCTGCCACGTGAACCAGTTGATATGCTTGGCCGGAACGATGATGCGGTCGCCCGACTCGAGCAGCACGCTCAGCATCGGCGCGCCGGTCTGGATCGCTTGCTCGGCATCGAGCACCACGACGTGATCGTGGCGAAGCAGACGAATGCGCGACAAATCGGCGTTCGTCGACGGCCCTCCGGCCTGGCTCAGCGCATCGAACACCGACTGCGTCGCGTCCACCGGATAGAGGCCCGGACGCGCCACCTGGCCCAGCACGCTCACCCGGAACTGCAAGGACACGATGGCCACGCCATTCGTGGTGAGCGCCCGGTAGTGGTCGCGCACTTCGTTGCGCACCTCGCTCAGCGTCTTGTCTGACACGTTCAACTCGCCAAGCAGCGGGATGGCGACGGTGCCCGACGTCTCGACCTGATAGTCGCCGGAGTACTGCTGCTCGGGCCAGAATTTGATGCGTAGAATGTCGCCCGGCCGGACGACGACGTCGGTGACCGCGTGCGGTTCCGGCACCGGGTTCTGCGCGCGCGCCGCGCGCGCGAACGTTGCGAGGGTCAGGCAGAGTGCGAGCAGGCGCGTCGATCGGGGCATGAGCGATCGGGATCGAGGAATTGGTGCTCCAGTATAGCACTTCATCCCCGCCTCCCGCGACGCCATGTCTGCCCGTGAATCGGCATCCACAGGTGCTCCCGATGCAGCCCCGCCGCTTCCCAGTGCTGCCTGGTTTGCTCCGGCGGCTCGTCCGCCGGCTCGTCGGTCAGGCGAAACGTTCCCCAGTGAATCGGCAGCATCGGTGGCGGCACGGCGTCCGGGTGCGCGGTCAACAGGTCGCGGTATGCACGCACCGCGTCTGCTGGATTCATGTGCACGCTGCCCATGAACCAGCGCGGCTCGTATGCACCCACCGGTAACAGCACCAGATCGAACGGCCCATGGCGCTCCGCGATCCGTTGAAATTCGGGATGATACGCCGTGTCTCCCGCAAAATACGCGCGCCAGCCATTGGCAACGATCGTCCAGCCGCACCACAGGGTGCGCGCGCGTCCCCACGGCATTCGACCGCTGAAGTGCCGCGCCGGCACGCACGAAATCGCCGCCCCCGCGTCCTCGACTGTGTTCCACCAGTCCAGTTCGCGCACATGGCGTACGCCCCAGCGCCGCAGCAGAGGCGCCACGCCGAGTGGAGCGAACCAGACCGCGTTCCGCTGAGCCGCGGCCAGCGCTGCGACGCTCGAACGGTCGAGGTGGTCGTAATGGTCGTGGGAGATCAGCACGACGTCGATCGGCGGCAGCGCGCCGATCGACATTGGCGGCGGAACGAGGCGCGCGGGTCCCGCCCACGCCACCGGGCTCGCCCGGTAACTCCACATCGGATCGGTGAGCACGTTGAGCGGCCCGAGCTGGATCAACGCCGTCGAATGACCCACCCAGGTTGCCGTGACCATTCCCCCATCCGCGCGCGGCGCGTCGAAGCTCGGGGTCGTCGTGGGCGGCGCACCAGGCGCTGGCGGCTTCGGCCGCCCGCGGCGTTCCCTCCACCACCGCAGAACGTCGCTGAACCGGTGCTCCCGGTCGCCCGGCCAGGGGTTTCGATAGCCGCCGCCTGGCCGATGATGTTGTGGGGTCATGGGTTAATACTACCCCCGCCATACAGCCCCACGCGCCGATGGCCGACGTCGCCGCCCGGGATTAGATTCAAGGGTCATGGGAGGCGGCCCTTCGGCCGACTCCGAGAACCTTCCCCGCCCGCGCGACGTGCGGGCTTTTACGACATCTGCATACCCCCGGAGAGTGGAATGCCAGGTTTCGGCATCTTGGCCGGCCGCTGGTGGATCCCGCTGCTGTTTATCGTTGTAGCTGGGCACATCACGAATGTCTGCGTGACCCTGTTCCTGCACCGTGCTCAGACCCATCGCGGCGTCCGCTTGCACTACCTGGCCGCCCTCCCCATGCGCCTCTGGCTCTGGCTCACCACGGCCATCGTGACCAAGGAGTGGGTCGCCTGCCATCGAAAGCACCACGCGTTCGCTGACCGCGAGGGCGACCCCCACAGCCCGCTCATCGAAGGGCTGCGCAACATTCTGCTCAAGGGCGCCTTCTATTATCGGAAGGCCGTGCGCCAACCCGGCATGCTCGAGAAGTACGGAAAGGGCACTCCCAACGACTGGATCGAGCGCCACCTGCTGTCGCGTCTCAACTGGCTCGGCATTGTCGTGATGCTGGCCATCGACATGTACTTGTTCGGTTGGATCATCGGCCCGCTCGTCTGGGCCGTGCAGATGATGTGGATCCCCTTCTGGGCCGCCGGGGTCGTCAACGGCATCGGTCATGCGCTCGGCTATCGCAACTTCAATGTGAAGGACGAGAGCCGGAACATCTCCCCGATCGCGATCTGGCTCGGCGGCGAAGAGCTGCACAACAACCACCACGCCGATCCCAAGTCCGCGAAGTTCAAGGCCAAGTGGTACGAGTTCGACATCGGCTGGATGTACATCCGGCTGCTGCAGCTCGTGCGGCTTGCCAAGGTCGAGTACGCGCGCGGCCTCTAGGCCGCGTGCGCGATAGTTTTCCATCATGGCTGACATCACCTGCTCTCGCTGCGGCCAGCACAAGCCCGCATTCGAGCGAGCCCCGTTTCCCGGCGCCATCGGCGCACGCATCGTCGCCGAAATCTGTCAGGACTGCTGGGGGCTCTGGCTCAAGCAGCAAACCATGCTCATCAACCATTACGGCCTCAACGTGATGGACCCACAGGCGCGCACGTTCCTCACCAAGAATCTCGAGGCATTCCTGTTCAAAACCGGCGCGGCCGAAGACGTCGACACCACGCAGAAAGGATCCATCAGCTGGTAGTGCGTTAACCGGTATGCCGCCCGATTGACGGTCGGCCGATCGCACGCTTACTTACCGCGCGCAGCAGAACCAACGAAGGGCCCCGCCACGGCGGGGCCCTTGACTTTAGTAGCGCTTTGCTACTAATTCGCGCGTCATGCGCGACCGCTCCTCGTCAGACGCTCACCCCGCCGCGCGCCAGGCCACGCTGTCCGTCGACATCGTGGTCATCAGCCCTCAGGCAAAGACGCTCGCCGTGCTCCTCGCCAAGCACGCCGATTCGCGCGCGCGCGAACGGTGGATCCTTCCGTGGGACGCTCCCCGCGGCGAGGAGTCGCTGGCCGACGCGGCGCTTCGCGTCGCGCGAAGCACCCTCGGCGCCGCGGCTTCGGCGGTCGAGCAAATCCGCGCCTTTGGCGACAATCGACGGCACCCGGGCGACGCGGAAGTATCCGTCGGCTTCGCGGTGCTCCTGCCCGGCAACGAGCGCTCGCTCGACAGCGACGACCTCGTCTGGTTCGACGTCGATGAACTGCCCGCGCTCCCGCCTCGCCAACGCGCCATCGTCGATGCCGGCCTGGAGTTCGTCCGAAGCCGCCTCGATCAGTCTCCCATCGCGTTCCGCCTGCTCCCGCCCACGTTCACCCTGAGCGAACTCCAGGCCATCTACGAGCTCCTGCTCGGACGCCGCCTCCACAAGGCAAGCTTTCGCCGGGCGCTGCAGGCCGCCTATCTCGTGGAACCCACCGATGAATGGCGAAGCGAAGGGCGCGGACGTCCGGCCCAACTCTTTCGCTACGCGCCGAAGAAGCGCCGCGACAACCGGCGCGGCGTCCGCTTCGACCTGATCACCAGCTAGACCGCGCCAACCAGGAACCTGGACCCCGTTCCCGGTTACGATCTCGTTGCTTGACGTGACGGGAAATTAGTAGCAAGTTGTCTTTAAGGTCCAATTCTCCATGCTCGCCTTTCTCGACGCCTTCTGCCGCGCACTCGTGGCCCGCGATCGCCTCGCGATTCGCCGCCACCTGCGCCACCCGCTCGCCCGGGCGCTCCCGCCCGCCGTGCGTGCGGAAGCGCTCGCCATTGCGCGCGCCGGCGAGCATGGCCATCTGCCGCCCACCCGCACGCTGCATTTCTATTATCAATCGATGCAGCTGCTCGCCTCATCCGAGCCGCCCCCGGATCCCCCCAGCGCAGCCGGCGACCCGCCCCTCCGGCCCAGAACCCCCGGCATCGCCGTTCCCCGATAGCCCAAACGCCAAAGCGCCCCGGCAATGCCGAGGCGCTCTTGAGTTGCGAACACCGTCGCGGTTCAGACTTTGGTAACGTTCGCCGCCTGCGGGCCCTTCTGCCCTTCCACGATTTCGAATTCGACTTTGTCACCCTCGGCCAGCGACTTGAAGCCGCCGCCCTGGATGGCGCTGTAGTGCACGAAGACGTCCGGCCCTCCCTCACGAGAAATGAAGCCGAATCCCTTCGCGTCATTGAACCACTTTACGGTGCCGGTGATGCGAGCCATGAAAACTTGCTCCGAAAAGATGTTGCGACTTACGGTCGTGCGTTGAGCGGGTCGGACACTACGCGGCGCCGACGGCCACTCCGGCCACATACCGCGCGACTCGCCCGCAATCGCGGCAGCGCAGCGTGACCTGTGAACGGGGAGGAGCGGGATTGGCGTTGGGGGTACGATCGATTTTGCCAGAGCAAGACGGACAGCTGAGGGCCTCGCCGCTCCGGTCGCTTGCGATCAGATGCAGGGCTTGCGCTGGGTTGAAGGTTGCCGGTCTCGGCTTGCGCATGAATCCTCCATTTGCACTGCAGGCTCGGATATGAATGCAGGAACCCGGCCGGCCTGCGTGCGCGATCGTTCGAGACTTCTCCTCGAAGCTAGCCGGTGCCTCGAGTCTCTTCTCTCGTCAGCACCTCTCCGTGCACGTCAAACCAGCGCTCCGGGACATGGGTCCCTAGGGCATACGCAGGCACGTGCGCAATCGCTGTGGATCGATGAGCGCCCGCCGGCACGGAATCCGGACGATTCCAATCGGCTTCGGCTCGCGTAACCCGACCGCCGTCGGCCGGTTCGTCGACGGCTCGGGCCGTCCGGTGGACGGCGGAGGGCTGCTTACGGCCAGTCGTGGGACCGGCGCCATACCCGCCGGCCCACGCGCCAGGGTCGCCGGTCGGAAAACGCCCCGCCCCCGGCGAATTCCGTGTCGTCGGCGATGGTCTCCAGCATGTCGTTCCCCTTGGCCGAAGCCTCATCCGCCCAGTGCACAATTTCCGCTTCCGCCGTCATGGGCTGCACGGGACTCCCGAACTCCATGGCCCCATGGTGGGACAGAATCAGGTGTTGCAGCTCCGTCAATTGCTCCGGTGTGCAGATCGGCGGCGACGACGCGCCGACGCGCTCCGTGAGCATGAGGCAGCCGAGCGCCACGTGCCCCACCAGATTTCCGCGCGTCGTGTACGCGAACGCGCCCCGGTCGACCACGTACGATTCGACCTTGCCGATGTCGTGCAGCAACGCGCCGGTAACGGTAAGGTCGACGTTGGCTTGCAGCGCGCGGGCGGCCGACTTCGCGATGATCGTGACCTCGACGACGTGCTTGAGCAGTCCGCCGATTTGCGCGTGGTGCCCCACCACCGACCCCGGCGTGCGCTCGAATCGTTCGCGAAATACGTCGTCCCGGAAGAACAGATCCACCACGCCCCGCAGCGTCGTGGAGGTCATTTCCAGACGGGTGCGATCGATCCAATCCCAGAGCCGCTCCGGGTCTTCGGCAATGCGCGCGACGAAGTCGTCCAGCCGCACGTCCTGGTCGGGAATCACGCGCAGCGGACTCGTGATCTGGATCTGGCGCTTGCCGCGGAACGCGCTCACGTCGCCGATCACCTGCACCACGCGTCCGCGCTCGGCCCCTTCGGCCCACGCCAGCTTGTCCGCCCAGACGGGGGCGGACTCGACGCGCCCCGTGGCGTTGCCCAGCGTCAGCACCACGAACGGCTCTCCCGTGGCCTGTTTGCGCTCCACGCGCTCGACCACCATGAGTTCGTGCTGGACGCGCTGCCCCACGGCAAGTTG
Organism: Gemmatimonadota bacterium; assembly: GCA_028876725.1. Taxonomy (GTDB): domain Bacteria; phylum Gemmatimonadota; class Gemmatimonadetes; order Gemmatimonadales; family Gemmatimonadaceae; genus JAGWRI01. The sequence continues at coordinate 10,399 of JAGWRB010000047.1, forward strand.
AGTCAAATCGAGCGCTGGCATGACGGCAAGTTAATGTCTTGGGGGCCCGTAGTTCGTACCAATTTGCCGCCTACGAGACATACACGATGTCACCGTCGTCGTTGATGCCGAGCTCCTGAATGGCCCCACACACCCCGCACGTCTTGGCTGCCATCCAGGTGACGCCGAGGCTCTTTTGCAGATCAGCGGTTGCGGGTTTGGTCGCGAGCTTCTTGTAGTTGTACTCGCCGCACACTTCGCAGGCGTGCGCCCGCGCGATCCGCTCGGCGCGCTCTTTCGAAATCCTGGCCACTCACTTCTCCGTCGAGGACGCCGGCTTCTGCAGCATCTGCCGCAGCCCGCCCACCGCGCTCAACACCCCCGACGCCTCGGACGGCAGGAAGAGTGTGGTCCCCTTGCCTTCGGTGAGCTTCGGCAGCGCTTCCAGGTACTTGAGCCCCAGGAGGTAGGTCGCCGCCTGTCCATCGGGCAGCGCCGCCGCGATGCGCCGGATCGCTTCCGCTTCGGCGTCCGCCATCGCCAACCGCGCTTCGGCGAGGCCCTGCGCGCGCAACACCGCGGCCTCCTTCTCACCCTCCGCCTTGCGCACCTGCGACTCGCGCGATCCTTCGGCCTCCAGAATCTGCGCGCGCTTGCTCGCTTCGGCGTTGGTCACCGCGGCGCGGCGTTCCCGCTCGGCGCGCATCTGCAGCTCCATCGACTGCTGAATGTCGCGCGGCGGTTCGATCGCCTGCAGCTCCACGCGCGTCACGTCCACGCCCCAGCCGATCGACGCTTCCTCGATCACCTCGCGCATGCGCTTGTTGATCTGGTCGCGGCTCGCCAGCGTCTGGTCGAGCTCCATCTCGCCCACGATGTTGCGCAGCGTCGTGCGGGTCAGCGTCTCCAGTGCGTACGGCAGGTTCTGCACGGCGTACGTGGCTTTCTGCGGATCCGCGACGCGGTAGTACAGCACCGCGTCGATATCGATGGTGACATTGTCCTTCGTGATGACCGGCTGGCTCGGGAAGTTCAGCACCTGCTCACGAAGATCGATGCGCGCCGCGGAGCGCGACGCGATCCGCCGCTGGCCGCCGACGTCGGATTCCAGGAACCGGACGTCGATCTCGCGCGGCCGCTCGATAAATGGAATCAGGATGTTGAACCCCGAACGCGCGATGCGGTGAAACCGGCCCAGCCGTTCCACGACCATCACCTCGGCCTGACCGATGATCTTGAACGACTTCGACGCGACGAACAGCAC
>JAGWRB010000048.1 GCA_028876725.1 Gemmatimonadota bacterium
CGCCGGCGTCGCCGCCGCCCGACGCGGTCACCCGCCGCTGATCGCCGGTGCTCGTGGCCGTGCGCGTTTCCTGCAGCGCGGCGTTCCGCTCGGCGCGCCGCTTCTCCAGCACCTGCTTGGCGGAGTCGATCACCGCGGCCTTCTGGTCGTCGGTGAGCCGCTGCCAGTCGAATGGAATCTTCGGCGTCGACGTGTGCGTCCCGTCGGGGTGGTACCAGTCGACGTGGAAGTCGCGCCCGCGCACCACGGCCACCGTGCCGTCGGGCAGGAGCGCCCAATCGTCGACCACCGGCATCGGGTTGATGGTCGACATCGCCGTGAACCCGCCGTTCTCGGTGCGCGTGATGGTCATCTGCGTGGGCGGAATCTTGAAGTACGCGACCGTGTCCTCGGCGCGCGTGGCGAGCGTCACCCGCACGATGGGCGCGGAATCGGGAAACTGCGGGAGCTGCGGCTCCCCGGACCCCTTCCCCGCGGGCGGCGGCGCCATGCGCATCGTGTTGCCGCGATAGACGAGGCGCCCCGCCGGATCGAACCCCGTGGTGCCGAACGGACCGCCGATGAGGAAGATCGCCTCGTTGGGACGCGGCACCGACATCACGCGCGCGATCTTGCCGCCGCCGTCGAGCACCAGCATCGAGAGCGACGCGGGATCGACGAACAGGGTGGAGTCGCCCCGATAGGCAATGAGGCCACCGGGCATGTTGCCATACGCGTTCGCGGTGCTCGCCGTGGAGTCGGCCACGGCCGTGGGATGCGCGAGCGTGGAATCGAACAGCAGCACCCGGTGATCGACGATGTCGTTCACGAGCACTCGGCGGCCCGGCAGCTCGCGCACCTGCGAGACGGCCTTCATGGCCTCGGTGGTCACGTGCTCGATGGGCCCGATGGGGTGGATCGCCGGCAGCGGCTGCTGCGCCGCGAGACCGGCGGCGGCGCCGGCAACGGCGATTCCGGCGAACACGAAGAGGCGACGAGTCATGGACGGCTCCGGATGGCGGCGCGCACGACGCCGCCGGCTATGGTTATTTGCTAATCATGATGCGGACGTTGCCGCCGCCCTCGACCGTGAACGACGAGCCGGCCCCGGGCCCGAATCCGGAGTTGGCCAGGCCTGCCGTGCCCGAGCGAATGGCCGAGAGATAGCGCGGATCGAGGTAGCTCGCCACGAAGTCGGGGAGCTTCCGCCGCTGATCGGCGGAGAGCAGCCCCTTGATCTCGGGCGCGAGTCTCAAGAGGAGATCCACCGACGCCTCGCGGCCGCGGCGGTAGCGATCGTAGGCCTCGTCCTCGTCGAACCGGTCGGGGAGGCCGGCGAAGTACGCGGTGATCGGCGTCCAGATGGAGTCGAGGTGCACGATGTACCAGCGATTGAGCGTGGCCACGCTGTCGGCCTGCGCGGGCGTGAGCGCCAGGGTGTCCTGCTGGCGCAGGATCACCGACAGCGGATTCATGAGACCCCCGCTGCCGTACAGCGCGCGCAGCACTGGCAACGACAGCTTGATGCCCTCGTGCGTGCGCCCGCGGTCCAGCTCCTGGGTGAGGAGCTGCCGCTCGCGCGTGGGCCCGAGGTCCACGCGGAGCATGGCCGTGAGCGTCACGGGGCTGCGGTACGTCGTGACCTGCGGGTCGGTGGCGCCGAAGCGGGGGTTCACGTCATACTGGAAACGCTGGGTCTGCGCGTCGAACCCGCGCACGTACAACAAGGTGGGATCGGGGAACGCAGTCTGCCCCCACCCGTGCGTGTGGTTTGCGCCGTGCATCAGCAGGTCGGCAGCGCCCAGCGGATTGGAGAGTTGGAACGACAGCGTGGCCCGCTGCGGCATGCGCACCTTGATGGGATTGAACGAGAACGACATGCTCGCCGAGCTCGTCCACGGGCCCTCGCAGCTGTTGCGTCCGGCCACCTGCCCCAGTTGGCGCTCGAGGCACGACCGCACGCGCCCGATGGACGACGCCAGCAGCGCCTGCATGGACGCCCCCAGCGCTGCATCGGCGGTGTGCGCGGGATCGAACACGAACGCGCGGTCGTTGGCGTAGCCGTCGCCGTTGATGTCACTCCCCACCACGGGGGTGAACGGCATCCCCGACCGGAAGCTGCCATACCAGTTCACGCGCACCCAGTCGAAGAAGTTGTACCCGAGCGAATACTGGATCTGGTGACGCGAATCGAACGCCGAGCGTGCCCATGACGCGTCGAACGGATTCCCGGCCGTGGTGCCACCGCCGAACCCGCGCGCCCGGTCGCGCACGTCCTGATACGTGTAGGCCAGGCTCCAGCTGTAGTTGGTGTTGAATCCGGCGGGAGCGATCTGGACGCTGAACTGCGCGCTGCGCGACTGCATATCGGAGGTGACTTCGCTCACGCGATTGAATCCCGCCGACCGGTGCGCGTCGTTGGCCGACACGGCGCCGCTCGCCCCCACGATGCTCCCCGGCTGCACGAACACTGGCCGGTTCCCCTCGTCGGCCAGCCGGAAGGCGACATTGGGCTGCACGTTGAGGTCCACCATCGACTGTTGATTCAAATTCAATGAATAGGTGCCGCCGAAGGTCGCCTGGAAGCGGTTGTCCAGAATCGGGCCGCTCCACTGCAAGTTCGAGCGCAGGCTGCGCGGAGCCGTATAGTTGGGCGAGAAGAGACTTACGTTCGGCGCCGCGTTCGCAAACACGCTCCCCGTGCTGCCGTCGGCGCACTGCGTGGGGATGCTGCCGGCGTCAGCGCGGTATTGGGCCCAATCGGGCGCGGGCGCCGCCGAACCGACGCAGGTGAGCTGCTGCAATCCCGTGGGGAGCCCGGTGTTGTCCACGGCCGACCCGATGTCGCTCACCCGCCCCACGTTCTGGAAGAGCCCGATCCCGCCGCGCACCACGGCCCTCGGCCCGCGCACCGCGCCCAGGAACGCCGCCACCTCGGGCGCGGTGCCGTACGTCCACGAGAATCCGATGCGCGGACTCACGTACACACGATTCGGCACGGCGTCGTTGCGCACGCCGAAGGTCTGCGCCACGAGCGGATTCGCGTCGGGGGCCGAGTCGTACCGGTTGCCGTCCACCCGCACGCCGTACTGGACCTGCAGATCGGGGCTGTAGCGGTAGGAGTCGCCGAGCGAGAGGGCGCCGGTCCACTCGCTCCCGGTTCGGGTCCGAGGCAGCAGGGTGCGCGTGAAGCTCGCCGGCGTGCCCGCCTGGAGATCGGCGAGCGAATTGAACGTGAAGGTCCCCAGCCGGTTGGTGGTCTGATCGAGGGAATACCCGTCGCGCCGGACTTCGCTGGTGAGTTTGAGGCGGTGCTTGTTGTCGAGACTGAACCACGAGAGATCGTTGCGCAGGTCGGCGCTCGTGCTGGAGGTGGTAGTGCCCAGGAAGGGATTCCCCCCGAAGCTCACGTTCTGCACGCCGGACGCGCCGCTCGCGAAGTCCGAGTTCACCCGCACGCTCGCGCTCGGCAGATCCAGGAACGGCGTGCCGTAGCGTCGCGACGCGCTGACGGAGAGCCCCGTCTCGCTCAGGATGCCGAACCCGAAGTAGGCCGTGTGGCGCGCCTGCACGCCGGCGTTCCAGTTGGTGAGGGAGCCGCTGTGCGCCGGCAGCTCGGTCGTGCCGGTGGACAGCGGGTCGAACTTGAACCACCCGGCGTTCACGGTGAGGTCCACGGCCTGTCCGGTGGTCGAACTGGGTGGCGCCCAGTCGAAGCTGCCGAGCAGCAGCCCCTGGTCGGTGAGCTTCTGCCCCGGGACGCCTCCCAGCGTGGCCGGCACCTGGTCCTGCTGCAGGATGCCGAGCAGGCGCTGCACCGAGTCGGGGGCGATGCCCGCGGTCTGCAACCCCAGCGCGTCGGTGTTGAGCAGGGAGTGCCACGGATTGGCCCGGCGTCCCAACTGATATGAGAAGTTATAAAACGACTTGTCGAACTGGATGGGGCCCGACATCCCGCCGCTCAGATTGAGATTCGTATATTGCTGGCCGAGCGCCCGCGCCGCGGGGTCGGTCCACTGCAGCGGAGGCGCGTCCATCACCAGGCTGGCCGAGCGGCGGATGAAGTTCGTGCCGGACGACGTGCTGATGTTGAACTGTCCGCCGCTGAACCCGCCGCGCGAGACGTCGTACGGCGCCGTGGCCAGCGAGCTGCTCACCTGGGCGTCGCGCGGGATGTTCGACCCGCCGAAGTCCATTCCGTTCAGCGTGTTGCTGTTCTGGCTTCCGTCGAGACCGAGCACCGAGAACCCCGACGGATCGCCGTTCGATCCGGGCAGATACAACACGCCCGGCAGGGACGCGGCCATCGCCGCGAGATCGCCCTGCTGATCGGCGGTGAGCGCCTGGCTGTTCACGGGGCGCTCGGTGCCCCCGATGTCGGGCTGATGGTCGTCGCGCCGCGGGCGCGCGCGCGAGCCCTGCACGTGCACCGTGTCGAGCGAGGCGATGGTACGCGACAGTTTGGTATCGGCCACCAGGATGTCCTGATCGGCCGTGCGCTTCACCTCGAAGCGCTTGAGCGCGAACCCCGACGCGTTGAAGGCGACCATGTAGTCGCCGTCGCCGTTGGGAAAGGCGATCGTGAACCGTCCGTCGCGATTGGTGCGCGCGGTACGGGTCACGTTGCCCGAAATCGAGGTGGCCGACACCTCCACGTTCGCGATCGGGTTCGAATCGGGGCCCACGACTCGGCCCCGAATGACGTCGGCGCCCTGCGCGCGCGCCGGCCGCGCCAGCGCCGCCATGGCGAACACCGCAGAGACCAGAACGACTACGCGAGAGAGAGGCACGGACGGCTCGGGGGTTGCGAGGTCGAGACGGGCGCGGGCGCGCCCATGCACAGAACGCGCGCCGGGGGGCCGGCGTTCACCCCGCGATTCCAACGCCAGTTTAGACCCGGCCCCCACTTCATGGGTTTACCGCGCGCACGCCCCCATTCGAAACGCACCGATGCGCGACGAGTACCCCGGCGCGCCCTTCTGATAGTAGTCGCCCACGTACCAGATCGTGCAGTCGTCGCTGGGGTCCACCGCCGTCTGGGTGTAGTCCTCCCACCGCAGCGTGTTCGTCTGCGCCGCCTGCCCCTCGGCCAGCACCGTTTCGCCCAGCGTGAGCTGTCCCTTGGGATCCCCTGCAAGCCGCCCCGCGAAACGCTGCCCCGCATAGAACGGCGTTCCCCCGAACGAATAGCCGATGCCGATGTCCCCTCGACCGTCCATCGCCGCGCTCCCCATCCAGCGATAGGAACTGTCGGGGGCGTACGTGCCCTGCTGGTACAGCGACACGTCGCCGCGGGCGTCGAGCCGGAACTCGTACCAGCGGACGCCGCCCGCCCCCTCGGTGGTGTTCACCGAATGCACCGCCACGATGGACTGCTGCTCGCCGATCCGCCGGTAGGTGAGACGCGCCATGAGCTTGTCGCCCTGCGCGTCCAGCCGCCGAGTGGTGCCCGGCTGCGGCACGCAGCTCGAAAGCTGGCCATCGCACAGGTAGTGGTATGGAGCCACCGGGATCTTGACCGGTCCCGTCAGTTTGGTGAGCGCCGGGTTGCTCCAGTCCACATGCAGGCGCCACACGCTGATCGTGCTGTCTTCCATGATGCCGTGGAGCTGGGTCCCGCCGGCGGCCATCACGATCTCGGGCGTGCCCGGCGCCGGGACCTGCGGGCCGTCGAGGTCGGCGATGTTGAGGAAATTCACCCCGTCCACGATCACGCACTGCTCGGTCGCGTCCTTTCCTTCGAGCATCCGCGCGCGATCGGCCACACATGCGTGTTTCTGGATGACGTTGTCGCCGCTGCTGGTGGGCACGTAGTAGCCGTCGGGCCACACCGCCGGGCGCGGATAATCGGGGAAGAGATTCCGCAGGAACTCATAGCGATAGTACGGTCCCATGGGGTCCGGCCCCTGGCTCACGGCGTAGCACATGGCGTAGTGCGCCGAATCGCCGGGGAGCTGCGCCGCGGGCTCGTGCGACGCGTCGTCGATGCGCCGGAAGATGGGCATCACGATCAGCCAGCGGTTGGCCAGCTGGTCGTAGCGCACCACGGCGTCGCCGTTGGGACGCGCCTCGCACGCGCCGCCGAAGCCACGGAAAATTTCGTTGGTGGGCACGGGGCCATACAACACCTTGCCCGTGGTGTCGTACATCGCGCCCCGCTTGGTGTATACGGCGAAGCGGGTGTTGACGATCTGCACGATGTGATTCGGCCCCACGGCCAGCGAGTTGTCCGACGGATTGCGGAAGCTGCCGGTGCCCTGCGGCCCCTGGAATCCGTACCCGAGCCCGTCGAAGCTCGCCACGAGCTCGGCGCCCGGGCGCGTGCCCTGCGCCTGCTGCTCTACGGCGCGCGATCCCGCCGGCGCGGTGATCACCGGCACGGGCGGCGTGGGCGCCGTGTCGGCGCCGGGCGGCGCGAGCGCACCCGGCGGAATCACGGCCAGCTCCAGGCCGGCGTCGTCGCCCTCGCCCGCGCGGGTGTCGGGCACCGCGCTCGCCACGAGCCGCGGCGACACGTCATGCCGCGCCGCGCGGTGAATGGAGATCTCGTTGAGCGTGCGCGCAAAGCGCGCCACCGCTTCGCGCGGATACCGCGCGGTGTACTGGTCGGTGGCGGCAAACGCGGCGATGGCGAGCGCCACCGCGGCCGTGCCGATGGGCGTGAATTTGCGATTCATGAGACGGATCCTGGCCAGGCGGCGCGAAAGGGGGCCGTGCGACCAATCTTAGCCGCGGCGCCGCGCGCGGGCGAGCGGCCGGCGGGCCCGGAACCGGGGCCCCCTTGCCAGACTTCATAGATTGGCAGTTGCAGCCCCGATGTCCGGGCGCTGCGCTCACGGAGGAAGGATGTCGCTCAGACCGGTGAAACAGATCATTGAAGCCACGCCCACGCTCGAGGGAGCGGGGGTCAAGCTTCGCCGCGCCTTTGGGTTCGGCAAGACGCAGGAATTCGATCCCTTCCTCCTGTTCGACGACTTCCGGAACGAACGGCCCGAGGACTTCCTCAAGGGGTTCCCCTGGCATCCGCACCGCGGCATCGAGACGATCACCTACGTGCTCAAGGGCACGGTGAACCACGGCGACAGCCTGGGCAACAAGGGAGCGCTCGGCGCCGGCGACGTGCAATGGATGACCGCGGGCAGCGGCATCCTCCATCAGGAAATGCCAAAGGGAGACGCCGAGGGGCGGATGCACGGCTTCCAGCTCTGGGCGAACCTGCCCGCGGACCAGAAGATGATCGATCCGCGCTACCAGGACATCAAGTCGGCCGACATCCCCGAGGTGATCGACGACGACGGCACCACGGTGCGCGTGGTGACGGGCGAGTTCTGGGGGAAGAAGGGCCCCGTCGACGGCGTGGCCGCGAACCCGAGCTACCTCGACGTGTACGTGCCGCCGGGCGTGCGCAAGACGCTGCCGGTGGACACGTACCGCACGGCGTTCGCGTACGTGTTCGAGGGGAGCGGCGACTTTCGCGGCGCCTCGGCGCCGTTCGGAGCGCTCACTGAGCGCGTCGGCGACAACGGGGCGACGGTGGCCGAGGAGACCGTGCGCGACACGGCGGGCAACCGCAGTCTCGTGCTCTTCGACACCGGCGACGAGGTCACCGTGCAGGCGGGGCCGGAGGGCGTGCGGTTCCTGCTCGTCTCGGGCAAGCCGATTTCCGAGCCGGTGGCGTGGTACGGTCCCATCGTGATGAACACGCAGGCGCAGCTCCGCGAGGCGTACGACGAGCTGCAGCGCGGCACGTTCATCAAGCACCGCTGAGCGGGCGGGCCCGCGGCCTGGAGGTCAGGTCGCGGGCCCCTGCACCACCACCGTGTCCTCCACGGTGAGCGACTGCGCGGTGTTCACGAAGTCGATGATCGCTTTGCCGGGGGCGATGGTCATGAAGCGGAATTTCTGCTCCGGGCCGCCCGGGGTGTTTGTGGTCGCTTCCTCCACGCCCAGGTAGTTCACGACCGGCGCAGAGATGGCCGGCGGACTGGCGTACGACCCCGGGCCCACGGTGCCCAGCGTGATATCGATTTCCACGTGCATCTGCGCGTCGATGGTCCGGCTGCGGCCGCCGGCGACGGCGATTTGCGTAATCTTCGACGACGAGCATCCGGCGAGCGCGGCCGCGAGGGCCGCGAACCCGGCAGTGCGAGCGGTGATCATGGTGCCTCCGCTCTGACTTTGGCGCGCGGCGTGGGCGCGCGCAACCGTGCCGTCAGCGCCGACCGGGCGCGGCGAGGCGAATCCCGACCGTGAGCGGATACGCGTAGAGCGTGTTCCCGGCCTCGGTCCACGAGAGGATCTCCCCGCGCAGGACGGCCCACACGGGGCGGGCCAGCGGAAACGCCATTTCGACTCCCCCCGACGCGCCCAGTCGCCTGCCCGCGCCCGTCACGTCCACGCTCCCCAGCCCGCCGTCGAGCGCCAGCGTGACGTCGCCAAGTGCACGTCGCACGCCGAGCGTGGCCGAGGCGTAGGCGAAGTTTGGCACGCCCGGCGGTGGCGCGGTGAAGACGCATCCCGGCGGCAGGCACGGGGCCATCACGTAGTACATCGGGCGGAAGCCGCGGAAGTTCTCGAACGCCGCGCCGGCCACGAGGTCCGCGCCGGCGAACGTCGCAACGCGGTACCCCAGACGGCCGGCGGCCTCCCTGCGGTGGCGGTCGGTGTACGTGCCGCCGGTCACCTTGGCACCGCCCCAGGCGAGGTCGGCCGACCAAGGGGTCTGGGCGCGCGCCCGGCCGGGCACCGCGCCCGCGATCACGCCCATGACCACAAGGCTTGCTATTATAATTTTCATATATACTTCCTTCTAATTGATTCGTATGCCGTACGCCTGCGTGTAACTGTGCAGACTGACGCCGTGCAGGCGCCTCGCTACCGTGAGGGTCGCGGCAAGCCGCGACTGCGCCCGGGCCGGACGCGCGGCCAGCGCCGAGAGCGCGAGCACCACGCACACGCGTCCATATCGCCCCGCAAAGGGCGAGCATCGATGGCGAGTCATGGCGCGCCCTACGGACCGACGGTCACGGTCGCCGCGCCCGCAACGGTGCGATCGAGCGTGTACGTCGCGGTGAGCACCACGTTGCCCTTGGAGAGCGCGGTGGCGAGCCCGGTCAGCGAATCGACGGTCGCCCGGTCGGGGGCACTGGAACTCCAGCGAATGTGCACCGAATCCACGCCGGCCGTGCAGGTGGCGCCCTTATAGGCGTGGAAGCGCTCGGTGTCGCCCACGGCCATGGTCGCCGTGGCCGGCGATACCACCACTCCGATGAGCGTGTCCGTGCAATTCGTCTTCGCGCCCGTCACCGCCGCCCCGCCGCATCCTGCCACCGCCAGTACCGCCACCGCCATGATCGAACGAGAAAGTGTCAACACGCCTCCAGGTATGAGTCTTCTGCGAACGACGTCTCCCAGAGCATTACGTGAATGCGCACGGCTTGGCAAGCCTGAATTTTGGAGACTGGGGTAAACTCCCGAGCCCGGGCATTTCCTCGCCGGCGCCGTGCGCCTCGGCGACCCCTGCGGCCATGTCCTCACCCCGCGGGCAGTTCGCTCCCGCGAATCTTCCCCGACAGCCACGCGAACAGCGCCAGCGCCGCCACGCCCACGAGCGCCTCGGTGTAGAGCATCCCATTCGTGTGCCACGCATCGTGCGCCCATCCGTCAACGCGGAGAATCCCCAGCGTGAATAACGTATTAAGCGCGAAGAACAGGTTGATCTTGGTCGCGGCCGCCGAGTGCCCCACGATGGCCAGCACGAGACCGGTGAACGATCCCGCCACCATGCCCAGCGTGAACGTGTAGAAGAGCGTCGACACCGCGTAACCGCTCACGCTGCGCGGCGACCAGGCCATCACGACGCACGCCAGCAATCCCAGCGCGCACGAGAGCGCATACGCGAACGGCTTGTGCACGCGGTCGGCCAGACGCCCGCCGGCAAAGCAGCCGATCACGATGGCCACGCCGCCTCCCAGCCCCAGCACGAGGGACACGGTGTCGGCCGGCACGTTCCATTCGGGGCCAAGCGAGCCAAAGAGATCCTTCGCCGCGCCCGTGCCGATGGGCAGAATCGCGAGAATGAGCGCGATGCGTCCCGCGCGCGACTTCACGATGCCCACCAGCTCGCGCCACGCGTCGGCCACGCGCGCGCCCACCGACGCGCCGTGCAGGGCGCGCGCCGGCTCGTCGAGCAGGAGAAGCGGCAGCGCGCACACGGCGAGCACCGCGGCCAGCCCTGCGCCCGCCATCCACGGTTCGGGCGCGTGGCGCATGAGCCAGAGTCCGAGCCCGCCCCCGGCCGTCTGTCCGAAGTGATTCCCCGACTGGAACCAGCCCGCGGCGCGCCCGCGCGCCTGCACGGGCGTGTTGTGCACCATGAGCCCCTCCGTGGCGAACGCCACGAAGGTCGCGGCCACGCTCGACATGAGCACGAGCCCCGAGAGGAGCGGCATCGTCGCGCGTGACAGCGGGACGACGGTGATGGCGATGAATCCCGCCGCGACGGTCGCACTGGCGATGACGTACCACCGCTTGCGCGTCAGGGTGTAGTCACCGATCGGCGCCCAGAGAAACTTCCACCCCGACGCGAGCAGGGTCATCCCCACGACGCCGGCGATCGCAGACACCGAGATCCCGGCGCGCGCCGCGAGATATCCGAGCGCAATGGACGGAAATCCGAAGGACAGTCCGAACGGAAAGTAGAGCACGGCCCATACCCACGGGTGCCGAGCCGCGGGCGCGGGGGCGCTGCTGTCATCGGAAACGGCGGTTTCGGCGGATGGCATGAGCGGCGAAGTTACCCGCCGGCCGGGGAACGCGCGAACCCGGCACTTTGGCGCCCCCGGTACGGCTCCTCTTGAGCGACTCCCGACTGCGGCACAGATTGTGCAACTTGCGGACGCCGGGGCTGGGAGGTCGGCGACCATTGCTCGCACCAGCGAGCCGCCCACCTTTTCAGCGACCCTTCTCCGGTCTCCACCATGCAGCTGCTCGCCATCTCCGGCAGTCTCCGCGCGCACTCGTCGAATACGGCGCTCGTGCACGCCGTGGCGCGCGTGCTCCCGGATGGGGTCACGTTCCGCATCTTTGGCGGGCTGGCCCTCCTGCCGGCGTACAACCCGGACCTCGACGTCGATCCCGCGCTCCCGCCGGTGGCCGAGTGGCGCGCCGAGATCACGGGCGCCGATGCGGTGCTCATCTCGAGTCCGGAGTACGCGCACGGGATCCCGGGCGTACTCAAGAACGCGCTCGATTGGACGGTGGCCAGCGGCGAGTTCGTGAACAAGCCGGTCGCGATCGTTAACGCCTCGGCGCATTCGCAGTTCGTGCTCGACCAGCTCCGGGAAACGCTGACCGTGCTTTCGGCAAGGGTCGTGGTCGCCGAGGCGTTGCCGCTCACCTTTCGCCCAGCCGACGCGTCGGAACTTCTCGCCGACGACGCGGCGTCCACGGTGCTGCGCGCGGCGGTGGCGTCGCTCGTCGACTCCGCGACGCCGGACTGACATCGCGCGGGCGAGCGCTGGCGGGTGTGTGCGACGCGGCGTATGATCTGGCGTCCCCCGACCCACCGACGCCATAGAGGAGAGTCATGCGCGCCATTCCGTTCATTACCACGTCACTCGCCCTGACCGTCGCAGTCGCCGCCGCGCCGGCGGTGTCCCGCGCCCAGGATCCGGTGCAGGAGGGCGGATACCCCGCCCGCGACACCACGATCACCGACCTCGTGGGGCGCCTCAGCCTCGATCGATACAAGGCCACGGTCAAGGGACTCACCAACTTCGGCGATCGTCGCCAGGGCACGGAACGTAACCGCCAAGCTGTGGACTGGATTGAAGCCCAGCTCAAGAGCTACGGGTGCACCGATGTGCAGCGTCTCACGTACATGTTCACCCCCCGGCGCCCCATGGCGCGCGGCGCGTTCCGTGGGCGCGGCCCCGGACGCGGACCCACCGAGCTTGCCTCGGGCGGCGGCCGCTATCGCGGGCTTCGCGCCCACACGGGCGTGAACACCGATTCGCTGCGTCAGCCCGATCCGGCCATTCGGGCCATGGACACGGAGCAGACGCCCGACACCACGGGCGAGCGGCAGGAAGTGTACTGCACGAAGATCGGCACGAAGCACCCCGACGAGATGTACATCGTGGGCGGGCACATGGACGGCATCGGCTGGGGCCAGGCCGCGAACGACGACGGCTCGGGCACGGCGCTGGTGATGGAGCTGGCGCGCGTGTTCAGCAGCCCGGACGTGAAGACGGACTATTCGATCCGGTTCATCCTGTGGAACAACGAGGAGTCGGGGCTGAACGGCAGCCGGGCGTACGTGGAGCAGCGCGCGGCGCTGCAGGGAAAGGAAGATCCGCCGGGGTCCGGCAAGTACCCGGAGCCGAAGTGGCTGGGGATGATCCAGCACGACATGATGATGTGGGACCACGGCATGCCGCGCGCCGACGGCACGGTGAGCAAGGAGCAGCGACCGGAGGCGAACGTGAACATCGAGTTCCAGTCGAACTCGAAGATGGCCGCTGAGTCGGAGAAGCTGGCGTGGGTATTCGAGGACGCGAATGAAAAGTACGCGACGAACTACCCGGCGCAGGTGGGGCGGCACATGACGAACACCGATTCCGATCCGTTCAAGGACGTGTGCCCGGCGATCAGCCTGCGCGAGAACGAGCGCGGGGCGCAGATCGGCGCGGGGTGGGATCCCAACTGGCACCAGCCTACGGACGTCTTCACGACGTACAGCGACAAGGATTTCCTGCTCGGTCTCAACGCCGCGCAGACGACGCTCGGCGCGGTCGCGGAGCTGACCGGCGCGCGGATCGAGAAGTAGGGTCCGCATCGCGGTGGATAAATGAAGGCGGCCGGCGGGGAGACGATCCCCGCCGGCCGCTTTCGTTATTCCGGGCGTTCAGGTGATGCCAAGGGCCGTGAAACGGTGACGCAGACTGAACGGACGGGGACGAACTTGACCGAATGTCGCCAGAGGACAGCCGTCCTGTCCGCCTGCTCCACGAAGCGCTGACACACGACATCATCGGCTGCTTCTACAGGGTCCACCGGGAACTCGGCTTCGGCTATCGCGAGCGCCTGTACTCGCTGGCACTCGAACGGGAGTTGATGGAGTCGGGGCATCGCGTCGCGCGCGAGACCGCGGTGATGGTGTACTACCGTGGCCGGCCGCTCGCCTGGCAGCGTCTGGACATGATCGCTGACGGGAAGGTGGTCATCGAGGTCAAGGCATCGGCCCTGCTGCCCGCAGACGCGACGGCGCAACTATTCAGCTATCTGTGCGCCACCGATCTCGAAGTCGGCCTGCTCCTGCACTTCGGGCGGGAGCCACGGTTCTATCGGGTGATCTCCGAGAATCGGCTGAGGACGCCGGGGTCGTGAGCAGACTCTTGTGCAGGCGCCGGTGCCACTCTACTGGCGACGCTCGTACAACTTTAGATACGGACCACACGGACCTGAACGGAAGACCACGGACAATATTCTCGTTCTATCCGTTGGTGGTCCGTTTCGTCCGTTATGTCCGTGTTCACCAGATCGATGTCCGGATCGACTCGATTGCCCGCTGGGCGCGCGCTACTCGTGCCGCAGGTGCTTCTTCACCTCGGCCAGCCCGCCGCCGTCCACGACGCGGGTGTACCCGGCCTGCTTGAGCCGCTGCGCCGCACCCGCCGAACGCGAGCCGCTCGCGCAGTACACCAGAATCCCCGCGTCGCGCGCGATCCCGCGCTGCGCCAACGCGTCCCCGCCGATCTTCGGCGCCGGAATGCAGATCGCGCCCGGCACGTGTCCGAACATGAACTCCAACCGCGACCGCACGTCGATCAGCACGGTCACCGTCTTGTTGCGATACTTCATCGATGGTTCGCTCGTGATGGGTGAACTCCCGCGCGAAACAATCCGAGATCGATCCCCTGCGCCATGGCCGCATAGCCCGCGTCGTTCGGGTGCAGGTGATCGCCGTCGTACGCCGGCAGGAAGCGCGTGCGCCGGCCCGGATCGCGCGTGATCGCGTCGAAATCTATGACCCCATCGAACGCGCCGCCGGTCCTGATCCAAGTGTTCACCGAATCGCGCTTCGCTTCCGACGCCGCCGAGTAGTACGCATACGGCTCCGGCGCCTCGAAGGGCGTCAACGTCGCGCCGTACACCACCAGCCCCCGATCGTGCGCGCGCCGCGCAAGCTGCTCCAGGCCGAAGATCACGTCCGCCGCGCTCACCGAGTCCGCGGGATCCTTCGAGTAATTCGCGTGCCCGATGTCGTTGATCCCCTCCAACACGATCACGTACCGCGCCCCCGGCTGCATCAACACGTCGCGGTCGAAGCGCGCGAGCGCGCTCGGGCCCGCCCCGGGATTCAGCACCCGGTTCCCCGAAATTCCCGCGTTCACCACCGCGAGCTCCGGCGCGCCCCGCGTGGCGAGCAGCCGGCGCGCCAGGTCGTCGGGCCAGCGGCGGTTCGCGTCGGCCGTGGAGTGGTAGCCATCGGTGATCGAGTTCCCGAACGTGACGATCGCCCCCTGGGCGCCGGGATTCACGACGTCGACCCCCGTCAGGAAGATCCACTGCTGCACGCTGTCCGCCGGCGTGAACGCCGCACTGTCGGCAAAGTCGCCCGGCTCCGACACGTAATTCGTCTGCAGGCCGAGCAGGTGCCGCGTCTCCGTGCGGGCGGAATCCGGCAAATACAGACTCACCGTCAAGTCCGCGAGACTCGGCACGGCAAAGGCGATCGGATCGCTCGTCACCGTGGCGCCGGGGCCGATCGTCACCCAGGCGCGTCCCCCAAAAGGCAGCGCGCGCGACGAGCCGGCGCGTATCGCGGCGTCCGTTGCGCGCAACGCGATCGCCGCCCGTCCGATCCGCAATGGCCGGTCGCCGTACTCGTTGGAAATGCGGATCCGCACGCTGTCGCCCCCGATCGTCGTGTGGACGATCTCGCGGAGCGTGCGGTTGGCGTAGGTCGGCACCGGGTCCGGGTGCCCCGCCGCCGGGCGCGCGCCCGCCGACGACTGGCTCGGACTCCAGGTGGCGATCCAGTGCGGGCGTTCGGGCGTCTGCGCGGCGGCGGTGCTGGCCGCGGCGAACAACAGAACCAGCGTGCGTTTCATGAGAGCCGTCGGATTGAAGGACGGCTCAGAGTTACCCCGCGCGGGTCGCCGCCGGAAGGGCGGCGCGGTCAGTCGCCGATCGCGGCTTCCGCGAGCCGAGCGCCTTCGGCGTCATCCGCGCGCCGCCGGGAGAACCAGGTCTGCAGCTCGTCGAGGTAGGTGTAGAACACCGGCGTCACGTACAGCGTGACGAGC
The DNA here is from genome assembly GCA_028876725.1 of Gemmatimonadota bacterium. Lineage (GTDB taxonomy): Bacteria > Gemmatimonadota > Gemmatimonadetes > Gemmatimonadales > Gemmatimonadaceae > JAGWRI01. The sequence goes on from JAGWRB010000048.1 coordinate 15,291, forward strand.
TGCGAGAACGCGAGGCCGCCCACCACGGCGACGCCGAGCGGGCGCCGCGTGGACGCGCCGGCGCCCCAGCCCACGGCGATCGGGATCGCGCCCATGAGCGCGGCCATCGTGGTCATCATGATGGGCCGGAAGCGGACGCTCGCCGCTTCGAGGATCGCCGCCGCCGGCGTCTTTCCGCTCTCGCGCTGCGCCTCGATGGCGAAGTCGATCATCATGATCGCGTTCTTCTCCACGATGCCGATGAGCATGATGACGCCCACGAACCCGTAGATGTCCAGGTCCAGCCGGAACAGCCACAGCGTGCTCAGCGCGCCGAACGCGGCGAACGGCAGTCCGGTGAGAATGGTCACCGGGTGTATAAAACTTTCGTAAAGGACGCCAAGGATGACGTAGATGACGAAGATCGACAGGATGAGGAGGACGAGCAGCCCCTGCTGCGTGTCCACGAACGCCTGCGCGATGCCGGTGAACGATCCGGCCACCGTGGCCGGGAGCACCTGCGCCGCCTGCGCCTTCACCGCGTTGAGCGCCGTGCCCAGCGACACCCCGGGCGCCAGGTTGAACGAAATCGTCGCCGAGGGGAGCTGGCCCGAGTGGTTCACCGTCACCGGGCCCACGCTGTTCGTGAAGTGGGCCACCGTGCTGAGCGGCACCAGCGGCCCGCGCGACGACCGCACCCAGAGCTTGCCCAGCGCGTCCACGTCCGACTGGTACTCGGGCATCAGCTCCATCACCACCCAGTACTCGTTCGTCGACGTGTAGATCGTGGACACCTGCCGCTGCCCGAACGCGTCGTACAGCGTGTTTTCGATCTCCGCGGCCGACACCCCCAGCTGCCCCGCCTGCTCGCGGTCGATCTCGACCGTGACCTGCGGATTGTTGATCAACAGGTCGCTCGTGACGTCCGACACCAGCGGGCTCTGGCGGAGCCGCGTTTCGAGCACGCGCGCCGTGCTGTCGAGCTGGCCCATGTTGCCGCTCTGCAGCGTGTACTGATAGAGGCTCTTCGACGCCAGCCCGCCGATGGAGATCGCCGGCGGGTTCTGCACGAACACCGCGATGTCGGGCACGTTCTGCACGCGGGCGGTGATGTCGCGCGCGATCTGCTCGGCGCTGCGGTGCCGATCGCCGATCGGCTTGAGGTCGATCGTGAGCTGCCCCTGGTTCGCGGCGGGCGTCGTGCCCACCGACGAGGTCACCGAGCGTACGTCGGGATCCCGCGCGACCTCGGCGGCGACCTGCTGCTGCCGCTGCGTCAGCGCGTCGAACGAGATGCCCTCGGCGGCCTCGGTCGTCGCCAGGAGCTGGCCCGTGTCGTCCGTGGGGAAGAGGCCCTTGGGGATCGCCCAGAAGAGCCACCCCGTCACCACCAGCGTCGCGAACGAGAACACCAGCGTCGCCCGCCGGTGGCGCATCACCCAGGCCAGCGACCGCTCGTACACGTCCAGCCACCAGTCGAAGAACTGCTCGGTGGCGTGGTAGAAGCGCCCGTGCTCGCGGTTGTGCTCGCTGCGCAGGAAGCGGCTGGAGAGCATCGGCGTGAGCGTGAGCGACACGAAGCCCGAGACCAGAATGGCCACGCCGATCGTCACCGCGAATTCGTGGAACAGCCGGCCGATGATCCCGCCCATGAACAGGAACGGAATGAACACCGCGGCCAGCGAGAAGGTCATCGACAGAATCGTGAAGCCCACTTCCGCGGCGCCGTCGATCGCCGCCTGGAGCTTGGTTTTCCCCATCTCCAGGTGGCGCACGATGTTCTCGAGCATCACGATGGCGTCGTCGACGACGAATCCGACCGCCAGTGTGAGTGCCATGAGACTCAGGTTGTCCAGACTGTAGTGCAGCAGGAACATCACCGAGAACGTGCCGATGATCGACATCGGCAGCGCGAGGCTGGGGATGATCGTGGCCGACGCGTTGCGCAGGAAGAGGAAGATCACCATCACCACGAGCGCGAGCGTCAGTTCGAGCGTGAACGTGACGTCGTCCACCGACGCGCGGATCGTGGCCGAGCGGTCGTAAAGCGTGGAGACCTTCACCGTCGGGGGGACTTCCACCTGGAGGCGCTGGATGGCCGCCTTGACGCGGTTGGCCACGTCCACGGTGTTGGTGCCCGGCTGCCGCTGGACGGCGAGCACGATCGACCGTTCGCCGTCGTACCAGCTCGCCGTTTTGTTGTTCTGGACGTCGTTCGTGATCTGCCCCAGCTCGTCGAGGTGCACCGGCGCGCCGTTCCGGTAGGCGACGATGACGTCGCGGAACTGCTGGGCGTCGCTGAGCTGCCCGGTGGCCTGCACCGTGAGGGCCTGCTTGGGCCCCCAGAGCACGCCGGTCGGCATGTTCACGTTCTGGTTGGCGATGGCCGTGGCCACGTCCTCGAGCGCGATGCCGCGCGTGGCGAGCTGCCCCGGGTCGAGCTCGATGCGCACCGCGTACTTCTGCGCCCCGTACACCAGCACCTGCGCCACGCCGCCCACCATCGACAGCCGCTGGGCGAGCGTCGTCTCGCCGATCTCGTCGAGCGTCGACAGCGGGACTTCGGTGGAGGTGAGCGCCAGGGTGAGGATCGGCGC
>JAGWRB010000049.1 GCA_028876725.1 Gemmatimonadota bacterium
CCATGGCGCGCGACGGGCTGCTTCCGTCGGTGTTCGGCAAGGTGCACCCCAAGTTCCAGACGCCGTACATCACGACGATCCTCACGGGCACGGTGGCGGGCATCGTCGCCGGCCTGTTCCCGATCGGGCTGCTGGGCGAGCTGGTCTCCATCGGCACGCTGCTCGCGTTCGTGATCGTGTGCGGCGGGATCATCGCGCTGCGCCGTTCGCGCCCGGACATCGAGCGCCCCTTCCGCACGCCCCTCGTGCCGCTGGTGCCGATCCTCGGCATCTTCACCTGCCTGTTCATGATGGCGTTCCTGCCCGTGGACACCTGGGTGCGGCTCATCGTCTGGATGGCGATCGGCCTGGTGCTCTACTTCACCTACGGCAAGTCGCACTCGCGCATCCGCGGCGACCTGGCGGAGCCGGCGGGCGACTGACGCCCGCAGGCATTAGCTTTGAAACGGCGCCCGGTTTCCGGGCGCCGTTTCGCATTTTCCCCAGCATCGTGAGCATTTCCAACTACCTCGACGTCTCCCCGGCGCGCCGCGCCGCAATTGTCCAGCTCGCCGAGCACTGGCGGCCGGGGCGCGTGGCCGCGCTGTCCACCCACATCAACGCCGACGGCGACGGATGCGGATCGGAAAGCGCGCTCGCCCGCCTGCTCCAGGCGCACGGGATGACGGTGCGCATCGTGAATCCCACGCCCTGGCCCGAGCTGTTCGGCTTCCTGCTCGGCGACGACGTGCAGGATGCCACGGCGCAGGGCGCCGAGGCGCTGCTGGGGGTGGATCTCCTGATCGTGCTCGACATCAACGACCTGACGCGCCTGGGGGGGCTAGCCGAAACAGTGCGCGGGCTCGACGTGCCGCGGCTGGTGATCGACCATCACGTGCCGGGGCGCGATCCCGCGGGCGACGTGGTGTTCGCCGACGCCGGCGCCTGCGCCACGGGCGAGCTGGTGTTCGACGTCGCGCAGACGCTCGGATGGACGATCACGCCCGACGTGGCGCGCTCGCTGTACACCGCGATCCTCACCGACACCGGCGGGTTCCGGTTCAGCAACACGTCGCCGCGCGCGCACGCGATTGCCGCCGAGCTCATGGCCGCGGGGGTGAATCAGGAAGAGATCTACCGGCGCGTGTACGCGTCGGCTCCCGTGGGGCGCGTGCGGCTGCTGGCCGAGGTGCTGCAGACGCTGGGGGTGGACCAGTCGCTGGGGCTGTCGTGGCTCTCGATGCGGGCCGGTGCGCTGAGCGAGTACGGCGTGCGGCAGGAGGACCTGGACGGCATCGTGGAGCACGCGCGCTCGATTGCCGGCACGCGGCTGGCGATCTTCTTCCGCGACCTGGGGCACGGGCGCGTGAAGGCCAGCTTCCGCAGCACCGGCGACTTCGACGTCAACGCCTTCGCCCGGCAGTACGGCGGGGGCGGGCACGTGCGGGCCGCCGGTGCGCTGATCGCCGGACGCCCGGACGAGGTCCGTGACCGCGTGCTGGCCGACGCCCGCGCCGCCCTGGGCTCGCTTGGAACCACCGACCGTAACCCGTAGTTTCTGAGATATGACCGAGACGCTCAATCAGCGCATCGCGCATGCGCTTTCCAGAATTCGCAATCCCCGCACCGGGCACGATGTCGTTTCCGACGAGATGGTGCGGGACGTGGCCACCACCACCGGCGGCAAGGTCCGTCTCACGCTGCTGCTGGCGGCCGACGATCCGGCGACGCTGGTGCGCGACGTGCGGACGGCGCTCGAGCGGGTGGAGGGCGTGGCCGAGGTGCACGTGGACGTGAAGGACCCGGCCCAGACCGCGCCCGCGCCCGCCAAGTCGCGCGCCCTGCCGGTGATGGACGACCGGCCCGCGGCGCCGCGTCCGCACGCGCCCACGCCCGTCACGTATCCCCACCTGGGCCGCATCATCGCGGTGTCCAGCGGCAAGGGCGGGGTGGGGAAGTCGACCGTGGCCACCAACCTCGCGGTCGCGCTCGCGAAGAGCGGCGCGCGCGTGGGGCTCATGGACGCCGACATCTACGGGCCGAACATCCCGCGCATGATGGGCGTCGACGCGCCGCCCGCCGTGGTCAACGAGAAGATCGTGCCGCTCGAGGCGTTCGGCGTGAAGGTCATGTCGCTCGGGTTCATGATCGACCGCGACCAGCCGGCCATCTGGCGCGGCCCGATCGTGATGAAGATCATCACGCAGTTCCTGCGCGACGTGGCGTGGGGCGAGCTCGACTACTTCATCGTCGACATGCCGCCGGGCACGGGCGACGCGCAGCTCTCGCTGGTGCAGGCGACGATGGTGAACGGCGCGGTGATCGTCACCACGCCGCAGGAGATGTCCACCGGCGACGCGCTGCGCGGCGTGCGGATGTTCCAGCGCGTGGGCGTGCCGGTGCTCGGCATCGTCGAGAACATGAGCTGGTTCGAGTGCCCGCATTGCGGCAAACCGACGCCGATCTTCGGCTCGGGGGGCGGCGAGCGGCTGGCGAAGGAAACCGAGCTGCCCCTGCTCGGCCAGATCCCGCTCTATCCGCGCGTGCTCGAGGGCGCCGAGGTGGGGCAGCCGATCGTCGTCGCCGACGCGGGCTCGCCGGCCGCCCGGGCGCTGGTGGCGGTGGCCGAGCGGATGGCCGACGCCGCGCGAGAGCTGGCGGCGACGTGACGCCCCGCGCGAGGTATCACGCGCCCGCGGACGGCGGAGTCACGTAGCTGATGTCGCGCCCGCTGGTCACCCTGCTCACCGACTTCGGAACCGCCGACGGCTACGTGGCGGAAATGAAAGGTGTGCTGATGACCGGGGCGCGCGAGGCGACGATTCTCGACCTCTCGCACGAGATTCCGCCGCAGGACGTGGATGCGGCGAGGCTGGCGCTCGCGCGGTACTGGAAGCGTTTCCCCGAGGGCACGATTCACGTCGTGGTGGTCGACCCCGGCGTGGGCACGCCACGCGCGGCGATCGCCGTGGAGAGCCAGCGCCGGTATCTCATCGGCCCAGACAACGGTGTGCTCTCGCCGGCGCTGCTCGCGCCCGGCGTCCGCGTGGTGGAGCTGCCCGTGGCCGCGGGGGCGTCGCACACGTTTCACGGGCGCGACGTGTTCGCGCCGGCGGCGGTGCACCTCGCCACCGGGCAGGCGTTCGACGCGCTGGGCGCGCCGTTCGCCGAGCCGGTCATCCGCCGCACGCCCGAGCCGCATCGGGCGCCCGATGGATCGGTGGTGGGGCAGGTGGTGACCATCGACCGCTTTGGCAACGCCATTACGAATCTGCTGGGCGTGCGCGGGGGGACTGTGGAGATCGTCGGGCGCACGATTCCGGTGCGCCGCGTGTACGGCGACGTCGCGACGGGCGCGCCCGTGGCGGTGGTTGGTTCGTCGGGGCTGCTCGAGATCGCCGTGCGCGACGGGAGCGCGGCGGCTCAGCTCGGCGTGGCGCGCGGCGCGCCGGTGACGCACCGCGCGGGGTAGCGTTCAGGGCTGCGTCGAGGCGCCCGAGCGGTCGATCTCGATGCCGCCAAAGGTCGTCTGCACGTGAACGCGCAGGTGATACTTGGCGCTATTCCAGTTCTCTGAATAGTATGCGCCGTCGCGCTTCACGAGCCCGTCGGGGTCGAACGACGCGAGGAACCGCTGCGCGTCGAGCTGCACGCCCACGTCACGGGGCAGGTGCAGGGTGACCTTGCCCAGCGTCACCTGCACCGTGGCGTCGAGATCGCCCGTCCACGTGCCGCCGAAGTCGAGGTCCAGTGCGCCGACGCCGCCCTTCACGTGCAGGGACGACGCGTTGGCGTTGGCCAGGTGGCGCGCCACGAAGTTGGCGGCGCTCACATCAATTGAGATGTTGCCGAGCCGCGTGCGGTTGGGGGCGCTGAAGTCCACCGACTCGTCGGCGGCGCCCGACTCCACGCGCAAGCCGCGGAGCGTGAGGCCGCCCAGATCCACGTGCGCTTCAGTGGCGCCCAGCGACAGCGTGAGATCGAGCGGCACCGTGGGCGCGAGGGTGAGCTTCATTCCCGCCTGGCTGTCTTCGTCGGAGCCGCGATGGATCCAGCGCGAGCCGTGCCCGGCGTCGTCGACGCCGATGTCGAGCGTGCCGGCGGACGCGTCGTAGCGCGCGAGCGGCGTCGTGTTGTGTTCGTCGTAGCGGAGCTGCATGGCGTACAGCACCGGGTCGGTGGCGGGGTGCAGCTCGAACTTCCCGGCGCCGTACTGCACGCGCACGTGCAACTCGGCGGTATCGCGGAGCTGCCGCGACACGTCGAGGGTGCGCCAGCTCTGCGCGCGCGCCGCCATGGGGAGGCCCAGCGCGAGCGCGGCAGCGGTGACGAGGCGATGGCGCATCACTGGCCCTCCCGAGAAGCAGGCGCGTTTAGCGGGCGGCGCGCGGCGGTGACGCCGGTGACGGGCGTGGGCGTCTGCCAGGCGAGCGCCTCGGAGCCTCCGGTGCCGCCCACACTTTCGCGCGGGCGCTCGTGCTGCGTGCCGGCGCGTGAGAGCACCGCCGCGCCCAGGCCCGCGGTGAGCGCCACCCATGTGACCGCCAGCGCCACTGCGCGCAACACGGGCTGCGCGGCGGGCATCCAGGTGAGCGCGGCGACCACGAACCACACACCCAGATACAGCACGATTCCCAGGAACAGCGCGCGCAGGGTGACGGCGCGCGGTGCGTCGCCGGGCGCCGGGCGAATGAATCCGCGTCCCGTGAAACGCGCCACGGCCAGGAATCCCAGCGCGAGCAGTCCCGCCACGGCGATGATGTACGCGACAATGGCGAATGGGACGAGCAAGATGCCAATGATCGTGATGCAGAGCGCCGCCACGGCCACCACGAGCAGCGGCACGAGGCCAAGTTCGGTGAGCACGCCGATCCAGAATGCGCGGGCCAGGTGGCGCTCCAGCACCGTGACGACTCCGTTGAGATTGTGCTCCGCGAACATGAGCACGCCCACGGCGATCACGGCGAGAATGAGGAACCAGGCGAGGACCAGCTTCATGGCGCCCCACGTGGTGAGCGGGGGCGCGGCGGCAGGTGTCGCGGGGCCACTGGTGAGATCGCTGAGCGAGCGCATTTCGCCGTTCACGCTGCCGCCGTCGAGCGTCACGTGTCCGCCGATGGACACGGCGTCACCGTCAACGATGCCGCCCTTGTGCACCACCACGTCGCCGCGGAGGGCGATGGCGTTGCCGGTGACGTGCCCGCTGATCTCGAGCGGGCCGTTGGCGGCGGCGACGGTGCCGTTGACCGTGGTGCCCGCCGGCACGGTGCGGCCGCCGATGGCGAAGCTGTCGGCGGGGGGAACGCCGGGGAGGTCCACCGACGTCCCGATACGGGCAATGTCGTGGCGCAGTTTGTCGTCGAGCGTTGGCTTCTGCTGGGCGGGCTGGGTGGACGCGGCGGGGGACTGCGCTCCGAGGGGCGCCGCCGCCGAGAGGGCAGCGAGCGCCAGGAGCAGCGAGAGGGGGCGCATGGTCAGTCCCTCCGACGGGCGGCGGAGGCGATGGCCCGGAGGCCGAACGCCGACGCCGTGGCGGCCACGAGGAATCCGGCCGCGATCGCGCCGAGTCCCACGAGTCCGCCATGCTGGAGGGTGTCCATGACCGCCGGGCCGAAGAGCGTCACCATGCCGTCTCGCAGCACCTGGGCGGCCGCGGTGCGCAGGTGCGTGCCTGCCACGTCGGTGGCCACCCCCACGACGTCGCCACGGCTGGCCAGCCACACCGCGCCCGCGGTGAGGGTGGCGCCGGCGCCGGCCACGAGGCCGCCCGCGGCCACTCGGCCCGCGGTGGACGTGGGGAGCCAGCGCACCGCGGTGTCCCGGGCGGCGACGTGCCAGGGCACGAACACCGGCACCTGCGCCATGACCTTGTCGGCCAGGGTGAAGGAGGGGCTGAAGTGGGGCAGGTCTTCGAGGGCGGCCGCCACCAGCTGCGCGTCGTCGAGCCGGGCACGGCATTGCGCGCACTCCTGCACGTGATCGCGCAGGGGAGCGACGCCGAACCCGACTTCTCCGTCGAGCAGCAGGTCGATTTCTTCTGGGAGCAGATGGCGGTGATTCACGGAGCCTCCAGGGTGTCCTACGGCCGGCCGGGCGCGCCGGTTTCAGGGGAAACGGGGAGCCGATGGGGGGCGGCGGTCATGGCTGCTTCAGGTGTTCCAGGAGCCCGCGCAACTCGTGGCGGGCCCGGTGGATGTAGGTCTTCACGGTGCCGAGGGGGAGATCGAGCGTGGCCGCGATCTCCTCGTACGACTTGTCTTCGACGTGGCGGAGCAGGATGCAGGCGCGGTACTCGGGGCGGAGCTGGGCGATGGCCTTTTCGATGGACGAGCCCAGTTCGCGGGCCTCGAGCTGGTCGAGCGCCGATTCTTCGTGGCCCGAGACGTCGAACGACGTGGCTTCCACGGCCTCGCTGGTGAGGGCGTGGGGGGACCCGTCCATGCTGATCGTGTCGAGCTGTCGCCGGCGGAGGTGATCGATGGCGACGTTGTTGGCGATCTTGAACAGCCAGCTCGAGAACTTGAACTCGGGCCGGTAGCGGTCGATGTGCTGGAGGACCTTGATGAAGGTGTCCTGGGCGAGGTCCTCGGCCAGCTCGCGGTCGCGGACCATGCGGAACACCAGCGAGAACACCGGGCGCTCGTAGCGCCGGATGAGTTCGCGGTAGGCCGCCTCCCGCCCTCGCTGGGCGAGCGCGACGACGTCGGCGTCCGGTAGGTTGGCGAGGTCGAGAGCTGGAGGCATCGAACGGGCGGGGCCGGCGGCCGCGGATCGCGGTGCCGGGCGTCCAGATGGAACCTATGCGGGGGCGCCGCGCGGAGCCAGCGTTTCGCTTGCCGCGCGGTGACGGCGCGGCGAACTTTCACGGATGCCCGTGAACCACCTGGAAGCCGCGGAAGCGGAGGCGGCCGCCCGTTGGGGCGACGAGAAGCGCGCCTACGTTCAGCGGATCTTCTCGCAGATCGCGCCGCGCTACGATCTGCTCAATCATCTGTTGAGCTTCAACGTCGACCGGCGGTGGCGCCGGCGGGCGATCGCGGCGCTCAACGTGCCGCGCGATCCCGAGGGGTGCTATCTGGATCTGTGCGCGGGCACGCTCGACGTGGCGGCCCAGCTCGCGCGCACGCCCGGGTTTCGCGGGTCGGTGATCGGCGCGGACTTCGCCGAGCCGATGCTGCGGGCCGGGGCGGGCAAGGCGCCGGCGGCGGTGGTGCGTCCGGTGGCGGCCGACGCGCTGCAGCTCCCGCTGGCCGACGCGTCGATGGCCGGTGCGATCGTGGCCTTCGGCATCCGCAACGTGGCCGATCTCGACGCAGGGCTCGCGGAGGTGCTCCGCGTGCTGGCGCCCGGGGCGCGGTTCGTGATTCTCGAATTCTCGACGCCGCACTCGGGGGTGGTGCGCGCGGGGTATCACGCGTATTTCCATCACGTGCTGCCGTTCATTGGCGGGTTGGTGAGCGGGCACGGCACGGCGTACCGCTACCTGCCGCGCTCGGTGGCCAACTTTCCGTCGCAGGACGCGCTGGCGGCGCGGATGACGCACGCCGGTTTCGGCGGCGTGCGCTGGCAGTCGCTCACGCTGGGCATCGCGGCCCTGCACGTCGGCGAGAAGCCGTGATGCGGGCCTTCACTTCTTTCCGCGAATCGTGACACTGGATTCTCTGACCGGGTTCGTCGAGGCGCTCGACCGCGCCGGCGAGCTGGTGCGCATCGCGCAGCCGGTGTCGGTGGACCGCGAGCTGTGCGAGATCGCCGACCGGGCGATGAAGCGGCCGGGCGGGGGGCCGGCGCTGCTGTTCGAGCGTCCGATGCTGCTCGACGGCCGCCCGTCCGAATTTCCGGTGGGCATCAACCTGTTCGGCTCCATGCGGCGCATGGCGATGGCGCTTGGCGTCACCGACCTGAACGCGATCGGGGCGCGGATCACCGAGCTGCTGGAGATGAAGGTGCCCGAGGGGCTCGTGGCCAAGCTGTCGCTGCTGCCGCGCCTGCTCGAGCTGTCGAAGTTTCCGCCGCGGCCGCACGGCGGCGGGGCGGCCTGCCACGAGGTGGTGTGGCGGGGGGACGAGGCCGATCTCGACCGCCTGCCGCTGCTCCGGTGCTGGCCCGACGACGGCGGCTCCTATATTACTTTTCCAATGGTCATCACCCGCGACCCCAAGCGCGGCCTTCGCAACGTGGGGATGTACCGCGTGATGCAGACGGGCAAGCGCACCCTGGCCATGCACTGGCAGCGGCACAAGGTGGGGGCGGCGCACTGGCGCGAGATGGCCGAGCGGGGCGAACGCATGCCCGTGTGCATTGCCATGGGGGGCGACCCGGCGTCGATGTACTCGGCGAGCGCGCCGCTGCCGCCCACCGTGGACGAGTTCCTGTTCGCCGGCTTCCTGCGGCGGGAGCCGGTGCGGCTGGTGAAGGCGCTGACCAACGATCTCGAGGTGCCGGCCGAGGCCGACGTCGTGATCGAGGGGTACATCGACCCCGCCGAGCCGCTGGTGATGGAGGGGCCGTTCGGCGACCACACGGGATTCTACTCGCTGGCCGACCGCTATCCGCAGGTGCACGTCACGGCGATCACGATGCGCCGGCGGCCCATCGTGCCGGCGACGATCGTCGGGCGGCCGCCGATGGAGGACTACTACCTGGGCCACGCCACCGAGCGGATCTTCCTGCCGCTGCTCCGCCTCACGGTGCCCGAGATCGTCGATTACCACATGCCCGCCGAGGGGATCTTTCACAATCTCGTATTCGTGTCCATCGACAAGCAGTATCCGGGGCAGGCGCAGAAGGTGATGCACGCGCTCTGGGGGCAGGGGCTGATGTCGCTGGCCAAGGTGCTGGTGGTGGTGGACCGGTGGGTGAACGTGCAGGATCCGCAGGAGGCGTGGTGGGTGGCGCTGAACAACCTCGATCCCGAGCGCGACGCCCGGTTCACCATGGGCCCGGTGGACGTGCTCGACCATTCGAGCCGCACGTTCACGTACGGGTCGAAGATGGGGCTCGACGGCACGCGCAAGCTGCCGGAAGAGGGATTCGCGCGCGACTGGCCCAAGGTGATCGCGATGGACGACGAGACCAAGCGGAAGGTGGACGCGATGTGGCACTCGCTGGGGCTGCCGTGGCGATGACGGCGCGCGAGGGGCAGACGTTCGCCGACCGCGGCTCCCGGTTCATTGCCTACGTGAACCTGGTGAAGCTGCCGCACACCGTCTTCGCGCTGCCGTTCGCACTGGTGGGGCTGATCCTGGCGTCGTACCGGCGGCCGATCCACATGGCCGAGGTGGGGTGGGTGGTGGTGGCGTTCACGGCGGCGCGGTTCGCGGCGATGGCGTTCAACCGGATTGCCGACCGGGAGTACGACGCGCGCAATCCGCGCACGGCGATGCGGGAGATCCCGCGCGGCGTGCTGACCGTGCGCGAGGCGTGGGCGTCGGTGCTCGTGGCGTCGGCGGTGTTCGTGTACGCGGCTTCGCGCCTCAACACGCTCTGTCTCGCGCTGTCGCCGGTGGCGCTGGTGTGGGTGTTCTTTTACAGCCACACCAAGCGGTTCACGCGGTGGGCGCATCTGGTGCTGGGTGCCGGCACGGCGATCGCGCCGGTGGGCGGGTATCTGGCGGTGTCGGGGCAGTGGAGCCGGCCGTGGTGGATGCTCGTGGCGCTCGCGCTGGCGGTGACCACGTGGGTGGGCGGGTTCGACGTGTTCTATTCGCTGGCCGACGTGGAGTTCGACCGGGCGAACGCGCTGCACTCGCTGCCGTCGCGGCTCGGCGAGGCGCGGGCCATCGGCATCGCGCACGTGCTGCACGTGATCACCGTGGCGTCGCTGGCGGCGGTGGGGG
>JAGWRB010000050.1 GCA_028876725.1 Gemmatimonadota bacterium
GACCGCCGACGGCAAGAGCGCGACGGCTACGGTCGTGGTGCAGCCCAACGGGACGGTGGTCGGATCACTGGGCGGCGTGGTGAGCTCGGCCGATGGTGCGGTCGTGCTCGACATTCCGGCCGGCGCGCTGGCCACGGCCACCGACATCACGATCACCGCGGTCGACAACGCGGTGTTCAGTGGCGAAACGCAGTTCCTGCCCGGCACCGGCTACGAGATCAAGCCCGCCGGGACGACGCTCAACGTGCCGGTGACACTGCGGCTGGGATTCAACCCGGCGAACCTGCCGAGCGGCGTGTTCCAGGAGCAGCTCCGCCTGCGGGAGCGCGATCGCGCGCAGAATCAGTGGCGCGACTGCGATCAGCTCGGCCTCCAGGGCCAGAGCGTGGGCGGGCAGATCAACCACTTCGGGACGTTCGGCCTCACCGTCCAACCGGCCCAGGGCAAGTACGTGGGCGCGCTGGGCGGAACCGTGACGTCGGCCGATGGCAACGCCGAGCTGGTCATCCCGGAAGGCGCGCTTTCGACGCCGACCGACGTGGTGGTCGAGCGGGTGGCGGATACGGAATTCACCGGTGACCAGACGTACGTGAGCGGCACCGGGTACCGCGTGCTGCCCAACGGGCTGACGCTGCAGAAGACGGCCACGATGCGCATCAAGTTCAATCTGGCCAACGTGCAGAGCGGCATCGACGTGACGCAGCTCCGCATCCAGCAGCGGGACCGCACGCAGAACCAGTGGCGTGACTGCACCGGAGCCTCCCTCGACGAGCATACGGCCGTCGCGAACGTCGACCAGTTCTCGACCTTCGCCGTGACCGGCAAGCTGTCGAACAACGGCGGTGGTGGTGGCGGCGGTGGCGGCGGGCCGTCGGCGAGCGTATTCGCCATCACGGTGAGCCCGTCGAGCCTCAACGTGCAGGAGGGCGATGTTGTCCAACTCACGGCCACGGTGCTCGACAGCGCGGGCAACACGTTGTCGGTGCCGGTGACCTGGTCGGTCACCAACCCGAGCGTCGCGACGATCGATCAGACCGGGAAGCTCACCGCCAAGACCAACGGGTCGACGATGGTGTCGGCGTCGGCGGGCGGAAAGCAGGGCAACTCCGAAGTAACCATCACGCAGGCCATCGCGTCGATCACCGTCACCGGTGACAATACCATCTCGGTGGGCCAGACGTCGCAGCTCACCGCGACGGCGTATTCGTCCACCGGCACCGTGGTCTCCGCGACGTTCACGTGGACGAGCAGCAACACGGCCGTGGCGACCGTCAGCTCCACCGGTCTCGTGACCGGCGTGGCCGAGGGCACCGCGAACGTGACCGCGAGCGCGAAGAACGTCACCGGCTCCATCACCGTGACGGTGAGCGCGGAGGGTGGCGGCGGCGGTGGTGGTGGCGGTGGTGGTGGTGGCGAAACCGAAACGCTGGGCAACAACCTGTCGTGGCCGGTGGTGTTCGCTGAAGGCACCGGGGTCACCGGATCGCCGGTGGCGACCGACGCGGGCATCCGCCCGCTGACCACCGAAACGACGGCGTCGGCCGAGCTGCTGGCCATCGCGTTCACGAGCCCCTCGGCGCCCTTCTGGTGGACGGGGAACGCGACGGACGCGACCGGCTACTATCTGCAGGGCACCGCGAACACCTGGCGCGCGCAGATCATCGATGGCACGGGACAGAGCAAGTTCGACGCCGAAGCCGGATGGGGAGACAACCTGCTCAGCGCGAGCCTCAAGGCGGGCAGACCGATCCGCGTCGAAGTGGCGCTTTCGGCCACCGGGGTCGGCACGCTGCAGGGGTACAACATGCCCTACGTGGTGAACGCGTCGTCGCCGGATGAGATCCAGGGCACCGACGGTACGTTGGCGGACTTCGTGCCGCTCATCTACACCGTGGGCCCGACGATGACCATCGAGCAGCTCAGCGGACCGGGCGGCAGCGTCACCCAGCAGATCTCCAGTGGTCCGATCACCGCGGAGATGAACGTGGCCGGCCGCCTGGTGTACGGCGCGCAGTTCAAGCCGACCGTGGCCGGGACGTACCGCCTGCGCTTCATCCTCGCGAGCTGCGCGAATGTCAACATCACCTCGGCCCTCAACGGCATCGTGGTGAGTGGCACCGAGTCGTCGATCGAGATTACGGTGAATCCGTAGCGCGCCCCGCGCACGGGCTTGCCGTGAACGGCCGGTCCGGAGGCACTCGCCTCCGGGCCGGTCGTGCGTTCGTTCCCCTCGCCGTCACGCCTGGCCCGCGGGGGCTCACGAGTCCCGGCCAAGCCGCGCATGACGGAACCCGTATGTGCCGTACACGATCATCCCGAGCACGAACCAGATCGCCAGCCGCCACTTGGTCTCCACCGGCAACCGCCACATGAGGTACAGCGCGATCAGCGCGCCGGCCGGCGCCGTGAGCCACACGGCGGGCGTGCGGAAGGCACGCGGCAGCTCGGGCTGCCGCACGCGCAGGACGAGCACCCCTACCGAGACGATCACGAACGCGAGCAGCGTGCCGATGGAGACGAGGTTGGCGGCGTCGGCAATGGGGAGCAGCGCGGCGAAGAACGCCACCGCGACGCCGGTCACGATGGACGTCACGTACGGGGTGCGAAAGCGCGGATGCACGCGATTCACCGCCGCCGGCAGCAGCCCATCGCGGGCCATCGCGTAGAACACGCGCGACTGCCCGAGCAGCATGACCAGAATCGTGGACGAGAGACCGGCGATGGTCCCGAGTTTGATCAGCGACGACATCCAGCCGAGCCCCGCGGCATCGGCAGCCACGGCGATGGGGTCGGGCACGTTGAGCCGCGTGTAGCTCACGACGCCGGTGGCGATGGCGCTCACCACGATGTACAGCAGGGTGCAGATCACGAGCGAGGCGATGATGCCGATGGGCATGTCGCGCTGCGGGTGCCGCGCCTCCTGCGCGGCGGTCGACACGGCGTCGAAGCCGATGTACGAGAAGAACACGATGCCGGCGCCCGTGGTGACGCCGCCCCATCCGAACTGACCGGGGCGCCCGGTGGCGGGCGGGATGAACGGGTGCCAGAAGTGCGTGGCCACGGCGCGCGCGGCGCCCAGCACGAACAGCAGCAGCACGGCGAGCTTGACGAGGACGATGACGTTGTTGGCGCGCGCCGATTCCTGAATGCCGATCACGAGCAGGGTCGTGACGACGGCGACGATGAGCAGGGCGGGGAGATTGAACAGGGCGTGCGCAGTGGTGCCGTCGGCGCAGGTGACGAGCGCGCCGCGGGCAGCGGAGAGCGTGCAGGGAACGTCGAGTCCCACGTCGTGCAGGAAGCTCACCATGTACCCCGACCACCCGATGGCGACGGTGACGGAGCCCAGCGCGTACTCGAGGATGAGATCCCAGCCGATGATCCAGGCGAAGATCTCGCCGAGGGTGGCGTAGCCGTAGGTGTAGGCGCTCCCCGCGAGGGGGATGAGCGACGCGAACTCGGCGTAGCACAGGGCGGCGAAGACGGCGGCGGCGCCGGCGATGACGAAGGAGAGCACGACGGCGGGGCCGGCGTTCTGCGCGGCGACGGAGCCCGTGAGGACGAAGATGCCGGTGCCGATGATGGCGCCGATGCCGAGCGTGGTGAGGCTGAGAGGACCGAGGGCGCGGGTGAGGGTGTGGTCGGCGGCCGCTTCGGCCTGGAGGGCGGCGACGTCTTTGCGGCGGAGGATGCGCATGGGCGAGTGGCGGGCGGGGGTGGCAGGGAGGGCGGAGTGTCGATAACTCGGTGCCCAATTTTGTATACGAAACTGAATCCGTCAATCCCCGGCGGATCGGCCTGCCGCGCCCCCGCTCAGGCGGCCCGCGGCGCCGAGGGGCGGGCGCCAAATGGCAGTCGCCCCTTCAGCGCCAGCATCCGCGATTCGACCAGCCGCCAACTCAGCCACGCGATGCCGAACGACGGCAGCAGCAACGCCGCCGCGTAGGCCAGCCAGGCCGGCAGCATCGACCCGAACAGCGCCGGAATCCGCACGCGCGCCCACGCGAGGTCCACGACGGCCATGAGCGGATAGTGCACGACGTACAGCGCATACGAATACCGCCCAGCCGCGCGCAGTGAGCGCGCCGAGAACCAGCGTGCGACGCGCGGTGTGCCGTCCCACACGCCGGCCGCCGAGCCCACCAGCGCTCCCATGCCCAGCGCGACCGCGGAATACCCGACCGCCTGCGTCAGGGGCGCATACGGATTCCCTCCATCGCCGA
>JAGWRB010000051.1 GCA_028876725.1 Gemmatimonadota bacterium
ACGGACGTTCGCCCCGTGGCCGTGGACATGACCGGCACGACCAACGCGCGCATCACCTGCGGCTCCACGGGACACCTCGAGGACCAGCTCAACGAGGCGGTGAAGGCGGCGTTGGCGGGGAAGTAGGCCGCGGCAGCGGCCGGAACGAGAAAGGCAGCGGCGACGGTGCGCCACTGCCTGTTCGTCGATAGCAGGGGTGGGACTCGAACCCACGACCCCGGCATTATGAGTGCCGTGCTCTAACCACCTGAGCTACCCTGCCCCACTCCATTTTCCGGCCGTGTAACCTAACCGCGCGCCGGCCCTTCTCAAACCACCGGCTCCTCAATGCAAACCGGCCGGCCCTCTCGGACCGGCCGGCAAGTAGCGGGGGCGGGATTTGAACCCGCGACCTTCGGGTTATGAGCCCGACGAGCTACCAGGCTGCTCCACCCCGCGTCAGTTCCTTAAACCTAGCTCGCAGGCGCTACCGGTCAAGACTTCCCCACTTTGGGCTCAGCTCGCCCTCCCGCCGCTCGTGCGCAACGCGTTCAGAATCACCGCGACGTCGATGGCCTCCTGCAGCACGGCCCCCACGGTCGGCACGATGTACCCGCGCGCCGCAAACCCCATCGCGATCGCGCTGAGCCCGAGCCCCACCCAGATGCTCTGACGCGCCACGCGCATGGTGCGCCGGCCGATGCGCACGGCTTCCACCACGCGCTCGGGTTCGTCCACCAGAATCACGACGTCGGCCGCCTCCGCCGTGATTCCGCCCCCGTGCCCCGCCAGCGCGATGCCCACGTCGGCGGCCGTGAGCGCGGGCGCGTCGTTGGTGCCGTCGCCCACCATCAGCACGCGCGCGCCCTCGTGCCGCAGGCGGTTCACCACGGCCACCTTGTCTTCCGGCAGCAGGTCGCCGTGCACTTCGCTGATCCCCACGGCCGCCGCGACGGCGCGCGCATTGGGGGTGTGATCGCCCGACAGCAACAACGTGCGCGGCACGCCCAGCGATCCAAGATCGCTGAACACGCCGGCGATGTTCGGGCGAATCCGATCGGCGTAATCGACGATGCCGGCGAGACGCCCGTCCACGGCGACATACGCGCGCAGACCGTCGCCGCCGTGCTCCAGCGCCGCGAGCTCGTTCACCGACACGCCGGGCAGCTCCAGGATGTACGACCGCGCCCCCACGGCCACCTCGCGCCCGTCGACGTCGCCCGAGAGGCCGCGCCCGGGGGACTCGCGGTGGTGTCGCGCCGGAGGCAGCGTGCCGAAGCGCGACTCCGCGGCGCGCACGATGGTGCGCGCGAGCAGGTGCCCCGACCCCTGCTCCACGGCGCCGGCAAGCCGCAGCACCTCATCACCGTCGAACCCGGGCGCGGGAATCACGCCGCGCACTTCGGGAGTGCCCACGGTGAGCGTGCCGGTCTTGTCGAACACCGCGGTGTCGACGCGCGAGAGCTGCTCCAGCGCCGCGCCGTTGCGCACGATCACCATGCGCCGAGCCGCGGCGTTGATGCCGCCGATGATCGCGATCGGCGTGGCCAGGATGAGCGGACAGGGCGTGGCCACGACGAGCACGGCGAGCACGCGCACCCAGTCGCCGGTGGTGAGATACGCGGCGGCGCACACGATGAGCGTCACCGGTGTGAACCAAACCGCATACCGGTCGGCCAGGCGCTGGAGCGGCGATTTGCTCTCCTGCGCGTGCCGTACGAGTTCCACAATGCGCGCGTACTGGCTCTCCACGGCGAGCGCGGTGGCGCGCATGGTGAGCGCGCCGTCGCCGTTGACGCTTCCGCTCATGAGCGACACGCCCGCCTCGGCCTGCACGGGCACCGGTTCCCCCGTGAGACGCGACGCGTCCACGAGCGAGTGACCGTCGGTCACCACGCCGTCGCAGGGCACCAGCTCGCCGGGGCGCACGAGCAGGAGGTCGCCCACGGCGATCTCCTCCACGGTGATGTCGGCCACAGTCCCGTCGCCCAACCGGTGCGCGCGGCGCGGCGCGGCGGCTTCGAGTTCGCGAATGGCGCGCGAGGCGCGCCCCTCGGCGTAGCGCTCCAGCGCCTCGCCGCCGGTCTGCATGAGCACCACCACGAGCCCGGCGAGCGGCTGGGCGAGCAGCACCGCGCCGACGATGGCGAGCATCGCCACCACGTCGCTCGCGAAATGGCCGCGCCACATGCCGCGGAGCGTGCGCCATACCACCGGCGCGCCCACGACGACGAGCCCAGCCCACCAGATCCAGTACGCCGCCCGCGCGCCGCCCGGCCACGCGTACGCCGCGGCACCCGCGCCGATGACCGCGAGCGCGGCCGCCGGCAGGAGCACCGCCCGGCTTCTCAGGAACTCAGCTCGCACGCATCTCCGGGGGCAGGATGAACACCGAGCACTGGGCGCCGCGAATGAGCTTCGTGGAGACGCGGCCCAGCAGCGCGCGGGCCACGATGTTGTGCCCGTGGGTGCCGGTCACGATGAGATCGGCCTTCATGCGCTCGGCCTGCGTGAGCAGCTCGCGCGCCGGGTCGCCGTAGAGCACCAGCTCCTCGGCGGCCATCGACGCCGGGATCTTCAGCCGGCCGCGCAGTTCGGCAAAGCTGGCCTTCACGGCGTTCTCATACGCGTCGTCCCACGCGGGCCACACGCCCATCGAGATGTCGCGCGGCACCACATGCGCCATCGTGATCTTGGCGCCGGCGCCGAGAAGCGGGAGGGCCGCGGCGAGCGCCCGTTCGCTCGTTTCGCTGAAGTCCATGGCCACGAGCACGCGCTCGGGCAGCCGGTCGGCAGATGGCGACACGGCGAGCACGGGCACGTCGGCCAACCGCAGTACGCGCAGCGCCGTCTCGCCGCCGAACCAGCGGTCCACCATGCCGTGCTCGCCCAGGCCGAGCACGATGAGGCCCGCGCCGGCCTCGTGCGCCATGCGCACGATGGTGACGTCGGGGTGGCCGTCGATCTGGCGCACCGCCCAGTCGCGCGATTCGGGCGCGACGCGCGCGAGCTGGTCGAGGACCTGCTTCTCGAGCGCCGCGCGGCGGCTCTGCTCCACTTCCGAGGTGAAGGGGAGGTTGCCCTCAGGGGTCACCATGGGCAGCGGTTCAACCGCGGTCACCACGTGCACCCGGGCGTGGTCGCGCGCGGCGAGGAGGTGCGCCATCTGAATAGTGGCATCCATGGCCGGCGAGCCATCGCTGGCCAGGAGAAGTATCGAGTACGTCTGGCGTGGAGTTTCGACGTCTGCGGTCATGGATCCTCCGGCGTTCACCCGCCAGCGCCGTCGCGCTGCACGGCGAAGGCTACGTCTCGCGAATCGGCGCCGCTGTCCCGAAAACGCCGGTCATGCGCCGGGGAAATCTCGGGCATGCGTGCGGGATTCCCTGACGCGGCCCGCCGGTCATCGTGACGCGCTGTCGGGCGTATCGAACCGGTACAGCAGCTCCTTGTCGCCGCGCACCCAGCCGAACTCCTCGCGTCCAATGCGCTCCTGGAGCGCGGGGTCGTGCAGCACGCGATCGCGGTAGTGGGTCAGCGAATCGACCACGTGCTGCAGCGAATCGATCTGGATGCGCAGCGCGTGCTTCTCCCGGCGCTGGCGCCACAGGTCCAGCGTGCTGTACTCCCCGCCCTGCACGGCGAACGTGGCCCCGACCACCGCGACGATGATCCAGAGCAGCGCCTTGATGCCGGGCGGCAGGCGGCGCGAGGCGCTCACAGGCCGTACAGCGTGCCGCCCGGATACTCGGCCGCGCCCGCGAGCTCCTCTTCGATCCGCAGGAGCTGATTGTACTTCGCGATGCGATCGGTGCGGCTCGCCGAGCCGGTCTTGATCTGTCCCACGCCACTCGCCACCGCGAGGTCGGCGATGAAGGTGTCCTCGGTTTCGCCCGAGCGGTGCGAGATCACCGACAGGTAGCCGGCGCCGCGCGCCATGTCGATGGTCTCGAGCGTCTCGCTGAGCGTGCCGATCTGGTTGACCTTGATGAGAATCGAATTGGCCACCCCGCGCTCGATGCCCTGGCCCAGCAGCTCGGGATTGGTGCAGAAGATGTCATCGCCCACGAGCTGACAGCGGTCGCCGAGCGCGGACGTGAGCTTCTGCCAGCCGTCCCAGTCGTTCTCGGCCAGCCCATCTTCGATGGACACGATGGGGTACTCGTCGAGCCAGCGACCATACAACTCGATCATCCCCTCGGCGCTCTGCTTGTTGCCGCCGCTCTTCTTGAACACGTACGCGCCGTCGGCATACAGCTCGCTCGCGGCCACGTCGAGCGCGAGCGCGATCTCCTGCCCCGGCGTGTACCCGGCGGCCTCGATGGCCTCGACCACGACTTTGAGCGCTTCCTCATCGTTGGCCAGGTTGGGCGCGAACCCGCCCTCGTCGCCCACGCCGGTGCTCAGCTTGCGCTTCACGAGCACCTTCTTGAGCGCGTGGAACACCTCGGCGCCCATCCGCAGTCCCTCGCCGAAGCTCTCGGCGCCCACGGGCACGATCATGAATTCCTGAAAGTCCACCGTGTTGGTGGCGTGCGCGCCGCCGTTGAGAATGTTCATCATCGGCACCGGCGTCACGCGCGCCAGCGGGCCGCCGAGATAGCGATAGAGCGGCAGGTTCGCGAGCTGCGCCGCGGCGCGCGCCGTGGCGAGTGACACCGCGAGCATGGCGTTGGCGCCGAGTTTCGACTTGTTCTCGGTGCCGTCGAGTTCGAGCATCGCGGCGTCGATCTCGAGCTGCAGTGTGGGGTCCATGCCGGCGATCGCCGGTCCGATGGACTCCTCGATGTTTCGCACCGCCTGCAGCACACCCTTACCGCCGTAGCGGGCCGGGTCGCCATCGCGCAGCTCCACGGCCTCGTGCTCGCCGGTGCTGGCGCCGCTCGGCACCGCCGCGCGCCCCTTGATGCCGTTGGTGAGGAAGACGTCGGCCTCGACAGTGGGATTGCCGCGGCTGTCGAGGATCTCGCGGGCGTGCACGTGGGAAATCGTGGTCATGGGCAGAGCGCTCGGGTCAGATGACGCGTTCGTTCGGATTGGCGATGGGACGGTCGGTTCGCGCGACCCCGTAGCGCTCGTGCAGCCCGTCGGCCATTCGCTGCCAGACGCGCGTCATGAGCGCACCGCGATCGTCGTAACTGAGTCCGGCCGTGGGGACCGGGTCCAGGAAATGTACATGAATCTCCCCGGGCCGGATGCGAAACGAACCGCGGGGCATGACCTCGCGCGCGCCGTAGATCAGGGTGGGCACGATGGGCGCCCCCGACGCAATGGCGAGCACGAACGGTCCCTTCTTGAACGGACGCAATGGGTAGTCGCGGCCGCGCGTTCCCTCGGGGTACACGACCACCGACCGCCCGTCTCGCACCTGTGCCGCGGCCCCCTGATACGACTGGAAGGCCTGCTTGCGATTGTCGCGTTCCAAAAAAACGATCCCGGCGGCGGCCGCGGCGGGCCCGAACAGCGGGATCTTTCGCAGCTCGCTCTTGGCGATGAAGCTGTAGCGCGGCAGCGTGGCGGCCAGCGCGAACACGTCGAACCAACTCACGTGGTTGGCGATGTACACCACGCCATCGGTGGGGCTCATGCGGTCGGCCCCATGCACCACGATGCGCGTCCCGGAGGCGCGGATGGCGAGGCGCGCCCAGACGTGCATGCACGCATGGTAGATTCCGCCGGGCTTCTCCCTGACGCGGAAGAGCCCGGCGACGAGCACCACCGGGCCGAGCACGGCGGTGGCCAGGGCCACCACGATGAGAGTGAAGAGGGTGCGCATCACCCCTGAAAGTGGTCGTGCCCCCGGCCGCCCGCAACGCGGCGTCCGCCGTCGGTGACCACGGCCTCGCCCGGATGCGCGTCCACGACGCGCCCCACGTGCGTGAGCGGCGTCCCGAAGGCCGCGGCGAACGCGTCGGTGTCCAGGGGCTGGGGCGCGGCGACGAGCAGCTCGTACTCCTCGCCGCTGGCCAGCGCATCGCGCGCGCGCACGCCGGCCACGAGCGGAAGATCGGCGAGCACGAGTTCCACGCCGGCCCGGGCCGCCGCGGCGAGGTGCGCGGCGTCGGCGGCGAGCCCATCGGAAATATCGATCGCGGCCGTGGCGCCGTGCGCGAGCAGCCACTGGCCCTCGGCGAGTCGCGCCACAGGGCGCGTGAATCGCTCGCGATGTTCGGGAGTCGGCGCGCGCCCGGCCAGGAACGCTGCGAGCGCGGCGCCGGCGCCGCCCAGATGCCCGGTAACGTACAGGTGATCGCCCGCGCGCATCGCATCGCGGCGCAGGGTCCGATCGGCGTGGCCGAGCACGGTCGTGGTGATGCCAAGTTCCGCGCCCGTCGAGAGGTTCCCCCCGAGCACGAGCGTGTCCGCGTCGGCGACGGCCATGCCGATGCCCTCGGCGATTTCGGGCAGGCGCTCGCGCCACGGCTCGGGGAGTACGAACGCGACCAGCACGCCAAGGGGGGCCGCACCCATCGCGGCGAGGTCGCTCAGCGCCGCGGTCACGGCGCGGTATCCAATCTCGGACGGCGTGATCCATGCCCGGCGGAAGTGCACGTTCTCGATCGCCGTGTCCACGCTCGCCACGAGCCGGCGTCCGACGGGGACGTCGAGCACCGCCGCGTCGTCGCCCGTGCCGCGCGCGTGCGGCCCCCACTGCTCGAGCAGGCGGCGCACGGTGTCGAACTCGACGCCGGGACCGAGTGGGACGTGCGGGCGCTCGCTCACGCGCGGGACTCCACGGCCGGAAGCTCCGCCAGCACCGGCGCGGCGGGCGGCTCGGCACGCAATCGCCAGGCGTTGGACAGCGCGGCGAGCACATCGTCGAGCGTGAGTCCGCGCGCGTCGCGGCGCGCGGGCAGACCGTCGCCGACGCCGACGCGAACGCCCGAGCGGGATTCGCCGTCGTCGATCGATTCGTCGAGATCGGCAGAGAACGCC
>JAGWRB010000052.1 GCA_028876725.1 Gemmatimonadota bacterium
CCACCCCCAGATCCGCCACCGTGCGCGTCAACAGCCACTGCAGCCCCGGCGTGTCGTACATCCGCACATGCGCCAGCGCGCGATTCACGAGCTCGCTCCCCGGGCCCGCATCGGGCGACCCCTTCGCCTCCACCCGCGCCCGCGCGCGATCGTCCTCGTCCACCATTCGCTCCAGCTCGGCGGTACTCAACGACACCACCGCCGAAATCGCGCGGCCGGGCAGCGTAGCGAGCCGCAACAGCCGCAGGCGTTCGATGTCGTCGTCCGAATAGAGGCGCTGGCGTCCCTCGGATCGGTCGGGCGACACCGCGTGATAGCGCCGCTCCCACACGCGAAGCACGTCCGGGCTCAGCCCGGTGCGCTCCGACGCCACGCCAATGGGGTGCTTCGGAATTGCGGATTCTGGAGTTTCTGGCATGGCCACATAATCGCGTTTTGTCTAAGTATTGTCAACATATAGTCTTGGAAATTACCTTGACAAACGCAGATATTACGCCAACTTTCCTGGACAAGTGCTATACAGACAGCCGCCAATAGACTGGCGGCGGCCCGGAGTCTCACACCGCCACCTATCGAGACCGCCCATGCTCAACGCCGGCACATTCAGAACCTTCGTCACCGCCCTCCGGAGCGCCGACCTCGTCAACACGCTCGAGAGCAAGGGGCCGTTCACCGTCTTCGCGCCCACCGACGACGCCTTCGACCGGCTCCCCGAGCACACGCGCGCGTCACTGCGCGCCGATCGGGAGCGGTGGGCGGCGCTCATCAGGCACCACGTGGTGCCGGGACGCCTCACCTCCGCCGACTTCCTGCGCGATGAATCGCGCGAGGCCACCTCGATGGACGGCCGGCCGCTCCGCATCGTCGCGCGCGGCGACCAGCTCCGCGTGAGCGGCGCCGAGTTCCTCCAGCGTGACGTCGAGGGATCCAACGGGGTGATCCACGTGGTGGACGAGGTGCTCCTCCCCGAGGGGTAGGGCGCGGGGGCGGCCTTCTATAGAATACGGGGGTGGCGGGACCGCGAATCGGCGGCTCCGCCACCCCCGATCGCTTATGTCAGCGATTCCCCGACACCGGCTCGGGCGGTTGCCGATGGCGATCCCGCATCACGAGTCTTAGCCTGAGCGTGTGTTTGCGGGGCCATTCAACACCCACGATCCATGGTGACTTCAAAATCCGAGTTGGCGATCGAAGCCCAGGGGGTCGCACGACGGTTCGGCGCGCGGTGGGTGCTGCGGGGCGTGAGTCTTCAGCTCGAACCCGGCGAAATCGTCGGGCTGCTGGGAGCCAATGGAAGCGGCAAGACCACGCTGCTCCGCATCTTCGGCACGCTGCTCAAGCCCACGGCGGGCACGGCGCTCATCTACGGGCACGATGTGGCCCGCGAAACCGACGCCGTGCGTTCGGAGCTCGGATTCCTGGCCCACACGCCGGGCCTCTACGACGATCTCACCGCGCGCGAGAATCTCAAGTTCGGCGCGATGATGCTCGGACTCCCGGCCGGCAACAACCTCGACGCCGCGCTCGAACGTGTGGGACTCGGCCACGTAATCAACGAGCGCGTGCGCGGATTTTCGGCGGGCATGCAGCGCCGCCTCGCGCTCGCGCGCCTGCTGCTGCGCCACGCCCGCGTGCTGCTGCTCGACGAGCCGTACAGCAATCTCGACACGGCGGGCATCGCCCTCATGAACGAGATCATCACCGAGGCCGGGAACGCCGGCGGCGCCGCGCTGGTGGTGCTGCACGAGCTGGCGCCGGCCGCCGGCGTGCTCGACCGCACGATTACCATCGAGAACGGGCGCGTGGCGGATTCGCGTCCGGCGCCCGTGCCGCGGCTGCGCCCGCGCACCGCCGAACGAGCCGCCGCCGGCGCGGGAGGCGGACGCTGATGGCATTCCGCGACGACGTGCGCCGCATCCGCGCGATCGCCTGGAAGGATCTGACCACGGAGCGCCGCTCCAAGGCGGGATTCAACAGCGTCGCCGCGCTGGGCGTGACGATTCTCGTGCTGTTCGGCTTTGCGCTTGGCCCTGACGCGCAGGCGCTGCGCGACGCCGCGGCCGGCGCGCTCTGGCTCTCGGCGCTCTTCGCCGGCGTCCTCGCCTTCAACCGCTCGTACCAGGTGGAGCTCGAGAGCGGCGCGCTCGATCAGCTCCTGCAGTATCCCGGGCCGCGGTGGGTGATCTACGTGGGCAAGCTCATCGCGAACTCGTTGTTCGTAGGGCTCATGCTCATCATCGTGATCGCCGTGGGCATCGCGCTCTTTCAGGTGAGCATTCCGGCGGCATGGCCGTCGCTGCTCGGCGTGTTCGCGCTCGGCGCCGTGGGGCTGGTGGTGCTCGGCACCTTCTACGCCGCCATGGCCAGCCGCAGCCGCGCACGTGAGGTGCTGCTCCCGCTCCTGCTCTTCCCGATGCTCGTGCCGGTGCTGCTCGCGGCCATCTCGGCGTCCAAGGCGCTGCTCGTGGGCGACATGATGCACGAGGCCGGCGCCTGGATCAAACTGCTCGGCGCGTACGATCTGATCTTCTTCGTCGCGACGCTCTGGGCATTCGAATATGTCATCGAAGTCTGAGGCCATTGCCATGACCACTGCGGCCCCCACCGTCGAAGCGCCCCGTCCGGCCCGCTGGCCGGTATTCGGCGCCGTCAGTCTTGCGGCGCTCGTCGCCACGCAGGTGTTTTCGTTCCTCACCTCGCCCCCCGATCAGAACATGGGGCAGCTCGAGAAGATCCTCTACGTGCACGTGCCGGCGGCGTGGGTGATGTTCGTCTGTTTCGCGATCGTGCTGGTGTACAGCCTGCGCTTCCTCTGGAAGGGCCGCGAGGACGACGACCTGCTCGCTGCCGCGGCCGCCGAGGTGGGCGCTATCTTCAATGGGCTCACGCTGGTGCTCGGCATGATCTGGGGAAAACCGGCGTGGGGCGTGTGGTGGGTGTGGGACGCCCGCCTGACGTCGACGCTGGTGCTCTTTCTGGTGTTCGTGGGGTATCTGGCGCTGCGCGCGTTCGTGGAGGACCCGCAGCGGCGCGGCCAGTGGAGCGCGGCGGTGGGCATCCTCGGCGCGCTCAACGTGCCCATCGTGTGGATGTCCGTCACCTGGTGGCGCACGCTGCATCAAATGCCGTCGAGCATGCGGTCGATGGCCAAGATCTACTGGGTGGGGATGTTCGCCAACTTCGGCGCGTTCCTGCTCGTGATGGCGTACTTCATTCGCCGGCGCTACGACGCGGCGTGCACCGTGCGGGCCGCCGAGCACGCCTCGCAGGCCGCGGCGCTGGGAGGGCTGGACTGATGGAAGCGTCCAACTGGGCATACGTGACGGCGGCGTACGCCGTCACCTGGGTGCTGGTGCTGGGATACATGGCCTACGCGCGCCGCGCGCTGCAGCGCGCGCGCGCTGAATATCGGCGAGTCACGGGCCACGAGCCCGGTGAAGGAGATGCGGTATGAGCAAGCGAAACTGGGCGATTCTCGTCGCGGTGGTGCTGGTCGCGACGTTCGGGTGGCTGCTGTACGGCGGCCTCGACAAGAACGTCGTGTTCTTCCTCACCCCCAAGGAACTGCTGGCCAAGGGCGACGCCGGCTACGACGTGCCGGTGCGACTGGGCGGCCTGGTAAAGCCCGGCACCGTGCAGTGGGACGAGAAGACGCTGCATCTGCAGTTCGAGGTGACCGACGACACGAGCACGGTGCTCGTGCACGAGACCGGCGCGCCCCCGCAGATGTTCCAGCCGGGCATGGGCGTCGTGATCGAGGGCAAGTACGGCCGCGATGGCGTGTTCGAGGCCACCAATCTCATGGTCAAGCACTCCAACGAGTATCACCCGCCCAAGCCGGGCGAGAAGCCGGAAGAGATGTATAAAACGCTGATCAAGGGGTCCACGCCATGACCGGGATGTTTGCGCACGACGCGCTGCTGGTCTCGCTGATCGCGGTCCTCTTCGGGGCGATCGTCGGCACGGTGGGCATTCGCCGCGGCCGGCAGGATTGGGTGCAGCTCGCGTTCGGCGCGATCTACGCCAACTTCGTGCTCGTCACCATCGCCACCGGCGCGATGATCTATGCGCTGGTCACGCACGACTACTCCGTGTCGTACGTCGCGCAGGTGGGCAGCAACGAGACGCCGCTGTTCTACACCGTCATCTCGCTCTGGGGCGCGCTCGAGGGATCGATCCTGTTCTGGGCCTGGGTGCTCGGCGCCTACTCCACCGCCGTCATCTGGATCAATCGCAAGCGGCCGGGCACGCTCGTGCCGTGGGCCGCGGTGACGCTGCTGGTGGTGGCGCTCTTCTTCGCGATTCTGCTCGTGGGGCCGGCCAATCCGTTCATGCCGGTGTTCCCCGTGCCGGCCGACGGTCCGGGCCCGAACCCGCTGCTCCAGAACCACATTCTGATGGCCGTGCACCCGCCCCTGCTCTATCTGGGCTACGTGGGCATGTCCGTGCCGTTCGCCTTCGCGGCCGGCGCGATGTTCTCGGGCGAAGTGGCCTCGGACGACTGGATCAAGATCTCGCGCACTTGGACGATGATCGCCTGGGGCTTCCTCTCGGCGGCCATCATCGCCGGCATGTGGTGGTCGTACGAGGTGCTCGGCTGGGGCGGCTACTGGGCCTGGGATCCGGTCGAGAACGCGTCGTTCCTCCCCTGGCTCACCGCCACCGCCTATCTGCATTCCGTCATGGTGCAGGAGCGCCGCGGGATGCTCAAGCAGTGGAACCTGAACTTGATGGTCGGCACCTTCGTGCTCACCATCCTTGGCACGTTCCTCACGCGGTCGGGCATCCTGAGCTCGGTGCATGCCTTCACCACCGGCACTATCGGTTACTACTTCCTAGGCTTCATCGCCTTCGTCCTCATTGGCGCGCTGGTGATGGTCGCGGGAGTTTCCGAAAAGCTGAAGACGCGCGGCCGGCTGGAGTCGGCCACGTCGCGCGAAACGGTGTTCCTGCTCAACAACCTGTTCCTCACCGCGTTCTGCTTCACCGTGCTCGTGGGCACGCTGTTCCCGCTGGTGGCCGAGGCCGCGCGCGGCATCAAGGTCACCGTGGGCGAACCCTTCTTCAACAAGATGACACTGCCGCTCATCACGGCCCTCATCTTCCTGCTCGGCGTGGGCCCCGCGCTCCCGTGGGGCGTGGCGTCGAAGGCGCAGATGAAGCAGAAGCTGCTCCCGCCCATCGCGGGCGCCGTGGTGCTCGGCGCCGTCGCCCTGATCGCCGGCGCGCGCAATCCGTACGCCGTGCTCATCTTCGCCTTCGTGGGGTACTCCGCGTTCGCCAACGGCCGCGAGTACTGGATCGGCATGAAGGCGCGCCACGCCGCGCACGGCGAGAACTGGCTCACCGCGCTCTCGCGCCTCGTGAGCGGGAACCGCCGCCGCTACGGCGGCTATGTCGCCCACTTCGGGGTCCTGTTCGTGGCCCTCGGCATCGCGGCGTCGCAGAGCTTCCGCCGCGAACGTGAAGCCACGCTCAAGCCCGGCGAGACGATCACCGTGGCCGGGCACACGGCGCGACTCAAGGAAGTGTGGGGACGCCAGGAGCCGCAGCGCGCGGTGATCGGCGCCACCATGGAAGTGCTCGACAACGGCCGCGTCGTGGCCACCGCCGATCCGCGGATGAACTTCTATCCCACGCAGTCGTCGCCGGTGCCGACGCCGCAGGTGGTCAGCTCCATCGGCGGCGACCTGTACTTCAATCTCATGGCGTTCGACCAGAACGGCGCTCACGCCACGGTGAAGCTCATCGTGCAGCCGCTGGTGCCGTGGATCTGGTTCGGCGGCGGCATCGTGGTGCTCGGCGCGATCATCGGGGTATTTCCGAATCGCAAGCGCCGCACCGTCGTCGCGCCGGCCCGCCAGCCCGTCGCGGCGGTGCCGATCCCGGTGGCGACCACCGGAGGGGGAGAAGCATGAACTGGAAACGCGCGGCGATCGCCGCCCTGTTCGCGGTACCGGTGATCGCGCTCTTTGCGTGGGGATTCACCAAGGATCCCAACAACATTCCGTCGCCGCTGCCGGGCCGCATGGCGCCCGACTTCCGGCTGCCGGTGTTCTCGCCGGGCGAGGCCCCCACCACGCTCCCCGTGGGCGACACGGTCCATCTGGCCAGCCTGCGCGGCAACGTCGTGGTGCTCAACTTCTGGGCGTCGTGGTGCCTCTCGTGCCGCGATGAGCACGTCGAATTGCAGCAGTTCGCGCGCCGCTACGAGGGCAAGCCGGTCAAGTTCCTCGGCGTGCTCTACAACGACTTCCCCGCGCCGGCCATCAATTGGATCAGGGAGATGGGCGGCCAGCAGTATCCGTCGGTCAACGATGCCAACGCGCACACGTCCATCGACTACGGGCTCTACGGCGTGCCCGAGACGTACTTCATCGACGGCTCGGGCCGCGTGGCGTACAAGCAGACCGGCCCCGTGACCGATGCGATCCTCACGCGGATCGTCGACTCGCTCATCGCGGCGCTCCCGGCGTCTGGCGCCGCGGCGCCGGCCGACAGCGCCGCGCACGTGCTCGCGCCCGCGGCGCCGGGCTCCAAGGGGACGCTATGATTCACCGGCTCTCCGCGCAGGGCACGCTCGCGGCGCTGATGCTGCTGACGGCCGCGCCGGGTGCGCTACGCGCGCAGTCCGCGCCGCCGAACACCGCCGACTCCGCGGGCCGAGCGATCCACTCGGCGCTCATGTCCGACTCGGCGCTCGATGCCGCGACGACCTCGGTGGCCTCGGAGTTGCGGTGCCCGGTTTGCCAGGGCGAATCGATTCAGGATTCGCCGTCGGAGCTGGCCGGCGAGATGCGCAATCTCGTCAAGACGCAGCTCGCCGCGGGAAAGACCCCCGCCGAAGTGAAGGCGTACTTCGTGTCGAAGTACGGCGAGTGGATCCTGCTCGACCCCAAGGCGCACGGATTCAACCTCGTGCTCTACGCAGCGCCGTACGTCTTGCTCGTGGCGGGGCTGGGCGTGATCGGGGTGGCGGTGAAGAAGTGGACCGCCCCGACTGACGATACCGGGGGGCCTCCA
>JAGWRB010000009.1 GCA_028876725.1 Gemmatimonadota bacterium
ATCTGCAGCGCGCGGACGGGACCGCGGTCGTGGAGGTTCGGGACACCGGCGTCGGCATCGCCGCCGATGCGCTGCCACACGTCTTCGAACGGTTCTACCGGGGCGATCGCGCCCGCGCGCGTGACCCCGGCGGGACTGGGCTCGGGCTCCCCATCGCGCGGTGGGTGGCCGAGCAACACGGCGGGACGCTGGTGATCGCGAGCGAGCTGGGGCGCGGGACCACGGCCACGGTCCGCCTCCCTCTGCACCCGATTGGGGACTCACTCCCCTCCTGATCGGCGCCCGTGGGGTTCAGGGTGCCCTCACCCGCACTTCAGGGTTGCGTTGGAAGTTGAAGGCGACGCTAACAGGAGAGTCTCATGCCGTCGTCCGTTCCGATTGCGCATTCCGGCGCCTGGGGTCTGGCGCTGGTGATGATCGTCGTCGCCTCGTGGGTGCTGTACCGCTACCTCGCGCCGCGCACCTGGCGCGAGTGGGCCGGCGCCGGGCTGGTGCAGGGGTTCATCATTGCGCTGTACGCCGAGATGTACGGGTTCCCGCTCACCATCCACGTCCTGGTGCGGGTCTTCGGCTTGGACCGCCGCTACCTGAACGCGAACCTGTGGTCAACCCTGCTGGGGGTCGGCGAGACCGGCATGATGCTGGCGATGATCGTGGGCTACGTCGTGTTGTTCGCGGGGCTTGCGGTGATCGCCGAAGGGTGGCGCGAAGTGTACCGGGCGCGTGGAGAGAATCGCCTCGTGACCGACGGCGTCTACGCCTTCGTGCGACATCCGCAGTATCTCGGACTCTTTGCCGCCCTGTTCGGCGAGGGGGTGCTCCACTGGCCGACGCTCTTTTCGGTCGGGCTCTTTC
Organism: Gemmatimonadota bacterium; assembly: GCA_028876725.1. Taxonomy (GTDB): domain Bacteria; phylum Gemmatimonadota; class Gemmatimonadetes; order Gemmatimonadales; family Gemmatimonadaceae; genus JAGWRI01. The sequence continues at coordinate 856 of JAGWRB010000009.1, forward strand.
CGGTGATTGTCGTCGCGTACACGCTCCTCGCCCGACGGGAAGAGCGAGCGATGCTGGCGACATTCGGGGACGTGTATGGGGCCTATCGGCGGCGTGTGCCGATGTTCGTACCGCGCTGGGGGCAGTGGCGGCGGTTGGTCGCGGCCCGCGGGGCGGACGCGCGGTCCTGAGTGCCGCTATGTGGTGCCGGCTGCCGCCTCATCCGGTGTGCGGCGGCCGTCGCGAATCCGGATCACCGATTCGACCGGGGCCACGGTGACGATGCCGTCACCGGGTTCGCCCGTTCGCGCTGCCTCCAGAATCGCCGCCACGTACCGATCGGCGTCGCCTTGCGGAACGTACAACTCGAGCCGTGCATGGCCCACCGTCCAATCGTGACGGAAGAAATCCCGGTACTCCCCAAAGCCGCGCACCTGCGTGACCGTCACGCCCGGCACGCCGAGCTGCTCGAGTTGCTGTTCCACCCGTTCCAGGGCGAGTCCGCGAACGATCGCTGTCACCTTGCACCATGTCATGAGCGCCTCCGGTCCCATGGTGCGTGCAAGGTGCGCCGCGAGCCTGAGGCGGTCCTGAACGCGCCCTGAAGACGCTGCAACCCGAGCATCCAGATCGGGATGGCGAAGCGCTCAGCGTCGACTCAGGCCGCATTCAGGATGCGGGGTGAGATTAGCAACGTCGGCCCGAGCGTCGGCAATGCGCACGCCGGGTCCGGCAACGGTCAGCACTGGGAGGTCATATGATGATTCTATGGGTTCTGCTCCTTGCGGGTCTCTTCCTCGTCATGATGCGCGTCGGCTGCGGCGCGCACATGGCGCATGCGGGGCATCAGGACGCGCCACATCCGGCCGGTCACATTCACGGGCCGACGGACCACGGGGCGCCGCCCGCGGAGTCCGCGGTGGACCCGGTGTGCGGAATGCCCGTCGCGGTCGATCAGGGATACGCGGAGGTATATCAGGGGCGCCTGCTTCGCTTCTGCTCACGGCGCTGCCTCGATACGTTCGACGCCGCGCCGCAGCGGTACGCGGCGTAACCCGGGAGCATCCATGAATACCCGTCTGTCTCTCGTCGCCGTGGGGCACGCCACGAGCGTGCTCCTCCTGATCTCGTTCGGCCTGTGCGTGGCGTTCGGGATCCTGTTCCCGGGCGCCGCCATGTTCACGGCCTGGCAGGCCCTGTTACCGGGATTCCATTGGCTAAGCTGGCGGAGCTTCGTGCTCGGCGCGCTGGAGAGCTACCTCTATGGGTGGTACGCCGCGGCGCTGTGGGTCCCCGCCTACAACGCGGCGGTTGGCCGCGCACGGCGCTCCGCGTAGACGGCCGATGACCGCCCCGCTCGCCGCGATGGACGGCGCCTTGCTTCTCTGGTTCGGCCTGACGGCCGCGTCATTGGTCGTGGTCGCAATCGACGTCGCCCGAACGCCGGCGATCTCGGCGGTCATGAAATGGGGGTGGATCCTGGTCGTGCTCTACACCGGGCCTGTAGGCCTGGTCGTCTATCTGCTCTCCTGTCGCGAGCCGTTCCCCGGGGGCCACGCCACGTACGTCGCGCCTCTCTGGAAGCAGGGCGTGGGTTCGACGATTCACTGCGTTGCCGGCGACGCGTCGGGAATCATCGTGGGGGCGCTGGCCGGCATGGGCCTGCGGATGCCTCCACGGGTGGACGCGATCTTCGAATATGCTGCCGGGTTCGGCTTCGGCCTCTTCATCTTCCAGGCGTTGTTCATGAAACTCGCTATGAGCGGAAGTTACGCGGGAGCGGTCCGGCGCACTCTGCTTCCGGAATGGCTGTCCATGAACGCTTTGATGGCCGCGATGCTTCCCGTGATGGGGATCCTGATGGCCCGCGATCCGGCAGCGATGCGTCCCGACGGAATGCGGTTCTGGGGCGTGATGTCCGTGGCCATTCTGGCCGGGGCGGTGGTCGCTTACCCGGTGAATGTGTGGCTCGTCGCGTCGGGGCTGAAGCACGGCATGGGGTCCGCTCGCGTACTCGGGCACGGGGCCGGCGCGCACGACGACCCGCCCGCGCGTCGACCGCCCCGGCCCGCGACGCTGGTCACGATGTCGCTCGCGACACTGCTGGCCCTGGCGATCGGCACGGCGGCGGCTGTCCGGTGGGGGATCCTGCGGTGACGGACCGCTCGGAGGTTCAGCGAATCGTGCGCTGCCGTCACGCCGCGAGGCTCCGCGCAACGTGCGAAAGCAGGGCGTCGGGGTTGGCCCTACAACCTCGCCCCAATCGCCTGACTGCGACGAACCCGAGCACGCCCATGATTGTGGTCCATGCGTAAGTGGAGCGCGGTCCGCACCGTGGTCGTAGCCGCCCTGGTGCTCGCCCAAGGGGCGATCCTGGCGGCGGGACCGTTCTGCGTCTGCGATTCGGGCTCCTCGCCGTCCAGACCGGACCACGCGACCACGCACTCCATGCCTGGAATGCCGGCCTCTGGACACCACGCGCCGTGTTCGCACTCGATGCCTCCCGGCGGCTGCCTGAGCGCGGGGGCCTGTGCTGCGGTGGCGGTTGTCGCCCCGACGCAGGTACCGGCGTCCGAGATTTCCACCAACCGCCTCGCGGTTGTGCGGACGGCGCAAGCGCCGCGCGATAACGCGCACGCGCCCGAACCGCCCCCTCCGCGCGCCTGACCCCTCCCATCTGAATCACGCCGCCGCGCATTGGGCGCGGCCGGCCCAGGGGACGCGCGCCGGGGGTTGGTCCGGCCGCCTTCAGGGATCACATCATGAAAGCCATATGGCGGCGCCACGGGCGCCGCACGCGCCGCGCCGATCGCGCGGCCGCCATCTACGCACTCGCCGGCGCCGTACTCGCCGCGGTCGCCGTGCTGACACCGGCGCCGGCCGCCGCACAAGCGGCCCTGCGCCTCGGAGACGCCTATCGCGAGCTGGACGCCCGCAGTCCGCGCATCGGCGCCGCCCGCGCGCTCGCCTCGGCGGCCAATGCGACGGTGCGCTCGGCGTCGCTGCCCCCGGATCCGCAGCTCCAGCTCGGATTCATGAACTACACCGTGCCGGGGCTTACGGCGATGCCGCCACTCGGCATGGTGCAGGTCCAGGTGATGCAGATGGTCCCGCTGCCGGGCAAGTTGGCGCTGGCGGGGAGTGCGGCCCGAGCGGAGGCGCGCGCTGCCGACGGGCGCGCGGATGCCGCCACGTGGACCGCCCGGCTAGAACTCGCGACGGCGTTCTACGATCTGTACCAGATCGACGCCCAGCTCGCCGTAGCGCGGCGCACGATCGCGCTCCTCGGCGACATCGAGCAAACCGCCGAGGCGATGTATCGCGTGGGGCAGGCGGGTCAGCCCGATGTGTTGCGGGCGCAGGTGGAGCTGGCGCGCATGACTGAGGACACCCTGCGCATGGTGGCCATGCGCACCGGCGCGGCGGCCCGGTTCGACGCCGCGCTCGACGTCGCGGCCGACTCGATGCCCGGTACCCCGCAGCTGCCGGCTTTCCCCGACGCCGTGCCGGCCGAGGACTCGCTGATGACGCTGGCCTTGCAGATGCGGCCGTCGGTACGCGCCGGCCGGTCGGCCGTGACGGCGGCCGACGACCGTCGCAAGCTCGCCCAGCGCGACGTGTGGCCCGATCTCGCCGTCGGCGTGCAACTCGGGCGACGGCCGAACGGCGGCTCGACGATGGGCAGCCTGATGGTGGGCGCGTCCATTCCCATCTTCGTACGCTCCCGGCAGGATGCCGAGACGCAGGCGGCCGCGGCCATGACGCAGATGAGTGCCGCGGATCTGCGCGCGACGGAGGCGGACACCCGCGCCCAGATTCTCGCGGCCTACGCGGACCTGCTCCGGGCTCGCCGCCTGACGGCGCTGTACCGCCACACGGTCCTTCCGGAGGCCGAGGCCGCGGCGACGTCGGCGCTCGCCAGTTATCGCGTGGGCCACGTGGACTTCATGACCGTGCTCGACGATCGCCTGACCGTGGATCAGTACGAGCGCGCGCTGCATCAACTCGAAGCGGACGAAGGGACGGCCTGGGCGCGGCTCGAAGCGCTGGTCGCGCGTCCACTCATCAACGCCAATTCCACGGCCGCGCCAGCGTCCGGAGGTGACCAATGACGGAACGTCAGGAGCGGCGCCCGTCGCGCCGCATGGCAGTCGTGCGGTGGACCGTGAGCGTCGTGGTCATCGCCGCCGCGGTCGTCGTCGCGTACACGGTCGGCCGCCGGCCGTCCACGGAGGCCGCACCGACGACGATGTCCGCGGACTCCACCGCATCCGGCGGACGGCAGACCGTGATGCTCTCGTCCGCCGACGCCCATCGCATCGGCGTGACCTACGCGCCGGTGACGATGGCGGCGGTCGTGCGCCAGATCCGCACCGTGGGGCAGGTGTCGTACGACGAGCAGCAGGTGTCGGCCATCGCGCCCAAACTCGACGGATGGGTGGACTCGCTGTTCGTAAACTATGCGGGCCAGACGGTGCGTCGGGGCGACGCGTTGCTCACGATCTACGCGCCGATGGCGGTGTCGGCCGAGGAAGAGCTGGTGCTCGCGCGGAAGCTGCGCGATCGCGTGGCGGACGGAACGCCCGACGCGCGGCGCGGCGCCGACGATCTGCTGGCCGGCGCTCGACGCCGACTGTCGTATTGGGACATTCCGGCGGCCGAAATCGCACAGGTGGAATCGACCGGCGTCGTGCGCAAAGAACTCACCCTTCGGTCGCCCGTCACCGGCGTGGCCGTGCAGAAATCGGTGGTCGCGGGGCAGCGGATCATGGCCGGACAGACGCTATATCAGATCGTGGATCTCCGCTCGGTGTGGGTGCAGGGCGAGGTCTTCGAGCGCGACCTGCCGGCGGTGCACCTAGGGCAGGAAGTGCAGGCGACCTTCGAAGCGCTGCCGGGCGTGGTACGGACCGGCCACATCACATTCATCGACCCGGTCATCAATCCCGACACGCGCACGGCGCGGGTGCGGGTCGCACTGGCCAATGGGGACATGGCGCTCAAGCCTGGGATGTACGCGACGCTCACCGCGTCGGCGCACGAAGCGCCGAACACGCTGAGCGTCCCGCGGAATGCGGTGCTCTCCACGGGCGAGCGGAACCTGGTGTTCCTGAAGCGGCCCGACGGGATGCTCGAGCCGCGCGAGGTCACGCTCGGCATGGCCGGCCCCGACCGGGTGGCGGTGCTCCGCGGGCTCGCGATGGGTGACACGGTCGTGGCCACGGCCACGTTCCTCGTAGACGCCGAGTCGAATCTGGCGGAAGCGATGGGCGGCATGGGAAACATGCCCGGAATGGACATGTCGGCGCCGACCACGAGCGGCGGCAAGCCGAAGGTGGGAAACCCGGCGCCGATGCCAGGCATGGACATGTCGAAGCCGTCGAAGGGCGGCGCAATGCCGGGGATGGATATGTCGAAGCCGTCGAAGGGCGGCGCGATGCCGGGCATGGATATGTCGAAGCCGTCGAAGGGCGGCGCGATGCCGGGCATGGATATGTCGAAGCCGAAATCCGCCTCGGGCGGTCACCGCTAGGAGGCGGCCATGTTGACTCGCATCATCAACTGGTCCGTCAAGAACCCGTTTCTGGTGATCTTGGGGACCCTGGCGGCTGGGCTGTTCGGGTACTGGGCCATGACGCGTACGCCGCTCGACGCTTTGCCCGATCTGAGCGACGTGCAGGTGATCGTGCAGGCGGACTACGACGGCCAGGCGCCGCGCATCGTCGAGGACCAGGTCACGTATCCGATTGCGGCGGAAATGCTCAAGGTGCCCGGCGCCGAAACCGTCCGCGGCTACTCGTTCTTCGGTGTGTCGTTCGTATACGTGATCTTCAAGGACGGCACCGATCTATACTGGGCGCGCTCGCGCGTGCTCGAGTACCTGAGCGGAATCAAGGCCAAGCTCCCCGCGACGGTGACGCCGGTATTGGGTCCGGATGCCACGGGGCTGGGGTGGGTATATGAATACGCGCTGGAAGACACGACGGGCCGGATGTCCATCGCCGACCTGCGCAGCCTGCAAGACTGGAACCTCCGCTATGCGCTGACGGGCGTACCCGGCGTGTCCGAGGTCGCCTCGGTGGGGGGATTCGAGAAGCAGTATCAGGTGGACGTCGATCCGGCCAAGCTGCTGGCCTACGGGATTCCGATCATGCGGGTCATGAGCGCCATCCGGAACGCCAACAGCGACGTCGGGGCGATGGTGATGGAGCTGTCGGAGCGCGAGCACATGGTGCGCGGGCTCGGATACCTCACCTCCGTCGGCGACATCCAGAACGTGACGGTTGGCGCCACGGTGGACGGGACGCCGACCACGGTGCGCGACGTGGCGCACGTGACCGTGGGTCCCGCCGTGCGCCGCGGCATCGCCGACCTGGACGGTCGCGGCGACGCCGTGGGCGGGATCGTCGTCATGCGGTTCGGGCAAAATGCGCTCACGACGATTCAGGCGGTCAAGCAGCGGCTGGCCGAAGTCGAGAAGTCGCTTCCGCACGGGGTCGTGGTCGTGCCGGTGTACGATCGCAGCGGCCTCATCGAGCGGGCGATCGAGACTCTGCGCGGCAAGCTGTTCGAGGAATCCCTGATCGTCGCGCTCGTGTGCGTCCTGTTCCTCCTGCATCTCCGCTCGGCGTTCGTGGCGATTCTCACGCTCCCGCTGGGGGTGCTGCTGGGGTTCATCGCGATGCACTTCGCCGGCGTGAACGCCGACATCATGAGCCTCGGGGGGATCGCGATCGCCGTGGGAGCGATGATCGACGCGGCGATCGTGATGATCGAGAACATGCACAAGCATCTCGAGCGCGCCGCTCCCCCCGACGGCGGCGGGGCGCGCTTCGACACGGGCACGCTCACCGCGTCGCAACGCTGGCAGATCGTCCTCGACGCCTCGCGCGAAGTCGGGCCGTCGCTCTTCTTCTCGCTGCTCGTGATCACCGTCTCGTTCCTGCCGGTGTTCACCCTGCAGGGTGAGGAAGGACGGCTGTTCACCCCGCTGGCGTTCACCAAGACGTTCGCCATGGCGTCGGCCAGCCTGCTGTCGGTCACGCTGGTGCCCGTGGCCATGGGCCTGTTCGTCCGCGGGCGCATCTATCGCGAGCGCGCAAACCCGATCAATCGCTGGCTCATCCGGCTGTATCGTCCGATCATCGACGGCGTGCTCCGGCACCGCCTCGCGGTGGTGACCGGGGCGGTGGCGCTGCTCGTGCTCACCTGGATTCCCTGGTCGCGCATCGGCAGCGAGTTCATGCCGCCGCTGTACGAGGGCTCGCTGCTGTACATGCCGACCACCATGCCCGGCATCAGTGTCGCGCGCGCCCGCGAGCTCCTGCAGGTGGAGGACTCGATCATCAAGAGCTTCCCTGAAGTGGACCACGTGTTCGGCAAGACGGGGCGGGCCAATACCGCCACCGACCCGGCCGGGCTCGACATGACCGAGACCACGATCACGCTCAAGCCGGAGTCCGAGTGGCCCGCGGGGATGACGCACGAACAGCTCGTCGCGGACATGGATTCCGCGCTGCGCACGCCCGGAGTGGTCAATGCGTGGACGATGCCCATCAAGGGGCGCATGGACATGCTGGCCACGGGTATCCGCACGCCGGTCGGGGTGAAAATCTTCGGTCCGGACCTCGACACGCTGCAACGCATCGGGAAGGACATCGAACGGGTGGCGCAGATGGTGCCGGGCACCCGCAGTGCATTCGCCGAGCGCGCGGTGTCCGGATACTACGTGGACATCGCCATCGATCGTGAAAAGGCGGCCCGTCTCGGGCTCAACATCGGCGATGTGCAGGAGGTCATCGCCGCGGCGATCGGCGGCATGCCGGTCACGCAGACGGTCGAAGGCCGGGAGCGCTACGCCGTGCGCGTCCGCTATCCCCAGGAACTGCGCGATTCGCCCGAGCAGCTCGCGCAGGTGCTCGTCCCGGTGATGCACCAGGCCAGCCGCCCGCCGGGGATGACGCCGGCCTCAATGGCGATGCCGGCCCCCGATCAGGCGGCGGGTCCGTTGCCCACGATGGCGGGCCGCACCGCGCAGGTGCCGCTGGGCGAGGTGGCGACGATCACGCTGGAGTCCGGGCCGATGGTGGTGCGCACGGAGAATGCGACGCCCACCGCCTGGGTGTACCTCGACGTGGCCGGCACCGACCTCGGGACCTACGTGCGGAACGCGCAGGCGGCGGTGAATCGTGAAGTCACGCTGCCGCCGGGCTACCGGTTGGAGTGGAGCGGAGAATACGAGTACATGCAACGCGCACGCGCCCGGATGACCGTCGTCGTGCCGGCCACGCTCGCCATCATCTTCCTCCTCCTCTTCCTCAACTTCCGCACGGTGGGCGACACGTTGCTCGTCATGGTGTCGCTCCCGTTCGCGCTGGTGGGCGGCATCTGGTTCATCTGGTGGCTCGGATACAACTGGTCGGTGGCCGTCGCGATCGGATTCATTGCGCTGGCCGGCGTGGCCGCCGAGACCGGCGTGGTCATGCTCATCTACCTGAACCAGGCATGGGAGGAGCGCCGCGCGAACGGCGCGACGCCCACGGTGCGCGAACTGTACGCGGCGGTGATGGAGGGTGCCGTGGACCGCGTACGGCCCAAGATGATGACCGTCGTCGCCATCATGGCCGGGTTGCTGCCGATTCTCTGGGGCAACGGCGCCGGCGCCAGCGTGATGAAGCGAATCGCTGCGCCGATGGTCGGCGGGATGGTCTCCAGCACGGTGCTCACCCTGGTCGTGATCCCCGCGCTGTACTCGTGGTGGAAGGAGTGGGAGCTGGGCCGAGTCGGCGCCGCGGCCCGTGGCACGGCGCCGACAGGAACACTTATCCTCGGCGCGGAGGCGGCGCCGACCGTCACCCAAACCGATCGCAACGTCTGATGCGATCACCGGAGGAGTGAATATGAGTCGGAACAGGCATCGGCGCGGTCGGGTGCCGGAGCAAACCCAGCAGGGCCAATCGAGCATCTCGATGTCGCGCCGCACGTGGCTCGCGCGCGCCGCGGGCCTCGCCGCCGGAGGGGTCGTCGTCGGGATCGTCGGCGAGCGCGTGTTCGCGTTACGAGGGACCAACGGACCGGCCCCCGCGGCGGCCGGCGCCACCGTCGCCACCGTGTACGCGAACGAGAGCTGCGGCTGTTGTCACAGCTGGATGGATCACCTGCGCAAGGCGGGGTTCGACGTGCAGGTCCATTACGTTGCCGACGTCACGGAATACAAGAAGCAGTATCAGGTCCCACCGTCGCTCTGGTCGTGCCACACCGCGCGAATCGGCGCGTACACGATCGAAGGTCATGTGCCGGCCGATGTCATCACGGCGGTGTTGGCCGGGCATAACTCCGTGGCGGGTCTGGCGGTTCCCGGCATGCCGGTGGGCGCACCGGGGATGGAAGGCCCGAACCCGCAGCCCTACCAAGTGGTGGCGTTCACGGCGGACGGGGGCACGTCGGTGTACGCCGAGCGGTGACCCGGTTTCGCTCCGGCTGCCGTCGGGATAGCATGAATCGGGAAGACGTCGAACGCGGGGCGCCCGGACCATGACGTCCGAGACCTCGCCGCGCATCCGACCGACGGAGGACCCACATCATGACCGTCCTATTGGCGATAGGGCACGCGCTCTGGATGGCGTTCGCCATGTTCTGGCAGATCCTTTGGCCTTTGATCCTCGGGTTCACGATCTCCGGCGTAGTGCAGGCGGTCGTGTCGAAGGACGAAGTGGTGCGCCGCCTCGGCAGCGATCGCCCTCGCGCGCTCGCCTGGGCGGCGGCGTTCGGCGCCGCATCGTCCTCGTGTTCGTATGCGGCCGTCGCGATCGCGCGGTCGCTCTTCCGGAAGGGCGCCGACTTCACGGCCGCGATGGTGTTCGAGATCGCGTCCACGAATCTCGTGCTCGAGCTCACGATCGTGCTCATCGTCTTCCTCGGCTGGCAATTCGCGCTGGCCGAGGTCGTGGGCGCGGTGGTGATGATCGGGGTGTTGGCGCTGCTGTTCCGCCGCATGCTTTCGCCGGCGCTCATCGGCGACGCGCGGGCCCAGGCCGACCGCGGCATCGCGGGCCGGATGGAAGGCCACGCCGGGATGCACATGACCGCGCCGGCCGGTGACCGGCTGTTCGCGCGCATCCGGTCGGCCGGTGGGCGGACGGCCGTCTCGCACTACTTCGTGATGGATTGGGTGTCGGTCTGGATCGACGTCGCCGGCGGCCTGCTCATCGCGGGCGCGCTGGCCGCGTGGGTGCCGCGCGCCTGGTGGGCGCAGGTGTTCATGGTCTCGCATCCGACGCTGGCGCGCGTCTGGGGACCCCTCATTGGGCCGATCATCGCGATGCTTTCCTTCGTGTGTTCGGTCGGGAACATCCCCCTGGCCGCCGTGCTCTGGAACGGCGGGATCAGCTTTGGCGGCGTCACCGCGTTCATCTTCGCCGATCTGCTCGTCCTGCCGATCCTCGACATCTACCGGCGCTACTACGGCCGTCGCATGACGTGGCGGATTCTCGTCGGATTCTACGTAGCGATGGTGGTGGCGGCCTTCGTCGTCGAGGGGGCGTTCGGCGCGCTGGGCCTCGTTCCGCACGCCGGTGGCGCCAGCGCGGCGGCGGTCGGCATCTCGGTCAACTATACGACCGTGCTGAACGTCCTGTTCCTCCTACTGGCAGCGGCCCTGGTGCGCCGATTCCTGCGCACCGGCGGACCGGCCATGCTGCGGATGATGGCGCAGCCCGTGGGCGCGGCGACGGGGGCGCCCCATGAGCATCACCACGGCGCCTGAGCGAGGGCGGACCGACCTGCGCCCTGACGCACGACGCCGTCACCAGCCGCGGTAAGCCAGCCAGCCCACGAGGGCGGCGAACGCGAGGCAGTAGACGCCGAATCGGTGCCAGCGCCCCTGCTCGAGCCACCGCGAGAGCCAGCGCAGCGCGAGCAGCCCGGCCAGGAAGGAGCACACCATGCCGATCATGTCCGGGCCAACCAGCGCGCCCCAATGAATCCCCCCGGCGGCATGCGACGCCCGGATGGCGCGGCGCAGCTCCCACAGGATGGCAAACGGCGTGATGGCGACGACCATGGCGAAGCTGAACGATTCGACCTCCGCGCGCGGCCGGCCGGCGAGCATTCCCCCGGAGATCGTGGCGCCGGAGCGGGAGAAGCCCCGAAATGGGATGGCGAGCCCCTGAAGGGCGCCCATGACGACCGCATCCCTCCACCCGAGGGTCGCGGGGCCGGCGTCCCCGCCGATTGGCCGGCGCCCTTCACGGAGCCCCGCGTAGAGAATCAGCAGGCCGACCGCGGCCAGCGCCGGTGCAATCCAGTTGAGACGGTTGAACAACGTTTCGATGTCGACGGGCGGGCCGCCCTGGCTCAGGATGTGCTTCACGACCGCCTGGACCGGCAGGAACACGACGCCGGAAGAGATCGAGGCCACCACGATGAGCCTGGCGAAGGGATAGAACCGCGACCACGACGAGAAGAACTCGGTCCTCCACCGCTGCCAGAAGTACACGATCACGGCGAACATGGTGCCGGTGTGCAGCAAGACAAGCAGGAGCGCATTGGCCGGCGTGGACATGTTCTCGTGCAACAGTTTTGCCGCCACGATCACATGGGCCGAGCTCGAGACCGGGAGCAGCTCGGCCAGGCCCTGGACGATGGAGAGGAGGATGACGTGCAGAATCGACATGCCGCAGCCGGGTAAGTGTCTCGGATGTGAACGATCCGGGCGATGTTTGCGCGCAGGCCTCGGACGATCGCGCCCACGCGGTATCGGTGCAAGACCTCCGCCGGTTGGCCTTTGGTCACGCCGTGTTGC
>JAGWRB010000053.1 GCA_028876725.1 Gemmatimonadota bacterium
ACGAACGCCGGCAAGTCGTCGATCCTGCGCGGACTCGCATCGGCGCCCGACGTGGTCGTGGAAGACCGCCTGTTCGCGACCCTCGACCCGCTTACCCGCGAGGTCGACCTCGGCGAGAACACGCGCGCGCTCGTCACCGATACGGTGGGGTTCATTCGCAAGCTGCCGCACCACCTCGTGGCCTCGTTTCGCGCGACCCTCGAAGAGACGCGCGACGCCGACCTGCTGCTCCACGTGATCGATGCCAGCCACCCGCTGTGGGAAGACCAGCGCCAGGTGGTGGACGACGTGCTCGAAGAGCTGGGGCTGCAGGAGACGCCGGTATTGCTGGTGTTCAACAAGATCGACGCGCTGCCGGACGAGGAGCTGCTGGCGCTGCAGTCGAGGATCGCCACGAGCGGCCGCGGCGCCGTGTTCGTGTCGGCGCGCGCCGAGGATGGGCTCGATCCGCTGCGGCGGGCCCTGCAGGCCGCCGTTCGCGCGCGCCGGCCGATGAGCGAGATCCGCCTCTCGCCGTCCGATGGCAAGCTGCTGGCCGCGATTCACCGCGACGGCGAGGTCGTGGACCAGCGGGCGGAGGGCGACCAGCTGGTGGTGCGGGCGCGCGTGGACGATGTGCTGGCGGGGCGCCTGCGCAGCGCCGGGGCGGAGGTCGTGTCGGTGTAGGGAGCGTCCTTCGGGGTGGCGGTCGGCAGGGTCGGTCGCCAGCGTGCCGCTGGCCTTCGTATGACAGAATATGACAACGATTGACAAATGCCCCATGGGAACGCCAGTTTTACCGGCGTCCCGTTGGCGGATTCAATCGTTGCCTGACCTGTTCAGTCCGAAACAGCTCGCCGAGTATCTCCAGCTCTCGCAGCGGACGGTGTATCGTCTGCTCGAGCGCGGGGATTTGCCGGGCGTGAAGGTGGGCGGGCAGTGGCGGTTCCGGAAATCGACCGTCGACGAGTGGCTCGACCTGAACATGCAGCGTCTCGACGCCGACTCGCTGCAGGCGTTCGAGACCGACGGCGCAGCGGAGCAGGAGCTCCCGGCGCTCGTCGATCTGCTGGCGCCCGAGAACGCGCGCATTGCCGTGCGGGCCGGGACGCGCGACGAGGTCGTGCGGGCGTTCGTGGACGCCGTGCGTTTTCCGGAAGCGGTGTCCCCCGAGCTCGTCTACGAACGCGTGCTGGAGCGCGAGCGCCTCTGCACCACGGCGATGACCGGGGGCGTCGCGCTGCTGCACACGCCCCGAAGCCGGCCGCGCGTGCTGCGGAGCCACGATCTGATGGCGATCGGGCGCGTGGCGTCGCCGGTGGAGTTCGGCGCCCTCGACGGGAGCCATACGGATTTGCTGATTCTCCTGCTGGCGCGCAGCGAGCGGACGCAGCTGGCGCTGCTCGCCACGCTCACGCGCCTCGGGCAGGAGCCGGGATTCCTCTCGGGGCTGCGGGCCGCGGCGTCGCCCGAGGCGGTGATCGCGCTCGTGCGCGACACGGCGGGCCGGCTGTTCGTGCCGTCGGTGTGACGCGTTCGGAACGATCATGCAACTGACGCTGCGGCAGGTCGCGTCCCACCTGGGCGTGCCGGAATCGACGGCGCGCCGGTGGGTCGCCACGCGCGGGCTTCCGGCGCATCGCGTGAACGAACGTCTCTACTGCAACGCGATCGAGGTCTGGGAGTGGGCCGTGGAGCACGCGATCCCCGTGTCGCGGACGCTGCTCGACCAGGCGCGGCGGGCGCCAGATCAGGCGCCGACGCTTTCCGCGTTGATCACGGCGGGCGGTGTCTATCGCGACGTGCCGGGCACGACCCGCGCCGACGTGCTGCGCGAGGTGGTGGCGCGGCTGCCGCTTCCCGCCGAGGTGGACCGCGAGTTCCTGGTCTCGGTGCTCGAGGCGCGGGAAGCGATGGGGTCCACCGGCATCGGGGACGGTATCGCCATTCCCCACGTGCGCAATCCGATTCTGCTGCACGTGGCGGAGTCGTTCGTGGCGCTCTGCCTGCTCGCGACCCCGGTGGAGTTCGACGCGCTCGACCGGCAGCCGGTGAGCGTGCTGTTCCTGGTGGTGAGCCCGAACGTGCCGGCGCACCTGCGGATTCTGGCGCAGCTGGGGTTCGCGCTTCGCGACGTGGAACTGCGGCGGCTGCTGCGCACCGCTGCGCCGACGGCGGCGATTCTGGAGCGGATCGCGGTCGTCGGGTCGGCGCCGGCGACGGGGCGCGCCGGCGGGACGTCGGCAGTGCCGGAATGATCGGGTGACGATGCTCGCGCTCGCCATCGGCGTGTGGGGGCTGGGCGCGCTCGGCGCGCTCCTGGCGCGCGGGCGCGCGTCGGCGTCCGTCGTGGGGGCGCTGAGCGCCGTAGCCGGTGGGGCCGCCGCGAGCGCGGCCGGGGTGCAGGCGCTGGTGTCGGGGGCACCGGTGCTCTGGCATTGGCCGTGGGCGGTGCCGGCGGGCGCGCTCATGCTGCGCCTCGATCCGATGGCCGGCGCGTTCCTGTTGCCGGTGGGCGTGATCGGGGCCCTGGGCGCGGTGTACGGCGCCGGGTATCTGCGCGGCCACGGATCGGCGGCGAGCACGCGGGTGGCGTTCGCCGCGTACAACGTGCTGTGCGCGGGCATGGCGCTGGTGGTGACCGCCAATCATATGCTGTTGCTGATCGTCGCGTGGGAGGGGATGACGCTCAGTTCGTGGGTGCTCGTGGTGCACGACCACGCCGCGGCGGAAGCGCGCGCGGCGGGCGTGCAGTATCTGGTGGCGGGCCATCTGGCCACGGCGGCGATCCTCTTGCTGGCGCTCGTGATGGCGGCGGCGAACGGCAGCTTCGCCATCGCGCCGCTGGCGGGGCCGGCGGCGGTGCCGGCCGGTCTGCTGTTCGTGCTGGCCTTGGTGGGGTTCGGCACCAAAGCGGGCATCGTTCCGGCGCACGTGTGGCTGCCCGACGCGCACGCGTCGGCGCCGTCGCACGTGTCGGCGCTGATGTCCGGGGTCATGATCACGATGGGCTTCTACGGCCTGGCGCGATTCCTGCCGCTGTTGGGCGTGCCCGCGGCCTGGTGGGGGTACGTGCTCGTCGCGCTCGGGGCCGCGGGGCTCACGGGAGGCATCCTCTTCTCGCTGGCGCAGCGGGACGTGAAGCGCGCGCTTGCCTATTCCACCGTCGAGAACGCGGGGTTGGCGACGCTGGGCATCGGGCTGGGGGTGCTCGGGGCTGCGTGGCACGATCCGATTTTGAGCGGACTTGGATGGACCGCCGCGCTGCTGCACCTCTGGAACCACGCCCTCGCGAAGAGCGTGCTCTTCCTGGGATTCGGCGCGGCGGCCCAGCGGGCGGGCAGCCGCGATCTGGACGCGCTGGGCGGACTGCTCGCGCGGTGGCGGTGGGTGGGGAGCGCGACGACGGTCGGGGCGGGGGCAATTGCCGCGCTGCCCGGGCTGAACGTGTTCGTGAGCGAGTGGCTGCTGCTGCGCGCGCTGTTCGGCGCGGTGCTGCGGGGCTCGGGGGCGGGTGAGGTCGTCATGATCGCGGCGTTGATCGCCGTCGTCATGGGGGGCGCGATTGCCCTCGCCGCCTTCGCGCGGCTGGTCGGCGTCGCGCTGCTCGGCGCGCCGCGCACGCCGGCGGCGGCATCGGCGCCGGAGCCGGGGTGGACCATGCGCGCGCCGTTGATCGTGCTCGCGGCGGCGTGCGCTGCCGTGGCGGCGGCACCGGTTCCGGTGACCGGTGTGCTGGCCGGTGCCGTGGCCTTGGCCTCGCCGCTGGCCGATACTCGTATCGCGACCGCGCTCGTGCAGCCGCTCGGTTTGGTTCTCCCCGCGCTGGTGCTGCTCGGCGCGTTGACCGCGGGCGCGCGCGCGGCGGTGAGACGCGCCGGCGCGCGACGATACTCGGCCACCTGGGGCTGCGGGTACGGCGCGCCCAGTGCTGCGATGCAGTACGGCTCCACGTCGTTCGGCTCGGGAATCACGGCCGTCTTCCAGCCCGTGCTGCAAGCGCGCATCGAACGCGAGGCGGTGCCGGGGGGCGGCCCGGCAGGCGCGCTGTGGCCTGTGTCCGCGCGCTGGGCTTCCGTCACCGACGATCCCGCGCTGCGCCGGGGGTACCGTCCGCTGTTCGCGCGCATCGGGCGCGTCGCGGCGCGCGTGCGCGGTGGCGAGCGTGCGCGCGTCACGACGTCGGTATTGTATCTGGTCGCGGCGCTCGTGCTGCTGCTGGGGATGCTGTTCGTCCCCGGGATCGGCGCATGAGCTTCGTGGCGTGGAGCGTGGTGTTGCTGGTGGCGTCCGGCGTTTTCGGCGCGCTGTTCCGGGGCCGCGCGTCGCTCGCCGACGCGGTGTTCCGTGCGGGAACGCTGGTCGCGGCGATCGTCGGCAGCGTTCCGGCCGTTCGCGTGCTGCGCGGCACGCCGGTGCCCGACGTCACGCTGCCGGCGCCTGTGCCGGGTGGGGCGTGGGCGTTCGGGCTCGACGCGGTGTCGGCGGTGTTTCTGCTCGCGATTCTCTGGGCCGGCGCGGCCGCGGCGTGGTCGGGCGTCGCGGCGTTGCGCGGGCACGTCGCGCCTGCCGCGGCGCGCGTCTCGCACGCGTTCGTCGGGGCGCTGCTGGCGGCCATGGTCGCGGTGGTGACGGCACGCGCGGCGGTGCCCTTCCTGATCGCGTGGGAGACGATGGCGCTTGCGTCGTACGCCACGATCGTGCTCGATCATGCCAGCGCCGACGTGCGCCGGGCCGGCATGCTCTACCTCGTAGCCACGCACGTCGGGACGCTGGCGCTGTTCGAATTGTTCGCGGTGTGGGGCGCCGGGGCGGGGGACCTGACGTTTGCGTCGCTCGCGGCCCATCCACCGGGCGGGATCGCGCGCGGCGCGGCGCTCGTCGCGGCGCTCGTGGGGTTCGGCATGAAGGCGGGGATGGTGCCGCTGCACTTCTGGCTGCCCGAAGCGCACGCGGCGGCGCCGTCGCACGTGTCGGCCATCTTGTCGGGCGTGGTGATCAAGATGGGCGTTTACGGGCTCGTGCGCGTGACCGTGCTGCAGGGCGCGCCGCCGGCGTGGTGGGGATGGACGCTGCTTGCGGCCGGCGTGGCCTCGGGCGTGCTCGGTGTCGTGTGGGCGCTGGCGCAACACGACGTGAAACGGCTGCTGGCGTTTCACAGCGTGGAGAACGTCGGCATCATTCTGCTCGGGCTTGGCGCGGGCGCGTTGGGCGTGACGTACGCGCATCCCGCCGTGGCCGTGCTCGGGTTCGCGGCCGCGGCGCTGCACACGCTGAATCACGCGCTGTTCAAGGCGCTCCTGTTTCTTGGCGCGGGCGGCGTGGCGCACGCCGCGGGCACGCGTGAACTCGACCGGCTTGGCGCCGCCGCCCGCGCGATGCCGGTGACCGCGGGCGCGTTCCTCGTGGGCGCGGCGGCGATCGTGGGGTTGCCGCCCCTCAACGGGTTCCTCAGCGAGTGGCTCACGGCGCGCGCGCTGCTGCACGCGGGCCTTTCAACGGGGAGTCTTCGACTGGCGGTGCTGGCCGTGGCCGTGCTGGGGCTCATCGGCGCGCTGGCGCTGGCGTGCTTTGCCAAGGTGGTGGGGACGGTGTTCCTGGGGCGGTCGCGCGATCCGGCCGCGCGCGCGGCGCACGAGTCGGGGATCGGGGAAACGCTTCCGCTCGTGGCGCTGACCGCGGCGTGCGCGGGAATCGGTCTGGCGCCGGCCGTCGTGCTGCCCGCGATCCTGCGCATGGGCGCCGGCGCCGCGGGGGTGTCGCTGGGCGCGATCTGGGCCGGCGGTGTGGATCCCGCGACGGCGCCCATGGGCCTGTTCGTCGCCGTCGTCGCCGGGTTGGGTGGCATCGTGTGGGCATCGCGGGCGCTGCTCCGCACGCGCGCGGCGCGCGGGGCGCACGAGACGTGGGGGTGCGGGTACGCGATGGCGGGCGCGCGGGCGCAGTACACGGCTTCTTCGTTCGCCGCGCCCGTGCTCGCGTCGTATGGGCGCGTGGCGGGCGTGCACGCACACCGCACCGCCGCCGCGTTCGCGACGCACGCCGGGGATCCCGTGTTGGACGCGTGCGTGACGCCGGCATGGCACGCCGTCGAGCGTGTGGCGCGGAGCATGCGGCCGCTGCAGCGTGGGCGCGTGTGGCTGTATCTCATGTACCTGGTGGCGGCCCTCGGGGCGACGCTCGGGTACCTGCTGCTCGCCGGGCGGGCGGCATGAATCACGCGCACGTGGGCTCGTCGCTCGCGGCCCTGGCCGTGCTGCTGGTGATCGCCCCGGCGCTGTCGGGCGTGGTGGTGCGGACGAAATCCGCGTTCGCGGGGCGCCGTGGCGCGCCGGTGGGACAGCTGTACTGGGACCTGTTCAAGCTGATGCGCAAGGGCACCGTGTACAGTACGACGACGACATGGATCTTCCGCGCGGCCCCGGTGGTCGTGCTGGTCTCGCTGACGGCGGCGAGCCTGTTGCTGCCGCTCGACGGCCAGGCGTCGCCGGTCCAGTTCTCGGGCGACCTCATCGCGTTCGCCGGCCTGCTCGCCCTGGGGCGTTTCGCCCTCGTCCTGGCCGGGCTCGACACGGGATCGAGCTTCGAGGGGATGGGTGCGAGCCGTGAAGTGACCGTGGCCAGCTTTGCGGAGCCGGTGCTGTTCCTGGGATTCCTCGGCCTCGTGCTGGCCACGCGCCGGTTGACGTTGAGCGCGATGCTCGGGCCGGCGCTCACCGCGGCCTGGGCGCACCAGACGGCGTCGCTGGCCCTGGTGGCGCTGGCGTTCTTCGTGCTGCTGCTGGCCGAGAACTCGCGGGTGCCCGTGGACGATCCGGCGACGCATCTCGAGCTGACGATGATCCACGAGGTGATCGTGCTCGATCACAGCGGGCCCGATCTGGCCGTCATCCTCTATGCGAGTTCGCTCAAACTCGCGCTGTTCGCCGCCCTGATCGTGGAAGTGGCCGTGCCGCGCGACGGGCTCGGGCTGGGATGGTCGCTGGCGGCGTTCGCCGGGGGCCTGCTCGTCGTGGCCATGGCCGTGGGTGTCGTGGAGTCCGTGATGGCGCGCCTGCGCCTCAACCGCGTGCCGCAGCTCATCGTGGGCGCGGGGGCGCTCGCGCTGTTCGGCATCATTCTCCTCCTGCGCTGATCATGCAAACAACGGCGGAACTGCTCCTGCTGCTCGTCGTGCTCACCGACCTTGCCGTGCTCGGCACGTCGCGGTTGCGCACGTGCATTCGGGCCGTGGCGGCGCAGGGGCTCCTGCTGGGCCTGCTGCCGCTGGCGCTGGCCTCGCAGGTCACCGTGCACGTCGCCGGGCTGGCCGCCGGCACCGTGCTCGTGAAAGCCGTCGTGCTTCCCTGGTTCCTGCTGTGGGCGATTCGCGAGGCGGCGGTGCGCCGGGAGGTCGAGCCGGTGGTGGGGTTCATCGCGTCGCTGCTGCTGGGCGCGCTGGCCCTGGCGCTGGCGTTCGCCATCTCGGGGCGCCTGCCGGCATCCGACGTGCGAGAGCCGGTCCTCATTCCGGCCGCGCTGGCCACTGTGATGATGGGGCTCATCGTGCTCACGACCCGCCGCAAGGCGCTCACGCAGGTGGTGGGCTACCTGATGCTCGAGAACGGCATCTACCTGTTCGGGCTCACGCAAACCGAGAGCGTGCCCTTTCTGCTCGAAGTGGGCGTGTTGCTCGACATCTTCGCCGGCGTGTTCATCATGGGGATCGTCGTGTTTCACATCAACCGCGAGTTCGATTCCCTCGACTCGGCGCGTCTCTCGGAGCTGAAGGACTGATGTGGCTCCTCGCGCTGTGCCTGCTGCCCGTCGCGGCGGCCGCCGTGACCGGGGCCGCGCCGTCGCCGCGCGTGACGCGCTGGCGGGTCGGCGCGCTCGTGGGAACCGCGGCCGTGCACCTCGCCCTCACGGCCATGCTGTGGCGACTGCCTCCCCAGCAGGCGCTGAACGGCTGGCTTGGCGACGACGCGCTCGGGACGATCGTGCTCACGCTCACCAGCGTGCTGTTCTTCGCCACGTCCGTGTACACCGTGGGCTATCTCGCGCGCGCGACGCCGCGTGGGGGCCGCGTGTTCGTGAGCGGCATGCTCGGTTTTCTCGCCGCCACCACCGTGGTGGCGCTGAGCCAGCACCTGGCGATGCTGTGGGTGGGGCTGGAGGCGACGACGTTTGCCGTGGCCCCGCTCATCTTCCACCGGCACGATCGGCGCTCGCTCGAGGCGGTGTGGAAGTACCTCGTCCTGTCGTCCGTGGGCATTGCGCTCGCGCTGCTCGGGATCTTCTTCCTGGCCAGCGCCCAGCACGGCGTGCCCGGCGATCCGCTGATTCTCGGCGATCTCACCGCGCACGCGCGCGAGCTGCAGCCGGCCTGGCTGCGGGCGGCGTTCGTGTTCCTCCTCGTGGGCTTCGGCACCAAGATGGGGCTCGCGCCGATGCACACGTGGAAGCCGGATACGTACGGCGAGGCGCCGGCGCTCGTCGGGGCCCTGATGGCGGGGGCGCTCACCAGCTGCGCGTTCCTGGGCGTGGCGCGGATTACGCAGGTGACCACCGCCGCCGGTCTCACGGCGTTCGTGCAGCCGGTGCTGTTTGCCTTCGGGCTGCTGTCGCTGGCGACCGCGGCGGCGTTCGTCATCGGGCAGGGCGACTTGAAGCGCCTGCTCGCGTATTCGAGCGTGGAACACATGGGGCTGCTCGTGCTTGGCCTCGGCCTGTGCGGCGTGGGCACGTACGGCGCCGTGCTGCACCTCGTCAACAACGGGCTCGTGAAGGGGTGGCTGTTTCTCGTCGCGGGCAACGTGGTGCTGGCGACGGGGACGTCGGCGGCGGCGGGCAACCGGGGCCTGGTGCGCACGCTCCCGGTGTCGGGCGTGCTGCTCGTCGCGGGGCTGTTCGCGGTGACGGGATCTCCGCCGTTCGGCCTGTTCCTCAGTGAATTCACGATCCTCCGGGCGGCCGTCGACGGCGGGCATCTGGCGATTGCCGTCAGCACGCTGGTGCTGCTGGCGATCATCTTCGTGGGGATGGCGGTGCTGGTGATGAACATGGCACTGGGCGAGCCCGCGCCCGGCGTGCGGCCGGTGCGCGAGAGCGCGTGGCTGCTCGCCGGCCCCCTGGCCCTGGCCGGCCTGGTGCTGCTGCTGGGGGTCTACATTCCCGGGCCCGTGCAGGCCACGCTCGCCCGCGCCGCGGTGGCACTCGGGGGGCGGGTCCCGTGAGCGTGCTTCGCGATCTGGGGATGCGCAACCGGCGCGCGGTGCCGTTCGCGTCGGTGCCGGCGGAGCCGGTGGACGAATTCCGCGAGACGGTGATCGGGGCCGTGCGCGAAGGGTGGCGCGTCGTCGCGATGTTCGGGATGCCCGACGGCGCGGACGCGACGCGTGTGGTCGCGGTGCTGGCCGACGACGCGAACGGCGTGCTGAGCGCGACCAGCATGCGCGTGGGGGAGCGCTACCCGGCGCTCACCCCCGATTGCCCGCAGGTGCACGCGTTCGAGCGGGAGATCGCCGAGCAGTGCGGCGTGCGCCCGGACGGGCATCCGTGGCTCAAGCCGCTGCGGCGGCATCTCCCCGATCACCGCCCGCCGGCGCGGGCGGAGGTCGTGCTCGATCCCGACAGCTATCAGTTTTTCAAGATGGACGGCGCGGAGGTGCACGAAGTGGCCGTGGGGCCCGTGCACGCCGGCATCATCGAGCCGGGCCACTTTCGCTTTCAGGCGCACGGCGAGGACGTGCTCTCTCTGGAAATCATGCTGGGGTACCAGCATCGCGGGGTCGAGCGGCTGCTCGAGACGTCGAGCGCCGAGCGCGCGATTCACGTGGCGGAGTCGATTGCCGGTGACACCGTGATCGGGCACGTGGGCGCGGCGTGCGGGGCCGTGGAAGCGCTGGCGCGCTGCCGCAAGACGGCCCGCGCGCAGGCCATTCGCGGCATCGCGCTGGAGCTGGAGCGGCTGGCCAATCACGTGGGCGATCTGGGCGCGATCGCCGGTGACGTGGCGTACCAGCCCGCCGCCGCGTTCTTCGGCGCGCTCCGGGGCGATTGCCTGAACATGCTGATGACGCTCACCGGCAACCGATTCGGGCGGGGGCTCATTCGTCCGGGCGGCGTGCTGTGGGATCTGTCGCCGGCGATGGCCGACGACCTGCGATCCCGCCTCGAGCGGTTGGGCGAGGACCTGGAGGCCGCGGCCGCGGCAATGTTCGGCAGCGCGTCGGTGCAGGCGCGCCTCGAGGGCGTGGGGGCCGTGTCGGGCGCGCAGTGTCTGGAGATGGGATTCGTGGGGCCGGTGGCCCGGGCGTGCGAAGTGGCGCGCGACGTGCGGCACGATCACCCGTACGGCATCTTCCGGTTCGCCCACATTCCCGTGGCGACCGGGTGGGCGGGCGACGTGCATGCGCGCGCGCTGGTGCGCTGGCACGAGGTGCGGCGGTCGCTGGAGTTCGTGATCGAACAGCTCTCGGCGCTTCCGCGCGGCGAGGCGCGCACGGCGTGCGGCGCGCTCCGGCCCAACGAGATCGTCGTCGCCCTGCAGGAAGGGTGGCGGGGCGAGCTGGCCCACGTGGTGATCACCGACGACGGCGGCGCCGTGCGGCGGCACAAGGTCGTCGACGCGTCGTTCCACAACTGGACCGCGCTGGCGCTGGCCATGCCCGGCAACCAGATCTCCGATTTTCCCTTGTGCAACAAGAGTTTCAATTTGTCGTATGCCGGTCATGACCTGTAGCACGCGGGCGCCGCGGCGCGCCGGAGGTTCGCCATGTTCGAGCTGCTGAAGGCGCGCCTGAGGCAGGGCGCGCGCACGGCCCCCTATCCGCAGGGCGTGCCGGCGTTCCCCGAGCGGTATCGCGGACGGCCCGTGGTGGAGCCCGCGCCCGGGGCGCCGCCGCTCGACGTGGGGGCGTGCCTGTTCAGCCCCGAGGAGGCCGGCGACGGACCCCACGGCGCGGTGCGCTTCACGACCGACCACCGCATGGCGTCGTCGACGCGGGAGGGCCTGATCTCCGCGACGGGCCAGGTGGAACTGGTGCGCGCGCTCGACGGCGAGGTGCGTCGGCTGTTCGGGCGCTCGCTGCGGCTCCGGTCGGTCGTGGCTGGAAGCTGCGGCGGGTGCGAGGCGGAGCTGAACGCGCTGAGCAACGTCGTATTCGACCTGGCGCGCTTCGGGGTGCAGTTCGTGGCGTCGCCGCGGCACGCCGACGGCCTGGTCATCACCGGCGTCGTGAACCGCAACATGCGCGACGCGCTGCGCCGCACCTACGAGGCCACGCCGAGCCCGAAGATCGTGATTGCCGTGGGGGCGTGCGCCATTGGCGGCGGCCCGTTCGCGGGGAGCGGCGAGATCGCCGGCGCGCCCGACATACCGGTGGATCTGTACGTGCCCGGCTGTCCGCCCCATCCCCTCACCATGCTCGATGGACTGCTGCGGCTGCTGGGGCGGCTTCCGGCCGACCGGTTGCCGCCGCAGGGCTAGCGACGGCGGGAGGGTCTGCAACGCAGAACGGGGTGCCCGATGGGCACCCCGTTGCACGATGGTCGCACAGGGACTCGAACCCCGGACCTCTGGTATGTGAGACCAGCGCTCTAACCAGCTGAGCTATGCGACCGTGCGGCGCCGTGAGGCGCGGGCAGTCCGAAAAACCTAACGGCGCGGGGCGGGGGATGGTAGCCCCGCGCGCGGCCGGTGAGTGGGGCCTGTGGGACTTGAACCCACGACCGTTGGATTATGAGTCCACTGCTCTAACCAGCTGAGCTAAGGCCCCGATGGCGCGCCTTCTAGTTACGCCGGTTGCCGCTGCCACGCAAGCGGCGCGTCAGCCGCGCCGGACGCCGGCGTTCTGCCGCTGCACGAAATCGTCGTACGACGCCAGCACTTCCTCGGGCGTCACCGTGGCCGCGCCCAGCTTTCCGACCTCGACGCCGGCCGCGAAGTTCGCGATCACCGCCGCCTCGCGCACCGACGCGCCGGCGGCGAGCGTCGCTCCGAGATACGCCGTCACGGTGTCGCCGGCGCCTACCACGTCGTACACCTCGCGTGCCATCGTCGGGATCCGCACGACCGATCCGTCGCCCGAGAGGAGTGCCATCCCGCGCTCGCCCAGGGTGAGCAGCAGATGCCCGACGCCCAGCCGCGCGAACGTTTCGGGGAGCGCCTCGGGGCGGTCGAGATCGATCGCCGCGCCCAGCGCGGCCTCGAGTTCGCGGCGATTGGGCTTGAACACCGTCGCCCCGCGGTACTCGAAGAAGTTGCGATACTTGGGGTCGACCACCACCGGAATTCCGCGCTCGCCCGCCCATTCCACGGCCTGGCGGATCACGCGCGCCACGAGCACGCCCTTGTTGTAGTCCTCGAGCACCAGCGCGTCGGCCGACGCGATCGCGGTCCGGACGGCCGCGAGCAAACGCGTCACCTCGCCCTCCGACAGATCGGCGTCCTCTTCCTCGTCCACGCGCAGGAGCTGCTGCGAGCGCGCGACGACGCGCGTTTTGGTGGTCGTGGGGCGCGCCACCTCGACCAGGTAATCGGATTCCACCGACATCTGGTCGAGCATCGTGCGCAGCGTAGCGCCGCCCGCGTCGGTGCCCACGGATCCCACGAGGAGGCTCTGCGCGCCGATGGCGCTCACGTTCTGCGCTACGTTCGCCGCGCCGCCCAGCGCGTACCGGCGCTCGCGCACCCGCACGACGGGTACCGGCGCCTCGGGGGAGATGCGCTCGACGTCTCCCATGAGATACACGTCCAGCATCGCGTCGCCGATCACGGCGAGGCGCGTGCGGCGCGCGGCGTCGAGCAGGGCCGTCAGCCGGTCCCGCGTCATCGTATGGGGCATGGAGCCCTAAACTAAGCGGCCGTGGCCCGCGCTGACAGAAGCGCCCGTCCTATCGCCGCGCCCCGGCGCGCGCTAGCGTTACGCCGCCCGTCCGTTCGCCGGTTGCCCGCTCCGTCGGTTCCATGTCGCCCACCGCCGTCCTCGCGCTCGCCATTTTCGGCATCTCCATGGCCGGACCGCTCACGCGCCTCTCGGGCGCGCCGGCGATCACGGTCGCCGCGGGACGCCTGGGCTTTTCGCTCATCGTCGTCGCCATCGCGCTCGTCGTGACCGGCAGCTGGCGCCAGCTCGCGCGCCTCCGCCGCCAGGATCTGGGCGTCGCGGTGGGGGCGGGCGCGATGCTGGCCATTCACTTCTGGGCGTGGAACGCGTCGCTCAACCTCACCACGGTGTCGGCCTCGGTCGTGCTTGTCGACATGCAGCCGGCCATCGTGGGCCTCCTGTCGATTCTCTGGCTGCACGAACGGCCCACCCGCCGCCAGTGGAGCGGGATCGCCATCGCGATGGCCGGCGCGGTGGTGGTCGTGCTGCCCGACCTCCTGCGCGAGGGCGCGGGGCACGGCGGCCGCGCGCTGTTCGGCGACGGGCTGGCATTCCTCGGCGCGATTGCCGGGGCCACGTACTTCGTGGCCGGGCGAAAGCTGCGCGCCACGCTCGACCTCTGGCCCTACGTCGCGGTGGTGTATTCGGCGTGCTTCCTGGTGCTCGTGGGCGCGGCGCACGCCACGCATGCCACGCTCCTCCCCCAGCCGCCGCGCGAGCTGGCCATCTTTGCCGCGCTCGCGCTGGGGCCCATGCTGCTCGGTCACACGGGATTCAACTACGCCCTGCGCTACGTTCCCGCATACGTGGTGAACCTGGCGCTGCTCGGCGAGCCGGTGGGGGCCACCATTCTGGCGGCGGTGATCCCCGGAATTCGCGAGCTCCCGAATTGGGGCACGGTGGTGGGCGGCGCGCTCATCATCTACGGGATCGCCCGCGCCACGCGCGCGGCCCGTGACGTGGCGGTGCCAGACTAGGGCGGCGCGGGCAAGTGCCGCGTTATCTTACGGAGCGCATGCATCCGGCGTGCCGAGACCCTTACGCGCTCCCCACATGTCCGAAATGAAACTCGACGTCGTCGTGACGCGCGGCGACACCGTGGAAGCGGTGCACCGCGTGCACGCCGCGGCCGTCGACCCGTCGGGACGCCTGGTGGCGCACGCGCGTGAGGCCCGGTGGGTGTCGCACTGGCGCTCGTGCGCCAAGCCGTTCCAGTCGATGCCCTTCATGGAAGCCGGCGGCTACGACGCGTTGGGCTGGGGGGACGAACAGGTGGCGCTGAGCTGCGCCTCGCACGGCGGCGAGCCGGAGCACGTGGCGATCGCCCAGGACATGCTCGCGTCGCTCGGCCTTTCCGAGCGGGATCTCGCGTGCGGCCCGCACGAGCCGCTCACGGCGCGCGGGGTGGAGGCGCTGCGCGCATCCGGCCAGAAGCCCACGCGCCTGCACAACAACTGCTCGGGAAAGCATTCGGCGATGCTCGCGCGCGCGCAGCAGGGCGGGTGGCCCACCGAGGGGTACCACCGGCCGGATCACCCGGTGCAACAGGGCTGCCTGGCGTCGGTGAGCCGGTGGACGGGGCTGCGCGCGGACGAGATCGGCCGCGCGGTGGACGGGTGCGGCGTGGTCGAATTCTCGCTCCCGCTCACGGCGATGGCGGCGAGCTACGCGCGACTGGGGCAGGCGGCCGTGGACGGGGTGCCGGGCCCCGCGCGAATCGTGCGCGCGATGGGCGTGCATCCGTTTCTCGTGGGCGGCACCGGACGCTTCGACACCGTGCTCATGGAGGAAACCGCCGGGCGGGTGATCGCCAAGGTCGGGGCCGAGGGGGTGCACACGGCCGTGTCACTGGATCGCGGGATCGGCGTCGCGGTGAAGGTGGAAGACGGCGCGGCGAGGGGGCAGTACCCGGCGCTCCTGCGCGCGCTCCAGCTCCTCGACGTGCTGCCGGCCGAGTTGCCGCCGCGGCTCGACGAATTCCTGCGTCGCCCAATCACCAACACCCGTGGCGAGACCGTGGGCGACATCCGCCCGGCCGAGTGAGCGTGGCGCCGATCGATGCGACTCGAAACGAAATCATGACGCCTTCCGCTTCGAGGGCGGTTACCCTCCCATCGCTCGATGACGCGACGCGGCTGCTGGTGCGGCTGTCGGCCGCCGTCACGGCCGGCACCGAAGCCGACCAGCGCGCCGCGCTGGCCGCGGCGGCGACGGTGCCGCCCCTCTGGGTGGAGGAGCTGCTGCTGCAGTCGTACCTGTTCGCGGGGTTTCCCCGCACGCTCAACGCGATGCGCGAATGGCGGCGCGGGCATCCCGCGCCGGTGGCGCCGGGGGCCGGCGGCGCGCCGGCCGAATGGCGCGCGCAGGGCGAGGCGACCTGCGCCATAGTATATGGAAACGTATATGAGCGCCTGCGCGAGAACATCCGCGATCTGCACGCAGCGCTCGACGACTGGATGATCACGGAAGGCTACGGCAAGGTGCTCAGCCGGCCGGGGCTCGACCTGCCGCGCCGCGAGCTGTGCATCGTGGCCGCGTGCGCGGCGGCGGGGCAGGACCGGCAGCTCCATTCTCACCTGCACGGGGCGCTCAACGCCGGCGTGGCCCCCGAGGCCGTGACCGCTTGCCTCGATGCGCTCGCCGGTGTGGTCTCCGGCCCTCAACTGCAAACCGCGCGCATGCTCTGGGAGCGCGTTCGAGGAAAGTGAAATGTTCGTCGATCGCGCGGTCGTGAAGGTCGAGGCGGGCACGGGCGGGTCGGGACAGGTCTCGTTCCGGCGCGAGAAGTACGTGCCCCTGGGCGGGCCCGACGGGGGCGATGGCGGCGCCGGCGGCGACGTGCTCGTGCGCGCCGACTCCAACCTGTCCACGCTGCTCGACTACACCTATCGCGATTTCTGGAAAGCCGAGCGCGGCCAGCACGGCGAGGGGTCCAACCGCACCGGCAAGTCGGGCGCCGACGTGGTGCTCCCGGTACCGCCGGGCACGGTGATTCGCGATCTCGATTCCGGGGAGCTCCTCGGCGAGGTGCTGCAGGACGGCGATACGATCGTGGTGGCCAAGGGCGGACGTGGCGGCAAGGGCAACGCGTTCTTCGTGACCTCCACGCACCGGGCGCCCCGCGAGTGGCAGCCGGGCGAGGAGGGCGTGGCGCGCACGCTGGAGCTCGAACTCAAGCTCATCGCCGACATCGGACTCGTCGGCCAGCCCAACGCCGGCAAGTCCACGCTGCTCTCAGTGATCTCCGCCGCCCGGCCCAAGATCGCCGACTACCCGTTCACCACGCTGTCGCCGAATCTCGGCGTCGTCCCGCTCAGCGGGCACCGCACGTTCGTCGTCGCCGACATTCCGGGCATCATCGAGGGCGCGCACGAGGGGAAGGGGCTCGGTCTGCAGTTCCTGCGCCACATCGAGCGCACGCGCATCCTGGCCTTCCTCGTGCCCATCGACGCCATGGACTGGCAGGCGGAGTACGATCAGCTCCGCGCCGAGATCGCCGCATATTCCGCGGAGCTCGCCGACAAGCCGCACTGCATCGTGTTCACCAAGATGGACCTCTGGGGCGACGATCCGCCGCCGGACATCGACGCGCCGGGCGCGTTCGGCGTGTTCGCCATCAGCGCCGCCGGCCGCACGGGCCTCGACGCGCTCCTCGCCGGCTGGTGGGACCGCATTCACGCGCTGAGACAGGCCGTTGAGCCGCCGCGGGAGCCGTCCGACCTCCCCTGACGCGCGCGCCGCGCTCGCGCTCTCGATGCTTGACGGCATCGGGTGCGTAACCTTCGCGGATCTCATTGCACGATTCGGCTCCCCCGTGCGGGCATTCGATGACGCAGCATGGGCGCCGCGCCGCGACGAAGCGTTCGCCGCGGCCGATGCGGCGCTCGCGGCCGCCGATCGGACGGGCATGCGGCTGCTCCCGTGGGACGACCCCGCGCTCCCCGGCGCCCTCGCCGAGCTCGCCCAGCGGCCGCCGGTGCTCTGGGCCCTGGGCGATCTCGCCCTTCTCGATGCGCGCCCGCGCGTGGCCATCGTCGGCACGCGGCGCGCGACCGCATACGGGCTGCGCGTTACGCGCGCGCTGGCCGGCGCGTTTGCGCGCGCCGGCGCGTGCGTGGTGAGCGGCCTCGCGCGGGGCATCGATGCGGCGGCGCATCGTGCCGCCCTCGATGCGGGCGGCACCACGATCGCCGTGCTCGGCACGGGCGCCGATCTGGCGTATCCCCCCGCGAACCGGGCCTTGCACGCCGACATCGCGGCCCGCGGGCTTCTCATTTCCGAGCATCCGCCGGGTGAACGCGCGAACGGCGGGTCGTTTCCCCGGCGCAATCGCATCATCGCGGCCCTGTGCCCACTCACCATCGTCGTCGAGGCCGGCGCGAAGAGCGGCGCGCTGATCACCGCGAAGAACGCCGTCGACCTCGGTCGCACCGTGGCCGCCGTACCCGGGTGCATCGATCAGCCCCAGAGCGAAGGCACCAACCTCTTGCTCCGCGACGGCGCGGGGATGATCTGCGGCGTGGAGGACGCGCTGGCGCTCCTCGGCCTCACGCGCGCCGTGCGTCGCCCCACGTTGGAGCCGAACTCCGACGAGCAGCGGGTCTGGGAGGCCCTTGGCGCCGGCAGCCTGGACCTCGACGCCGTCTGTTCACGCGCCGGACTCCCGGCCGATCGATGCCTCGCTGCCGTCACCGCGCTCGAACTCGCGGGCGCCGTCGAGTGCTCCATGACGGGCGAGGTGCGGCGCCGCATCGACTGAACGCATGGCGCGCGCGGTGTCGCGCTTCCCGCCGCCCGTATATTGCGACGTGCTCCCACGACATCTGTATCTCCACGTGCCGTTCTGCGCGCGCCGCTGCTCGTACTGCGATTTTTCGATCGCGGTGCGCTCGGTCGTGCCGGCGGATGACTACGTGGGCGCCGTGGCCGCCGAGCTCGCGATGCGATACGCGAGCGCGGGCCGATGGGAGCTCGACACGCTGTACCTGGGCGGCGGCACCCCCTCGAAGCTCGGGGCGCAGGGGGTGGCCGACCTGCTCGATGCCGTGCGCGTACGCGGCCAACTCGTGCCGGGCGCCGAAGTAACGCTCGAAGCGAACCCGGAAGACGTCACCGCCGAGTCGGCCAGCGCCTGGCGCGACGCGGGCATCAACCGGCTGTCACTCGGCGCGCAGGCGTTCGACGATGCCGTGCTGCGGTGGATGCATCGCACGCACGATGCCGGCGCCATCCGTCGCGCCGTCGACGCCGCGCGGAGAGCGGGGATTGCCGACGTGTCGCTCGATCTGATTTTCGCGCTTCCCGACTCGCTGGGCCGCGACTGGGACCGGGACCTCGCGCAGGCGCTCGCGCTCCAACCGGAGCACCTCTCACTCTACGGGCTCACCGTGGAGCCCAGCACGCCGGTGGCGCGCTGGCGCGCGCGTGGGCAGATGCGCGAGGCGCCCGAGGAGCGATACGAGCGCGAGTTTCTCGTGGCCCACGAGACGCTCGCCGCCGCCGGATTCGCGCATTACGAGGTCTCGAATTACGCGCGTCCCGGACACGAGGCCCGGCACAACTCGGCGTACTGGCTCGGCGTTCCATACGCCGCGGCAGGACCCTCGGCGCACGCCTTCGACGGCGATCGGCGCCGATGGAACGTGGCGGCCTATGCCGCCTGGATGGCAGAGGTGAACGCCGGACTGGATCCCAAGGACGGCGAAGAGCTTCTGTCGGATGGCGCGAAGGCGCTTGAGGCGGTCTATCTGGGGTTGCGCACGGCACGGGGCTTGCCCTTAATGGCGGGTGAAGCGGCGCGACTGCAGTCGTGGCAGGACGCCGGCTGGGCCGAAATCGACACCCTGTCGGTATTGCGCCTCACGCCCCTTGGGTGGCTGCGGCTCGACGCGCTCACGGAATACTTGACCGATCTTCGAAGTCGTTACTAGTTTTGAACTTATGGCCTCGGAACAGCTCACCAATCGCGAGCGAACCGTGCTCGAAGCCGTGATCCAGACGTACGTCGAGACCGCCGAACCGGCGGGCTCGCGGACGCTGTCGCGGCGATTCGGGCTTGGCGTGTCGCCGGCGACCATTCGGAACACGATGAGCGACCTCGAGGAGAAGGGGTTTCTCGCGCACCCGCATACGTCCGCGGGGCGCGTCCCGACGAACAAGGCCTACCGCGCGTTCGTCGACGCGATTCTCGCGCGCGGCCCGGTGACGCTGGCCGAGCATCAGCGCCTCGTGGAGCAGATCGGGCCGGCGAATTCGCCCATCGAAACCATTCTCCGGCGCGCCGCGCAGAGTCTGGGCGTGCTCGCGCAGGAGCTTGGCGTGGCGCTTGGTCCGCGACTGGGCTCCACGGTGCTGCGGAGCCTCGATCTCGTGCGGGTGAGCAGCGACCGTCTGCTGATGGTGCTGCAACTCGAAGGCGGCGTGGCGCGCACGGTATTCGTCGAAGTGCCGGGCGAAATCGCCGAGGGCGTGCTGGCCGAAGTGACGGCCGTGCTCAACGAGCGGCTGTCGGGGCTCACGCTCGAGCAGATCAGCGCGTCCATGGGCGCGCGGCTCCGCGACTCGGTCACGCGCGCCGAGGCACGCGAGCTGCTCAACATCTTCGTGCAGGACGCGGGCGTGCTGTTCGACGCGTCGCATCCGCTCACCGAGGGCTCGCTGGTGCTGGGACAGGCGTCGGTGCTGGCGGAGCAGCCGGAGTTTTCGGCGGCCGACCGCATGCGGCGTCTGCTCGAATTGACGCAGAGCCCGCAGTCGCTGGCCGACGCGCTGCGCGCGCGGCCGCAGGCGGCGGGGCTCACCATCACGATCGGCCAGGAGCACGCGGATCCGCGGCTCGAAGATTTCACCGTGGTCACCGCGGAGTACCACGCCGGCAGTCTGGGCGGGGTGATCGGGGTCATCGGCCCCACGCGCATGCCGTACGACAAGGTGATCGCGCTCGTGTCGCACACGTCGCAACTCCTCACCGATCTCCTGGATTGAGACTCCATCATGGCTGATTTTTATGCGGTGCTCGAAGTCGAGCGCACCGCGTCCGACGACGAGATCAAGAAGGCCTACCGCCGGCTGGCGATGAAGTACCACCCGGACCGGAACGCGGGCTCCAAGGACGCGGAAGAGCAGTTCAAGTCGATCACCGAAGCGTACGACGTGCTGCGCGATCCGCAGAAGCGCGCGGCGTACGACCGGTACGGCGAGGCGGGGCTGCGGGGCGGCGGTGCCGGCGCGGGGTTCCATCACGTGGATCTCTCCGAAGCGCTCGGCATCTTCATGCGAGATTTCGGATTCGGCGGCTTCGAGGAGCTGTTCGGCGGCGCGTCGGCCCGCAGCGCGGGGAGCGTGCGCACCGGGGCCGACGTGCGGATTTCGATCCCGCTCACGCTCGAAGAGGTGGCCACGGGCGTGGAGAAGCAGGTCGTGGCAAAGCTGCTCGACACGTGCGACAGCTGCTCGGGAACCGGCGCCGAGCCGGGCACGCGCGTGGAAACCTGTCCGAGCTGCGGCGGCGCGGGCGAGGTGCGGCGCGCGCAGCGCTCGTTCTTCGGCCAGTTCCTCACCGTGGTGCCGTGCCCCACGTGCAAGGGCGAGGGCACCATCGTGCAGGCGCCGTGCAAGAAGTGCCGGGGCGAAGGCCGCGTGCGCGGTGAGCGCCCGCTCACCATTCAGGTGCCGGCGGGCGTGGCCACCGGGCAGTACATGACGATGCGCGGGGCGGGCAACGCCGGCGCCCGCGGCGGGCGGCGCGGGGACGTCCACGTCGTGTTCGAGGTCGCCGACGATCCGCGCTTCGAGCGCGACGGCGAGGATCTGTATACCGAAGTGCTGGTGACGTATCCGCAGCTCGTGCTCGGCGCCGACATCACCGTGCCGACGGTCGCGGCCAGCGTGAGCCTGCGCATTCCGCCGGGCACGCAGAGCGGGCAGATGTTCCATCTCAAGTCGCGGGGGCTGCCGCGCGTGAACGCCGGGGGCACGGGCGATCTGCATGTGCGCGTGCAGCTCTGGACGCCCGACCGCCTCACCGAAGACGAAGAGCGGCTGGTGAAGGCGCTGGCCGAGGCGCAGCCTGCCGTGCCGGTGACGGGCCGGGAGAAAAGTTTCTGGAAGAAGATGAAGGAAGCGCTCGGCGCGTGAGCTGGACCACCGTGCGGGTGCGCCCCGCCACGCGCCGCGACGACGTCCTGGCCGCGCTGTTCGCCGCCGGCGTGGGCGGCGTGCAGGAAGACGGCGACGCCTACGTCACGCAAATCGATGAGCATTTTGATATAGACGCCCTGCGGCGCGCGGTGGCGGAGGCGGACCCCGGCGCCGAGATCGGCACCGCGCCGCTCCCGGACGTCGACTGGGCCGAGGCCTGGAAGCGCGGCGTCACCGCGCACGCCGTCGGCGGCCTCGTCGTCACGCCGCCGTGGCTCGCCGCCGGCACCGACCCGGCGCGCACCATCGTCATCGAACCCGAAATGGCCTTCGGCACCGGCGAGCACGCGACCACGCGCGGCGTGCTCGCGTTGCTGCAATCGGTCCTGCGCCCGGGCGACCGCGTGGCCGACCTCGGGGCCGGGAGCGCGGTGCTGTCGATCGCCGCGGCCAAGCTCGGCGCACGCCGCGCCGCCGCGATCGAACTCGACCCCGACGCCATCGGCAACGCCGAGGCGAACGTCGCGGCCAATGGCGTCAGCGACTGCGTCACGGTCGTGCTCGGCGACGCGGCCACCCTGCTTCCGCTCGTGGCCCCGGTGGATCTGGTGCTCGCCAACATCCTCTCCGGCGTCATTCGTGGCCTGCTGCCGAGCATCGGCGCGGCCCTCGCGCCGGGGGGACGGGCGATCTTCAGCGGGATCATGGAAAGCGAGCGAAACGAAATGCTCGACGCGCTGCGCGCGGCGGGATGGCGCGTGACCGAGGAACGCACGGAGGACGCGTGGTGGACCGTCGCGGTCGTGCGAGCGTAGCGACGTTCTTCGTGGAGGAGCGTCCGGTGCCAGGCGCCGCGGTGCCCCTCTCCGATGCCGCGGTCCAGCATGCGCGGGTCCGACGGCTGGCGGCCGGCGACGCCGTGCGCCTCACCGACGGCGCGGGCACGGTGGCGTGGGGCGCGCTGGGCGATGTCGGCGGCCGGCGCGTGGAGGTGCGCGTGGAGCGCACGGAGGTCGTGCCGGCGCCGCCGCGCCTGGTGCTGGTCGTGCCCGTGGCCGACCGCGACCGCATGCTCTGGCTCGCCGAGAAGGCGGCGGAGTTCGCCGTCACCGAGTGGCGCCCCGTGCTGTTCGAGCGCTCGCGCAGCGTGTCGCCCCGCGGCGAGGGCGAGGGGTTCGCCCGGAAGGTTCGGCTGCGCATGACCGGCGCCCTCGAGCAATCGGGGGGCGCCTGGCTGCCGGCCGCGCACGACGCGGTCGCGCTGGAAGACGCCGTCGCCGCGTGCGCCGCGGTTCCCTCGCGCCTCGTGCTCGATCCGGAGGGCCCGCCGATGCCCACGCTCGCGCCGTTTGGCGATGTGGCGGTAGCGGTGGGCCCCGAGGGCGGGGTGGAACCGGCGGAGCGCGAGTTCCTGCTCGCCGCGGGCTGGCGCGCGGCATCGCTTGGCGCCACGATCCTGCGATTCGAAACGGCGGGCGTCGCGGCGGCCGCGATCGTTCGCGCAACCCAGGGCCGGTGAGCGGCTCGGGAGGACCGGTGTCGGACAACTGTCTGTTCTGCCGCATCGCGCGGCGCGAGATCCCCGCCACCGTCGTGGCCGAGGACGAGCACCTGATGGCGTTTCGCGACGTGAGTCCGCAGGCGCCGGTGCACGTGCTCGTCATTCCGAAGGCCCACGTGGCGTCGCTCGACGACGTGCGCGAGTTCTCGATCGTCGGGCGGATGGCGGAGATGGCGGCGTCGGTCGCCCGGCAGGAGGGAATTGCCGAGCGCGGCTACCGCGTGGTGATGAACACGAATGCCGACGGCGGGCAGACGGTGTTTCACCTGCATCTGCACCTGTTGGGCGGGCGTTCCCTCGACTGGCCGCCGGGGTAAGGCGTCAGGCCGGCGTGCTGGCGATCTCGCGCGGGAACCGCAGGTGCGCGTCGATTTCCTCCCGCGCGGCGAGCAGTCGTTCCACCTCGGCGGACATCTCGGCGGCCAGGTGCAGGTGCGTGGTGAATCCTTCCACCGTGACCGAGCCCGCGTGCAGCCGGAGCAGGTTGAGGCGGATGTTTTCGAGCGCCGTCACCGCTTCCGTGAGCTGACGCTGGACCGCGTCGCGCGTGTCGCGCACCGCCGCGTAGGAGTCGGAGGTACCGCCGTCCGGTGCCGCGGACAGCGCGTCCTGCAAGTCATTGTACTGCGAACGGAGCCGCTGGGCGTCTTCCTGCAAGCGATGCAGAATCGGGGGCAGGTCGCGCAGCGACTCGCGCGTTTCTCTGGGCAGCGTTTCGAACAGATTCTCGGCCGCAAGCCCGAGCGCC
>JAGWRB010000054.1 GCA_028876725.1 Gemmatimonadota bacterium
ACGGAACGCAGGGCCGAAAACGGCGAACTGAGAAACGGCGTCACTGAAGAACGGCGCACGGCCGAAACCACGCAGTGCCGGTCCCACGCAGGACCGAAACCACGCAGGACCGAAACCACGCAGGACCGAAACCACGACACGACGAAACGGCGTGACCAGCGACGGCGGTCACTTCTCGCACGTGTTGGGGACCGCCGGCGGTATCGACGGCTGTCCGCCATCCGCTTTTCGTCCTGAACTGTCAACTGTCGTCTGCCGTCTCCGTTCGGTAAGCGGTGTGCTGCTTTCTGTAGTCTGTTGGCTGCAGGCAGTTGGCCGTAGTCAGTTGGCTGTTGTCAGTAGTTCGCAGTTTCCAGTTCGCAGTTGCCGGTTACGCTCGTTTGTCGTTTCGTAGTTTCGGTCCTGCGTCGTTTCGGCCGTGCGTCGTCTCGGCCCTGCGTAGTTTCGGCCGTGCGCCGTTTCTCCGTTGCGCTCGTTTGTAGTTCGCCCCTTATGTTCTCTATTCGCGATCCTGTTTGGTCTTCTATTCCCGTCGAGCCGTTCGCGCGGGGGCTCATCGACACCCCCGTCTTTCAGCGGCTCCGGAACGTGCGCCAGCTCGGGCTCGCGTATCTCGTGTATCCGGGCGCGACGCACAGCCGCCTGGAGCACGCCCTCGGCACGTATCATCTGGCCCGTCGCGCGCTGGCCGCGCTCGAGGAGTCGGGCACCCTCGACGACGAGCTGCGCGCCGACGCCGGCGTCATCCGCGCCGCCGCGCTGCTGCACGATATCGGCCACTACCCGTTCTCGCACGCGCTCGAAGAGATCGGCGCCATCAGCCACGAAGAGGTCGCGCGCCCGCTCATCACCACCGGGGCCATCGCCGAACAGCTTACCGTCGCCCTGGGCGCCGGTGCCCCCGAGCGAATCGTGGATCTCGTTCGCGGCCGCAGCGACTGCGCGCTGCAGGGACTCATTTCCGGCTCGCTCGATCTGGACAAGATCGAGTACCTGCGCCGCGACATCCTCATGTGCGGCGTGAGCCACGTGGGCGTCGACGCCGACCGCCTGCTCAACTCGCTCGTCGTGCTCACCGACCCCGACACCGGCCGCCGCCGCATCGGCATCGTGGAGAAGGGGCTGGCCGCGCTCGAGTCGATGCTGTTCGCCAAGTACCAGATGTACCGCAACGTGTACTGGCACCACGCCGTGCGGAGCGCGACGGTGATGTATATGCGAATCGTCACCGACGCGCTCGACGCGGGCGTGCTCGACGCCGAGTCGCTGGCCGCCTACACCGACGAGGCCCTGCTCGTCGATCTCGAGCGCCGGCATCCGTCGCCGCTCCTCACGCGACTGCGGGAGCGCCGCCTCTACAAACGGAGCTTCGAGTGCCCCGCGGCCCAGCTTGGCGAGGACGAATGCGAGTGGATCGCCGACGACCGCGCGCTCGCGGCGCGCGCCGAACGGGCGCTGGAGCGCGAGCTCGGCCTCCCCGCCGGCGATCTGCTGCTCGACTATCCGGTGAAGACGCAGATGCTGGGGCTCGACATTCCGGTGCTCCGCCGCGACGGGTCGACGATGCGCCTCGACGCGCGCGGCTGGTCGGGCGCCATCGACCTGCCCAAACTGTCGAACGAGCTGTACCGGTCCGCGCGCTGGCTCCGCGTCTTCACCGCGTCGCGCGCGCGCATCGAGCCGGAGGCCTTGCTGCGCTTTCTCCGCCGGCCGGAGAGCGAAGTTCGCGCGATGGTGGAATGAGGGCGTGAGGCGGTGAGGCGGTGAGGCGGTGAGGCGGTGAGCAATGGCTACTGCCTCACGGATTCACCGCCTCACCGTCCCACGGATTCACCGTCTCACGGATTCACTCCGTTCGCTTCTTCTCCATTCCCCGCGCCTCCGCGAGCTTCCGCGCGATCCCGCGATAGAACGCGGCGTCGTCCGGCTTCCCCTGCGCCTCCAGGCTCATCGCCGCCAGCTCCAGGGCATAGAGAATGTTGCCGAGGTACAGTTCGGCGAGCCCGCCCACCGTGTCCGGCGCGTCGCTCATTTCTCGGGAACCGCCGCCATCTCCTGCGTCGTCACCTCGGCGCGCGGCGCGCCGTCGGGCTCCACCTCGACCACGATGGCCGTGATGTTGTCGAGTCCGCCGCGTCCATTCGCCTCGGCAATCAGCGCCGCCACCTTTCGCTCCGGCACCGTGCGCGCCATGAGGAGCTGCTGCAGCCGGCGATCGTCCACCATCCCCGTCAGGCCGTCGCTCGCCACCAGAAACAGGTCGCCGAGCCTGACCTCGCCGACGTAGACGTCGGGCTCCACCTCGGGACTCGCCCCCACGCACCGCGTGATGACGTTGCTGTACGGATGGTAGCGGGCCTGCTCGGGCGTGAGATTGCCAAGGTCCACCTGCTCCTGCACGTACGAGTGGTCCTTGGTGAGCTGCACGAGCGCGCCGTCGCGGAGCAGGTACACCCGCGAATCGCCCACCTGGCCGATGAGGTACCGCGACCCCGACACCAGCAGCACCGACGCCGTGGTGCCCATCCCCTGCTTGTCGACTTCGGTGATCGTGCGGTCGTGGATCGAGCGGTTCGCGTGCTTGAGCGCGGCGCCAATCTTCTTCCCGGCGTCGGCGGCGTCGAGATCCTGCACCGCATGCAGCTCGCGCAGCACGATCTGCACCGCCATCTCGCTGGCGACTTCGCCCGCGGCGTGACCGCCCATCCCGTCGGCCACCATGAACACGCCGCGTGATTCGCTCACGTCCACGGCGAAGTTGTCTTCGTTGCCGGACCGGATCATCCCCACGTCGGTCCGCGCGGCGTGCAGCAGCCTGGCCATTACGCCTTCATGCGGTAGAAGATGACCGCGCCGGCCGCGACGACGAGGGCAAGAAGGACCCACACCCAAACGGGCACGCCGCTCTTCGCGGCGGGCGCGGCCGCGGCAGACGCGGGTTGTGGACGCGACACGGCCGACACCTGGCGCGTGCCGCCGGCGGCAC
>JAGWRB010000055.1 GCA_028876725.1 Gemmatimonadota bacterium
CCTGCTGCACGACGGGCGGCCGATGGTGATGGACTTCGGGATCGCGCTAGCCGTCAGCGCGGCGGCCGGCGGGCGCATGACCGAGACCGGGCTGAGTCTCGGCACGCCGCACTACATGAGTCCCGAGCAGGCCACGGCGGACAAGGAGATCACGGGGCGGAGCGACATCTACTCGCTGGCCACGGTGCTGTACGAGATGCTGGCCGGGGAGCCGCCGCACGTGGGGAGCTCGGCGCAGCAAATCATCATGAAGATCGTGACCGAGGAGGCGGCGCCGGTGACGAAGCTGCGCAAGACGGTGCCGCTGAACGTGTCCGCGGCGCTGGCGAAGGCGCTGGAAAAGCTGCCGGCCGACCGCTTCGACAGCGCCAAGGCGTTCGCCGAGGCGCTGCACAATCCGGCGTTTGCGACCACGGCGATCGCTGCCGGAGGTGCGGCGCTCGTCGAACGGCGCGGCGTTCGACTGTGGCAGTATGTCGCCGTCGCATCGATGGCCGTGGCAGTGGCCGCTCTCGCGTACGGGCTGCGGCCCCGCGAGGTCCCCACGCGCGTCGTGCGCTTCTCGCTGCCCGGCGCGTCCACGGTCGTTGGGTCGACCACGCAAC
Organism: Gemmatimonadota bacterium; assembly: GCA_028876725.1. Taxonomy (GTDB): domain Bacteria; phylum Gemmatimonadota; class Gemmatimonadetes; order Gemmatimonadales; family Gemmatimonadaceae; genus JAGWRI01. The sequence goes on from JAGWRB010000055.1 coordinate 606, forward strand.
CCGCGGTGTCGCCCGACGGACGCGCGGTGGCCTATTCCGACGCCGGCGGCCCGAACCCAGGCATTCGTCTGCGCTGGATGGATCGCGACACGGCCGATTTGCTGCCGGGCACGGAGACGGCAAGCGACGTGACCTTCTCCCCCGACGCCAAGAGCATCGCGTACACCACGAATTCCAAGGAACTGCACACCATTGGCGTGGATGGACATGCGCCTGCGCTCCTGACCCGTGAGGCAACCGGGGTGTGCGGCATCGCGTGGGCCCGCGATGGCAACATCTACTTCTGCCACGGCGATGCCGGGACCGCGATCTCGCGCATCCCGGCCACGGGCGGGCCGGTGTCGGACGTCGCGACGGTTCCCGACTCCACAGTCTCGTCCACCGGGAGCGGGGGGCTGCAGACCCCACTCGTGCTCGACGACGGCCGAACACTGCTGGCGTCGACCCGCGGCACCGGCTCCATCCAGGACGGCTGGATCGTGATGTTCGACATGCGCACGCATGCCCGGACCAACCTCGTCGTTGGCCTGGCGCCGCTCGCCGTGCGTGACGGGTGGCTGCTCTACGCGACCGCCGACGGCTCCATCCAGGCACAACGGTTCGACGGCCATCGCGTGAGCGGCACGTCCGTGCCTGTTCTCACCGGTGTGTACACGGCCGACGGAAACATGGCGGCGGCCGTAGGGCGCGACGGAACGCTGTTCTACCAACCGGCGACGAGTGCGCTCGCGCACCTCACCTGGGTATCGCGTGCCGGTGTCGAGACGGTCGTGGACTCGACGCTCGCGCGGCCGTTCATCGGCATGGCGCTCTCGCCAGGCGGCGGTCAGATCGCCGCCACGATTGCTGACGGGTCGGGCACTCTGTCCACCATCTGGTTGTACGACCTGGCGCGGCACACCTTATCGCAACTCACCCCCACGGGCGACTACTCATTTCGCCCCGCTTGGATGCCGGACGGACGCCGCCTGCTCTTTTCCAGTGGCCACGGGAGCCAGAGCGGATTGCGGCGCCTGTTCTCGGTCCCCGTGGACGGCAGCGACACACTCCACCTAGTCCTGGCGCGGGCCAGGCACGTGCAGGAGGTCAGTTGGCCGGCGGGCGGTCGCGACTTCGCCTTCCGCGAGGGGTACGATGACGGCGGAACCCGCCGCGATATCTTCGCGGTGGTCAAGGGTGACACTGCGGCGCGCCCGCTGCTCACCACGCGGGCCGACGAGCGCAACCCCGCCGTCTCGCCGGACGGGCGCTGGCTCGCGTACACGTCCGATGCCTCCGGACGCGACGAGGTCTATCTCACGCCCTTCCCGGACGGTGGCGCGCGGATTCCGGTGTCGAACGCTGGCGGTACGAGCCCCGTGTGGGCGCGCGATGGACGGCTGTTGTACTATCTGGACGGCCAGTCCGCGCTGGTGGCCACCGAAATCGACGAGGGCAAGCCCGACCCTGCCGGAGCGACCAAGCGGCTATTCGATGCGAGCCGCTACTACCGCGATTCTCAGGCCGAGGCCTTCGACGTCTCGCCCGACGGGCAGCGCTTCCTGTTCATCAAGCCGCCGGCTCGTGCGAGCGTCGACGTGGTGCTCGGCTGGTGGAGCGAAACGGCGGCCAAGCTGGCCAAGACCAAACAATAGATGACCGACGCATCCATCGCTCGCCTCTCCGCGGCCCTCGCCGACCGCTACCGCATCGAGCGCGAGCTTGGGGCCGGCGGCATGGCCACCGTGTACCTCGCGCACGACCTCAAGCACGACCGCCAGGTCGCGATCAAAGTGCTCAAGCCGGAACTCGCCGCCGTCATCGGCGCCGAGCGCTTTCTGGCCGAGATCAAGACCACCGCGAACCTGCAGCACCCGCACATCCTGCCGCTCCATGATTCGGGCGAGGTGGACGGCACCGTCTTCTACGTGATGCCGTTCGTGGAGGGTGAGTCGTTGCGCGACCGGCTGCATCGGGAACAGCAGCTCCCCGTGGCCGACGCGGTGCGCATTGCCGTCGAGGTGGCCGGCGCGCTGGACTACGCGCACCGCCGCGGCGTGATCCACCGCGACATCAAGCCCGAGAACATCCTCCTGCACGACGGGCAGTCGCTGGTGGCCGACTTCGGCATCGCGCTCGCGGTGAGCCGCGCCGACGGCGGCACGCGCATGACCGAGACCGGCATGTCGCTGGGCACCCCGCACTACATGAGCCCCGAGCAGGCGATGGGCGAGCGCGAGATCACCGCACGCTCCGACGTCTACGCGCTCGGCTGCGTGCTGTACGAGATGCTGCTCGGCGAGCCGCCGTTCACGGGGCCCACGGCCCAGGCGATCATCGCCCGCGTGGTGACCGAGGACCCGCGCGGTCTCATGGCGCAGCGCAAGACGATTCCGCCCGGTGTCGAGGCGGCGGTACACACCGCGCTGCAGAAGCTCCCCGCCGATCGGTTCGCGACGGCGGCGAGCTTCGCCGACGCGCTGCGCGATCCACAATTCGCGACGGCGGCCGGCGTCCGCGCGGTTGCCGCCGCTGACCCGCGGTGGAAATCGGTGGCCCAGGGCGCCGGCGCGCTCGGCGTCGTGCTCCTCGTCGCGGCGCTCTGGGGATGGCTGCGGCCGCGTCCGGCGGCGGCCGTCGCGCCCGAACTGCAGATGTACGTGCAGGGCGATTCCAGCTTCTCGGTCACCAACGACTGCTGCGGGCCGTCGCTCACCGTCTCGGCCGACGGCCAACGCATCGTGTTCATGGCGCAGACGAGCGACACCACGATGTTGTACCGCCGCGATCTCGGCGACCCCACTGCCCATCCGATTCCCGGAACGGGAAACAGCGTGACCCCGTTCCTGTCCCCCGACGGGCGCTGGCTGGGCTTCCTGCGTCAGGGAACGCTGATGAAGGTGGACGTCGTCAACGGCGGGGCGCCCATGACCATCGGCCCCGCCGGTTCGGCACGGGTGCGGGGCGCGTCGTGGGGCGACGATGGATACGTGTACTTCACGCCCGACGTCGACGGTCCGCAGGCCATCTACCGCGTGAGCGCCGAGGGCGGCGATCCGAAGGTGTTCGCGGCGCCCGACACCGCGACCGAGCACGGGCGCGTCGTGCCCCACGTGCTGCCGGGCAGCCACGTGCTGCTCTACGCCACCGCCCCGAAAGCAGGCGGCGATGCCGACGCATGGGTCGTGGCACTCGACATGGATCACCATGTCCCGCATCGCCTGACGCCGGGATTTCAGCCCTACTACTCCAGCAACGGTTATCTCACGTACGCCCTGGCCGACGGCTCGCTCATGGCCCGCCGGTTCGACCCGAAGACGTTCGCCCTTGGCGGGTCTCCGATTCGCCTCAGCGACCGTACGCTCACCCACAATTATTCCGAAGCGGAATACGCCGTCGCCAACGACGGCACGATGGTGATCCGGGCCCTCGGCACGCAGCAGAGCCAGCTGCGGCTGTATTCGACGCAGGGGCAATTCGTCCGTACCATTCCCGGCAATGTCGCGCGGCACTCGCCGCGATTCTCCCCCGATGGGCACCGCATCGCGTACACCCAGGGGGACTACAACGTGGCGGGCACCTATGAGGACGTCTGGGTCTACGACCTCACGTCGGGAGTGGACACGCGGCTCTCCGACACCGGAAACGCGATCGACCCCATCTGGTCCGCCGACGGCCGCAGCGTGCGCTGGCTGGACGAACGGAGCGGTGTCCTCCGGATGATGAGCCGCCCCGTGGACCAGAGCGCCCCCGCGGCGCCGTTCGGCGACACGACGTTCGCCGGCAGCGTGCGCCACCATGTTCGCGTGGGCGTCCGCCTCGGGTTTCCGTCCGGCGGCGGCCTTATCCCGATGTCCGTGGACGGTCCGGACGGGACGTCCACCGAATTGTGGGTCATGAATGCCGATGGCACGCATGCCCGTCCATTCCTGCAAACGAGCGCTCACGCGGTATTCCCGGCTGTGTCACCGTCCGGAAAGTGGCTGGCGTACGCGTCCGACGAGACGGGGCGCAGCGAGATCTACGTCGAGCCCTTTCCCAATGGCGGCCCCCGCTATCGCATCACGGCCGCCGGCGGCTATTACCCGGTGTGGGCGACGGATACGGCGCTCGTGTACGAGAACGGCGGTTATGAAGCCGTGATCTCGAGTGTGCGGTTTGCGAACGGCGACGTGCGCGCCGGACCGCCCAGGGTGATCGTCGGCTCGGTGTACGACCAGATCGTTGCGTCGCGGTCGGCCGATGTGAGCCCCGACGGCAAGACGCTGGCCGTCATCGTCATGCCCGCGGCGTCGCGTCTGCTCGTGGAGACGAATCGGCTGCAGCATTTGGGCAGCGCCAACCGCCAGCCATAGGTACGCCCGCTCTGACGCCGCACGATCTGCCCCCTGCCCATGTCGAATCCCGATAAGCTGACGGCGGCTCTGTCCGACCGGTACCGCATCGAGCGCGAGCTTGGCGCGGGCGGCATGGCCACGGTCTACCTCGCCCAGGACCTCAAGCACGACCGCAAGGTCGCGATCAAGGTGCTGAAACCGGAGCTCGCGGCCGTGCTCGGCGCCGAGCGGTTCGTGCAGGAGATCAAGACCACTGCGGCGCTGAGTCATCCGCACATCCTGCCGCTCTTCGACTCGGGCACCGCTGAGGGGTATTTGTATTATGTAATGCCCTACATCGCCGGCGAGACGCTGCGCGAGAAGCTGAACCGCGAGACGCAGCTCGGCGTGGACGAGGCGGTGCGCATCACCACGGAGATCGCCGACGCGCTGGATTACGCGCACCGGCACGGGGTGATCCACCGCGACATCAAGCCCGAGAACATCCTGCTGCACGACGGGCGGCCGATGGTGATGGACTTCGGGATCGCGCTCGC
>JAGWRB010000056.1 GCA_028876725.1 Gemmatimonadota bacterium
CGAGAAGGCGCTGGTGGGCGTGGACCTCTTCCTCGACTGGGACGAGCCGGGCCGGAACCCCGAGCAGCTCGCCGAGCGGCTGCAGGGCATCATGGCCGACGGACTCAAGCTCACGATGATCACCAACCGTGGCACGAAGGTCTGGCCCCAGGGGCACTCGGCGACCTTCCGCACCGACCACTGGCGCTGCCGGTTCGTGCCGCGCGACGACCAGCCGATGACCGCGGCGCAGATCGGGAACGCGATGCTGCGGCTGGCCTACGCGGGGCTCGACGTGGTGAAATCAGAGAACCTGTATACCTTCGACGGGGTCAAGGGCTACTCGCTGGGGCAGGGCGAGTGATGCCCGCTGTGGGAATCACGGGACCGGAAGCCGAGGCCGCCGTCGTGGCGGCCCGGCTCGATCCGGTGTTCCGGGCGCGGCTGGGGTGGCGGTGCGCGGTCTCGGGCGACGGCCCGCAGCTCGAGTACGCCGGGTTCGTGGTGCGCACCCCGGCCCTGGCGACGCCCGTGCACCGCGAACGGCTGGCGCTGCGCTGGTTCGACGGATGGGGACCCGAACGGTGGGTGGTCGCGGAACTCGACACCGGCAGCGTGCCGCATCATCGCCGGCGGGTGGTGCAGCAGGCGCAGCTCGCGCCCGCGGCCGCGGCGCTCGGACTGCCGCACTGCGGATTGCTGGTGCGCCGCGGCGAAGCCTCGGTGCGCGCGGTGAGCAATCTCGACGCGCTCGTCGCGACCGCCCTCCCGATGCTGGACGCGGGGGAGCCGGTGATCCTGGAGTGCGACCCCAGGCCACACGTAAACCCCTGGCGGTTGGCGGCCATCGAACACACCGCGCGCCTGCTCGTGGAGCGAATCGCGGTGGAGTGTCCCGTGCCGGAGTGGGAGGGCGCCATGGCGGAAGTCGGGTGCGGCATTTGACCCGGCCCCCATGTGTTTTCCCGTAGGACAACTTCGGACGCGACAGCCGGCGGGCTGCATCCTATGGTAGAGCGACCGGGCCCCACCGTTGGTCTCTCCATCGAGCACATACGTGCGGAGGGATTCATGAGCATCACCGTCGCTCTGCGCCGACACCTGCTGCAGTCGTGCGCCATCGCGTTCGTTGCCGTCGGAGTCCTCATAGGACTTCCCATCATCCATGCCGTGAGCGCCGACCTGACGCCGACGGCCACTCCGGATCGCGCGGTGCCGGTGCTCTGGGGGATCGTGCTCCTCAACCTCCTGTCGGGCACGATGGTCTGGATGGCGGCGCGCCGCCCGGCGTGGGCGAAGTCGGCCATCATGCTCCCCGGGCTCGCGTGCCTGCTCTTCGGCATCGCGCTGAGCGATGCGGGCATCGCGTATTACGGCGAGGGAGCGGCGATGCGCGCCGCGGCGATCCTGCTCTTCATCTGCTCGGCGGCCAACGTGATCGGCGGTGCGATCGCGATCGCCACCGCCTCGATGCGGCAGGCGACGGCCTGAGCTACAGGGACGCGCGCCGACCTCGGCCTTCGCGGCGGGGTGGCGCGCGGTCCCGGATGTGGGCAGACTTGTGCGCCGGCCTTCGCTCCGGCTGCGCATCTGGGCGCCGCCGGCCGGAGGCATCAACGCCGAGTTCTGCCCGATGCACATCGCCCGCCCGCGCACGCTCCTCGCCGCCGTCGCTTCGCTCGCCCTGACGTCCGCCGCCGCGCGGGCGCAGCAGATTCCCTCGCAGGTGTACGACGCGCTCCACTGGCGCAACATCGGCCCCTTCCAGGGCGGGCGCGTGGAGGCGGTGGCGGGGATTCCCGGCAATCCGTCGACGTTCTTCTTTGGCGCTGTGAACGGCGGCGTGTGGAAGACGGTGGACGCCGGGCAGAGCTGGGAGCCGTCGTGGAACGGCCCTGACGTGGGCACGATCGGCGCGCTCGCCATCGCGCCCTCGGATCCCAACGTGATCTACGCCGGCACGGGCGAACCGGACCCCCGCACCGACATCGCGTCGGGCGACGGCGTGTACCGGTCCACCGACGGCGGGCGCACCTGGAGCAACATCGGACTCAAAGACGCCCGGCAGATCGCGCGGATCGTGATCGATCCGCGCGACCCCGACGTCGCGCTGGTGGCCGCCGAGGGGGACGTGTTCAAGCCGAGCACCGAGCGGGGCGTGTATCGCACCGTGGATGGCGGGAAGACGTGGACGCGCGTGCTGTACGTGAACGACAGCACCGGCGCGGTGGACGTGGCCATGGATCCCACGAATCCGCGCATTCTGTTCGCGGCCATGTGGCAGGTGCGCCGCACCCCCTGGTCGCTGACCGACGGCGGGGCGGGGAGCGGGATGTATCGCTCGGCAGACGGCGGCGTGACGTGGACGCGCGTGGAGGGGCACGGGCTGCCCGAGGGGATCTGGGGGCGGACGTCGCTGTCCATCGGCGCCGACGGGCAGCACGTGTACGCGCTGATCAACGCGCACAAGGCCGGGTTGTACCGGTCCGATGATGGCGGCGCGCAGTGGAAACTGATAAACGCCGACCAGAACATCACCCAGCGCCCCTGGTACTACTTCCAGGTGAAGGCAGACCCGCAGGATCCGAACACGATCTATCTTCTGAATTTCTTTATGTACCGGTCGGTGGACGGGGGCGCGACCATCGAACGGTTGACGCCGCCGCACGAAGACAACCACGCGATCTGGATCGACCCCACGGCGCCGAACCGGCTCATCGAGGGCAATGACGGCGGGGCGAGCGTCTCGCTCGACGGCGGGCGGCACTGGAGCACTGAATCGAACGAACCCACGGCGCAGATCTATCACGTGGCCACGGACGACCAGACCCCGTACCGCGTGTACGGCGCGCAGCAGGATCGCGGCACGTACTCCATTGCCAGTGCCACCGACCACGGGCAGATCACCGCGCAGGACTGGTACGATGTGGCCGGCGGCGAGAGCGGCTACGTGCTCCCCGTGCCCGGCGCGCCGGACACCGTGTTCGCCGGTTCGTACTTCGGCAACCTGACGCGCTGGAATCGCGCCACGGGCGAGGCGCAGGACGTCACGCCGTGGCCCGAGAACATCGAGGGCTCGGCGGCGAAGGACGTGAAGTACCGCTTCAGCTGGACCTCGCCGCTGGCGTGGGATCCCTTTGAGCCGTACACGCTCTACTCGGGATCGCAGTACCTGCTCAAGACCACCGACGGCGGGCGTAGCTGGACGGCCGTGAGCCCCGACCTCACGCGCAACGACAAGAGCAAGCAGCAGCTCTCGGGCGGCCCGGTGACGCTCGACAACGTGGGCGCGGAGTACTACGACGTCATCTACACCATCGCGCCGTCGACGCTGACGAAGGGGCTGATCTGGACCGGTACCGACGACGGGCTCATCCATCTGACGCGCGACGGCGGCGCGCACTGGACCGACGTGACGCCGAAGGCGCTCCCCGAATGGGC
>JAGWRB010000057.1 GCA_028876725.1 Gemmatimonadota bacterium
GAGGAGGAGGAGCACGGACGCCTCCCGGGGGCGGCGGGTCGGGGGCTACAGCGACGGGTGGCGATTCACCGTGTCGTCGTGCGTCTGGAACTGATGCGCGACGGACAGAATGAGGTCGTCGTTGTAGAGATTGCCAATGATCTGCCCGCAGATGGGCTGCGGGTCGAGCTTGGGCTGCGGCTCCTCGGCCTGCCCGCCGCGTCCGCCCCGTCCAAACGCCTGCGGCACGTCGAACTTGAACGGCAGCACGGCGCTCGGATACCCGGTCTGCGCGCACTCGCCGACGTCGGCGAACGGGCTGCCGATGTACATGTCGACGCCCTTGAGATACTCAGCCCACTTCTGGACGAGGATGTAGCGGCGGCGTTCGGTATTCAGGAATTCATAACCAGGAATCGTGCGGCCGTAGACGAACCGCGGATTCCAGTCCGCCGGCGCCTCGGGGTCGGTGGGCATCGGACTGCCGTTCGGCACGCCGTACGGGAGGCGCCGCGGGCCCGCCGGCAGATCGTCGAGGTCGAGCCCGATCTCCTTGGCCTTCTTCTGCACGTAGGAATCGAACGCCGAGGCGTACTCCGTGTTGAGGCCGCCCACCCCGCGGCTGATGCCGGCCACCGTGGGGCGCGCGCCGATCTTCACCGGCGTCATGCCCAGTTCCTTCAGCTTGTTCACCAGTTCGGGCGGCGCCTGGTCGTCGATGCCGATGCGCAGCGACGCGAGGTCGACGGCGCGGTTGAACTGGAAGGGCGTCGTCACGGTCGACGGATCCTTCTCGTCCACGCCGTGGATGACGTTGAACACCATCGCGGCGTCTTCACTGGTGCGGGTGATGGGTCCCACGCGGTCTTGCGACCACGCGAGCACCATCCCGCCGTAGCGGCTCACGCGGCCGAAGGTGGGGCGCAGCGCGCTCACGCCGCAGCGAATGGACGGCGAGACGATGGAGCCGGAGGTCTCGGTGCCGATGCCGAACGCGACGCACCCGGCGGCGGTGGCCGATGCCGGACCGGCCGACGAGCCGCTCGAGCCCTGCGACAGATTCCATGGGTTGTTGGTGCGTCCGCGGAACCACTGATCGTTCTGCGCGAAGAGGCCGGTGGCGAGTTTGGCGATGAGCACGGCGCCGGCGTCGCGCAGGCGCACGACGACTTCGGCGTCTTCGTCGATGACCCGGTTCTCGAAGTCCTTGGCCCCCCACGTCGTGGGCACGCCCTTGGTGGCGAACAGATCCTTGACGCCGTACGGCAGGCCGTGCAACGGACCGCGGTACCGTCCCGCCGCGAGCTCGGCGTCCATCTTCGCCGCTTCGGCGCGCGCCTGGTCTTCCATGATCGTCACGGCGCACAGCAGAGTGGGATTGAGCCGTTTGAGCCGTGCGAGGTAGATGTCGGTGAGTCGCGCCGAGGTGATCTTGCGCGCCTTGATGAGCGCCGAGAGGCGATGCGCCGGCAGGAAGGCGATCTCGTCGTCGGTTGCCGGCACGGCGCCCTTCCATGGTTCCGGCTCGTAGGTGCCCCGCGTGAAGGCCGCGGCGCCGCGCTCGCGCACGAGTTTTTCCATGAGCGCCCCCGTGCCGCCGGGGTAGGGCTGGAACTGGAGCGCCGGCGGCTCGCCGTTGCCGAGCGGAACCGGAGTCTCCTGCTGCTTCATGGCGCCCTGGCCGGCCGCCGCGGCGCCGGCGCGCCCGCGATTCTGCGCGATGGCCGCGGCGGGGGCTCCGAGCGTGGACGCGGCGGCGGCGGCGAGGGACAGGAACACGAAGTGACGGCGGTCCATGCCGTGCGCGGCCTCGTCGAAATCGACGGCTTCGAGATCGGCCTGGGTCTGTTCGAGGAGATCTTCGGGTGTACTCACAGCGGTTCTCCGGAGGGCGGTTGAGCGGGAGCGAGCGTCGCGCGGGAGGGAGGCGCGGTCGATCGCGCATGCAGAGAATCGCGCACGGCGCGCGGATTGGCCAGACCCTGGCGGCGGAGGAATGCGGGTCGCCGCGGGGCTACCGAACGGGGCCGAGGTACCGGTCGAGCCAACTCAGGACCTCGCGCACGAGGTCGGGGCGGTCGGCGCGCACATCGTGCGGCGTCTCGAGGACGACGTGGCGCTTGTCGGCGGCCGGCGTGCCGAGCATGCGGAACAGGGGATCCTGCGCCTGGTCCATGGGAAAGCTGAAGTCGTAGCGGCCGTTCACCATCAGGACGGGGATCTTGAGTCGCGGGGCGAAGTCAGCCTGGTCGGTGCCCGGCGCCGGCCGGTTCAGGAAGTACCCGCCATCGAGGAGCACCGCGGCGCGAAGGCGCGCCTGCGCATTGGTGGCGTAAATCACGCCTTCGGCGGCGCCCATGCTCACGCCCAGGTACGCGAGGCGCGTGGTGTCGATGTCAGGACGCGTGGCGAGGTAGTCGAGCGTGCGGCCCACGTCCTTCGAGCGTTGTGTGATCACGTCGGCGTCGTCGACGGTTCCCGGCATGACGTGCCGAACGCGGCGTTCATAGGTCTCTTGATATATCGGATAGATGACCGCCCGGCCGCTCTGCACCACGTAGTCGAAGAAGGCGGTGTCGCCAAGCTGGCGGCTGTCGGTCAGGTCGAGCACGCGAGCGCTGGGGAAGAAGACCACCGTCTGGTACGGCGGCGGCACGCGCTTCGGCAGGAAGAGATACGCCGTGATGCGCTGGCCGCCGTACGCCGCGTCGTACGACACGCGCTCCTTCGTCCAGTCCTGCGTCTGGGCGACGACGCCGTCGGACCTGGCATTCAGCGGCGTCCGGTCATACGCGTACAGCGCGCGATAGGCCGCGAACACCGCGTCGGATGCCGGGTGCACGGTGGTGAAATCGCGGGACTCGCGGGTGATCGGACCCGTGACGGCGGCCGGCAGCGGTGCGACGTTCTTCACGCAGCGGATGCCGTTGACCGGCGACCGGTCGAAGGGGGACAGCGACTCGGGCTCGGCGTAGATGTACGTGAGCGACGCCCAATCGCCGCCGAGGATGAAGCGATGGTCGTGGTCGAACGAGTTGAGCGTCCATTCGCGGACGTTGCCGGCCATGTCGAGCGTGCCGAACGGACCGAGCCCGTTGAACGATCCGACGGGCGCCGGCGCGCGCTGCGAAATGTTGCTCGTCTGCACGACGTAGCGTCCCACCTCGGGCGGCGCCGCCTCGTACCATTGCGCGAAGGTCGGCAGCGCCTTGCCTGCATACGCGGCGTATGCCGCGGCTTCGTACCAACTCACGCCCGACACCGGGTAGTCGGCCTGCCCCTGGGGATAGTGGCCCCCCTCCCACGTGGACGGGCCCGGCCGGCCGGTGCGGTCGCGGAAGAGCGCCATCGCCTCGTCGCGCGACAGTGTCGTGCCGTTCCGGACGAACGGTTCCGTCCAGTACTTAGCATTCTCATACCCACCGGCGTCGACGAACGCCTGGTACTCGCGGTTCGTCACCTCGAGGCGGTCCAGGTAGAACGCGGGCAGCGTGTACGGTCCAAGCCAGCCGACGAAGGCGACGAAGGTCCCCCAGGTCTGCGCGGGCACCCGCACCATGCCGGGCGGAGCGGCCATCGCCGAATCGAGGGCGAAGCGCATCGCGGGTTCCGTGAGCGGCGCCGTGACGTACGCGCCGGCGCCTGGCGCGGACACCTTCCAGCGGAAGTAGCCGTCGGGAACGCGCGCCTGCACGAGCGGGGAATTCCCGAGCACGCGCCACGCGCCCGCGGGTGTTACGTAATCCTGAATGGCCACCTGGGCGCCGGGCGGCGACGTGGTGATCGACACGACGCGCGAGTCGGCGGCCAGCGCGTGCGCGATGTCGGTATCGGCGGGGAGATTACGGGCGGCCCGCTCGAGCAGTTGGAACGCGCCGAGCGCCCGGTCGGCGGCCATGAGCTGTCGGGCTTCGGGGAGCGCCACTTCGCGCGCCCACCGCTGGTGCTGCGACCGCAGGAACAGCCAGGCGAACACGCCGCCAACCACGACGGCCGCGGCGGCCGCCGAGGCCAACGCACGGCGGCGCCCTGCCGCGGGACTCGCGGATGCGCTCGGCATGGCGCGGCCCAGGTAGTCGACGAGCGCCGATCCGCTGGCCGGGCGGTGGTCGGGGTCCTTGGCGAGGCAGCGTTCGACAAGGGCCGCGAGCGCCGGCGGCACCTGGCGCGCGCGGGCGGCGAGGGGTTTCGGATCGTCGGCGATGTGCGCGGCGAGCATGGCCTGCAGCGTGGTGTGCTCGGCGAACGGATGCGCGCCCGCGAGCAGCTCGTAGGCGATGACGCCCCACGCGTAGACATCGGAGCGCGCGTCGGCAACGCCTCCGGCCGCCTGTTCCGGCGCCATGTAGCCCGGCGTGCCGATGATGGTGCCCATGGCGGTGAGGCCGCTCCCCTCGAGCTGCACGGTGGCGGCGGAGAGCGCCTTGGCGATGCCGAAGTCGGTGACGACTGCGCTGCGTCCCGCGAGCAGGATGTTCTCGGGCTTGATGTCGCGGTGCGCGACGCCGCGGGCGTGCGCAAATTCGAGCGCGAGCGCCACGTCGCGCAGGATGCCCACGGCGTCGGCCGTGGAGAGTGGTCCGCGAGCCAGCCGATCGCGCAGCGACTCGCCGTCCACAAAGGGCATCGTGTAGTACGGCAGGTCCCCTGCGCGTCCGGCGCGGAGCAGGGGAACGATGTGCGGGTGCTGCAGGCTGGCGGCAAACGCGATTTCGCGCTCGAACCGCGGACCGGAGAACTCCGGGCCGATCCCCACGTCGAGTACCTTGATCACGACGCGCCGGTCGAGGCGCCGTTCGTTGGCGAGGAAGACGCGCGACATTCCGCCCCCGCCGAGCTCGCGCTCGATGAGGTATTCGGCGCCTAGAGAGTTCTGCAGGTCCTGCAGAAGGTCACCGCTCACGCGTCCCCGCCTGGAAGGTGAGCAAACGTATGGGGACGGCGCGCGGGGTGGCAATGGCGCCCGGCCAATCGGGGGCCCCGCCACGGCGCCGGCCGCGGCACCCGATGGAGGGCACCGCGGCCTCTGGCGACCGCCGGCGGCCGGCGGTCTACGGCGCTAGTTCGACACTTCGATTCGGTACGCGCCGAGCGGCGCGTTCCAGGTGTCGGAAATCGTGGACGCGCTGACCTCGAGCGTCACCCACATGTCCGTCGCCGGCGTGAATCGGATCACCTTGGGATTCTGGGTGCTGGGTCCGGCGGCCAGGTTGAGGAACTTGCCGTTGCCGTAGAGCGCCAGGGCGATGTTGGTGTTGGCGGTTTCGATGGTGGCGGTAAACGTGTAGGTGTGGCCGCCCGGGAGCTTCACGGCATAGTAGTCCGCCTTCGTGTGCTGGCCGTTGTACTTGGGCGGGTCGGAGTATTGAAGCGTGATGTCACACGACACGCTGGTCAGCGCAGTCAGGTTGTACGTGCCGGGCGTGAGTCCCACGAAGGTGGGATCGCACGGCGCGGCACCGAAGTAGCTCCCGTGCACGGAGATCGCACCCTGATAATCCCCGTGCTTCGTCGTGTCCGCCGTGGAAACGAACAGTTGGTACCTGCCCGGCCTGAGATTCACGCGAATGCCGGTTCCGATGGGGCTGTAGGCCCAGACCGTTCCCTTTGACGGGTCGCTCGCGTCGTAGTCCTTGATGCCGTAGCCTCCCGTGAAATCCTGCGACGTCACGTCCATTTCGATCGCGGCCTGCACCCCGGTGAACGCCGGGGTGTTGAAGTAGTCCGAGTACTTCGGTCCGATGGGATAGAGGCACGACGTGCTCGTGATGTGGCCCACCCAGGCGAAATTGAGATCGCCCGTCCGCGGCGTGCAGGGATCGGCGTTCACGCCGTAGATGGAAAAGTGATGGATCTGCCCGCTGACGGTGTGGCTGGCGCTGTCCACGGTGATGTTGTCCACCACCTGCCAGGCGCCATTCGCGAACGTAGATATGCGCAGGGCCGCCGGATCGGTGCCGGCGGGAAGCGCGGAGCTGTCGTAGGCGAGCTTGAGCGTCACGGGCTGCGCGAACTGCGTGCCCTCGGGGCCGAACTGATAGATGGAGTTCGTCGCCACGTGGTCGTCGCTCGACGGATTGGGGACCGGCGTCACCGAGATGACCACGTCCTTGTTCACGGCACCCGCCGGCACATTGAGGGTCACGCGCTGGTCGGCGGTTTGCACGACGCCGCCGGCGGCGCCGACCTGGTTGGGGTTCTTCGTTGCCTGGGTCGGCGAATCACTGCCACCGCACGCGGCCAACAGGATGGTGACGGCGCACGCGCAGCGGCGCGTCCGTCGCGGAAGGCGACTGATGCTCATGGGCACTACGACCTCAATTGTGGGGGTGGGGGGTGGGGGGATTTTTGGGTCCGGACAAGCTGAAAACGGATGCTTAAACGCGCAAGGGGACCTTTTGTAACGGAATTCGGAGGAGCCGGCCCCCTGTGCCAACCGGCCGCGGCACCCCGATGGGGCACCGCGGCCGGTTGCACGGCATACCGCCGACGGCCGACTGGCTAGCGGCGGTCAGTATTTTGCATTCCAACTGTTGTTGGACGTGTCGGCGTCCATCCAGATCCCCCCGTCGATCTCGATGGACTTCACGGCCTTCGCCGCGGGAACGGTGACCACCGTCTGCTTCTGGTTCGCCTCCCACACGGCCGGGGTTTCATGGGTGCGCTGGGTGGAGCCGTTGGCGAAGTGCACCACGACGTCGAACGGCGCGACCATGCCGCCGACGTTGTCCACGGTGACGGCGTAGCTGCCGCCCGACTTGCGCGCGTTCTTGAGCGCGAGGTCGATGTAGTGGTTGCTGAAGAACCAGTTGCTCCAGAACCAGTTCAGGTTCCGGCCCGCCGCGTCGTTGAACGTGTAGAAGAAGTCCCAGGGCGTGGGATGCTTCCCGTTCCACCGCTGCATGTACGCGTGCAGCGCTTTGCGGAACATGGCATCCCCGAGCATGTCCTTCATGGCCAGGTAACCGAGGGCGGGCTTGCCGTAGGCGTTGATGCCGTACGAGCCGCCGGTGAGGGCGTCGGCGGGGGTGATGATGGGCAGATCTTCCAGGGGCGACGGATCGTGCGCCCAGCGACTCACGCGGAACTGCTGGAAGAGCGTGGTGGCCTTGTCGACGCCCATGTCCACGCGATTGATCAGGTACTCGAAGGTGGTGGCCCATCCTTCATCCATGAACGCATATCGCGTCTCATTGACGCCCATGTAGAAGGGCATGTACGTGTGCGCGATCTCGTGCGCGGCCACGAACTGCGCGAACGCGGGGTCGGCATACGACTCGTCGTTGGCCATCATGGGGTATTCCATGCCCGCGCCGCCCTGAAACTCCGTGGTCTTCTCGTACGGGTACGGCACCCCCGGCCACTGGTGCGACAGGTAATCGAGCGAGTGCCGGCCGAACTGCACCATCTGATGGAAGTCGGCGGCGGTATCGTTGTACGCCGCCTGCACGCTGGCGCGTCGATGGGCCGCGTCGTCGACGATCACGCTCGCCGCGTCCCAGTCGTAGTGGTCGCTGAGGCCGAAGGCCATGTCGGGGACGTCGGTGGCCGTGAAATGCCAGCTGTTCATGGCGTTCGGCGCCGTGATCGCGCCGGCGCGCGTCTGCACGCCGCTGGCCACGTGAATGGTCGTGTCCGACGTGAACGACGCCTGGTACCGCGCGAGCGGGGCTGGCTGCAGGAGCTGCGCGGCGTTGGTGAGGGTGCCCGTGCCCCACACGACGAAGTCGGCGGGGACGTTCACGGTCACGTCGTAGTCGTTGAAGTCGCTGTAGAACTCGTGGCCCACGTGATCCATCGTGTCCCAGCCGTCGTAGTCGCTGTACACGGCCACGCGGGGATAGAAGTACGCGATGTAGAACGTGGTGGAATCGATCACGCCCTGACGGCTCGGCCGCTTGGGCAGGTCGTAATACCAAGTGAACGCGAGCTGCACGGAGTCGTGCGGCGCCAGCGCCGCGGGCAGCTTCACCGGCTGCCACGAGAAGAACCGCCCGCTCTCGTCCCAGGCCTCGGCCTTGCCGTTCACGGCGAACGCGCGGACATGCACGCCCGAGGTGAGCGCGTCTTCGGAGACGCCGCCGTCGCGCGGCGCGCCCGGCTTGTGCGAGTTGGGGAAGAGCTTGATCACGAGCGAGCGCAGCGTGTCGGGGCTCTCGTTCACGTAGACGATCTGCTCGGTGCCCGCGACCCGGCGATCGGGCGGCATCGTCGAGATCGAAATCGTATAGCGCCCGTGATTCTGCCAGTACTTCGCGCCGGGCATCCCGTTCATCGCGCGCGTGCCGTTGCGGTAGGTCTGCGTGATGGCGCGCGGCATGTACAGCGACTGGGCGGCCGCCGACGCGGGAAGGGCGGCCAGCGCGAACAGCATCGCGGCCAGGAGCCGCGGAGCGGGGCCGCACGATGCGCGGCGCCGCGATCGACGAGAGATCATGTTGGAACGGTCCTCGGTGGTGTGCGTGGTGTTCGTTGGGGGCACACGGTCGTGCGCGTAAGCTGACCAGCGGAACGGCCTGCCGGTAGGGCCGCGCGCGCGGCCCCGACACTTCCCGAACGGCAGCGCCCCGGGGTCAGGCGCCGCTCTGCGGCGGCGCCTCGTTGAGCAGGAGCCAGTACAGCCCGAGCTGGCGGGTCGCGTCCAGGAATTCCGTGAAGTCCACCGGCTTGCGCACGTAGCTGTTGGCGCCGAGCCGGTACCCTTCCACCAGGTCGCGCTCCTCGCGCGACGACGTGAGAATCACCACCGGGAGCAGCCGCGTGCGCTCGTCGTCCCGCAGCTGCCGCAGCACTTCCAGTCCGCCGAGGCGGGGGAGTTTGAGATCGAGCAGCACGACCGCGGGCTGCGCCGACGCCGCGCGATCCGCGTACGCGCCCTGCGCGAACAGATAGTCGAGCGCCTCGACGCCGTCGCTCACGGTCACGATTTCGTTGGTGATGTTGCTCCGCGCGAAGGCTCGCAGGGTGAGATCGCGGTCGTCGGGGTTGTCTTCCACCAGCAGGATGACGCGGTTGCTCATGGTGCTGCTCCGTCGCCGCGATGCGGCCCGGGAAGGGTGAACCAGATCGTGGCACCACGATCGACCGCCGCCTCGGCCCACACGATTCCGCCGTGGCGATGGACGACGCGCTGCACCGTCGCGAGGCCGATGCCCGTTCCCTCGAAGTCCTCGAAGCTGTGCAGCCGCTGGAACGGCGCGAACAGCTTGTCGGCGTACTGCATGTCAAATCCCACGCCATTGTCGCGCACGAAGTACGCGGTCTCCGCGTCGCGTTCGGCGCGGCCGAATTCCACGTGCGCCGCCGCCGACCGTCGCGTGAACTTCCACGCGTTCTGGAGCAAGTTGCTCAGCGCCACGTGCAGCAGGCGGCGATCGCCCTGCGCCACCATCCCCGGCGCGATGTCCACCGTGACCGCGCGCTCCGGATCGCGCTCGCGAAGCTCCGACACGATCTCGGCCGCCATCTCGCTCAGATCCACCGGTGCGAGCGCCACCGCACCGCGCGCCACGCGCGCGAGGCCCAGCAGATCGTCGATGAGCGCGCCCATGCGCTGGCTTGCCGCGCGCACGCGCTCGAGATGCCGGCGCCCCGCGGCGTCCACGACGTCGCCGTAGTCCTCGAGCAGCGCCTGGGAGAAGCCGTCGATGCTCCGCAGCGGCGCGCGCAGGTCGTGCGACACCGAATACGAGAACGCTTCCAACTCGCGGTTCACGACCTGCAGGTCGGTGGTGCGCTCGGCCACCTCACGCTCGAGCTGGCCGTGCATGCGCTCCACGGTGTCGGCCATGTGATTGAACGCGGCGCCCACCTCGCCAATCTCGTCGTGGCGCTCCAGCGCGACCCGCCGCGAGTAATCGCCCGCGGCGATGGTGCCCGCCGCGTCGGCCAGCCGCGTCAACGGGCGGGTGAGACTTCGGCTGATCGCCCAGCCCCATGCGCCGCCGATCAGCACGAGCACGGCAGTGATCAGAATGAGATCGACGGCCAGCGCGTGGGCGTCACGCAGCACGTCGGCCTGCGGCAGCTCAACCAGTACGGTCCACGGCGTGCCCGCGATGCGCTCCGCGCCCCCCATCACCGCCCCCACGCCCGGACGCACGTAGTGCCGCGCGCGCCGCGCCCCCGGCGTCATCGGCACCGGCGGCGGCGTCACGACGTGCACGAGGTCGGTCCACACGTCGCCCGTGTCGTTGCCCGCGTACAAGCGCGCCGATTTGCCGATGAGCGCGCCGATCTCGCGCGCGGCCTGCTCGGTGCCGGTGGACCGCCGCCGCATGACGAGGAACGCCACCGTGCGCCCCGCGTCGCGCACCGGCGCGATGACGGTGTACCCGATCCCTGCCTCGGTTCCGGAGAGCGGTCCGATGCGCGCCGAGTCGATGCCGTCGAACGCCGCGGGAACCGGAGGCATCGCCGAGCGCGCGAGGTCCGCGCCCCCCCAGAGCAGCCGCGCGCCCGTGGGGGACCAGAGCTCGACCGAGGCGATCCCCGGCGCGGTCCGCGCCAGGCTGTCAAGCACCCGGCCGGCGCGTTTGCGCAATGCTGGGGCGGGACTGGCCGCCGCGGCCGCGAGGGCGGGATTGGCGGCGACCGAATCGACGAGCGCGTCGAGTCGCCGCGCCGCTCCCTGCAACGCGTTCGCGACGCGGGCGGACGCGGACACCACGCGATCGCCGGCCGCCGCCAGCACCGCCCGCCGCACGGCGAAGTAGGCGCCCAGCGACGCGGCCACGCCGATGGCCAGCACCAGGGTGCAGACCATGATCGGCAGCCGGTACCGGATCGGCAGTGAATGCGGCGGTTTCGTCGGCGTCTCCTCCAATCCTCGGTTCGGGCTCTTCGATACTCGGTGGAACTGTACGGTCTTCGGAATGGGGGTAACCCCGGAGGATGCGCGCTCATCCTCTGATATCGCGACTTGGGCACCCGTGCATACGACCGGTGTACGGTCGGGCGAACGTCCCGCCCGCGCGTCACGCGCGCATCTCACGCCACCCCCATCAGGACCGTTTCGCCATGGCTATTTGGAAGGAAGCCGCCACGCAGCGCAAGGAAGACACCGCAGCCCCCACCGAACCCGTGACGCGGCGCGAACCCGAACAGCGGCTCGATCTGGCGCCGCCGCCGGCGCCGGCCGCCTACGCGCCCCCGCGCCGTTCCGCAGAGCTGGACTCCAAGGAATCGCTGCTCACCGCCGGGCTCACCATCGAAGGAAAGATCGAGGGCGCGGGCCACATCCGCATCGCCGGCAAGTTCCACGGCGACGTCAACGTTCGTGGGAACCTGGCCATCGAGCCGGGCGCGAAGCTCGTGGGCGGCGTGACCGCGGAAACGGTCACGGTGGGCGGCGAACTCGACGGCAACATCACGAACGCGGCGAAGGTGGAGCTGCTCGAATCGGGGGTGCTCACGGGCGACCTCAAGGCGGGATCGCTCACCGTCGCCGCCGGCTCGCGCATGCGTGGGCGCGTGGAGTTCGGCTGGGACGACGAGGCGGCCCCGACGAGCGGCCGCAAGTCGAACCTCAAGATGGAGAGCGGCTCGGCGTCATGACCACGGCGCGTCAGGGCGCGCCGGGATCCACACGCGTTTGCCCGCACTGCCGGCAGACGATCCTCGAGAGTGCGACGGTCTGTCCGGTGTGCCGGCACCACTTGCGGGTCGGCACGCGCACGACGGCGGGGAGTGGCACGGAGGCCGCTGCCGTGTCGCCGCTGCGCGTGGAGGGCACGATTGAGCATCCGGCCATCGGCGAGCCGTGGGAGTACTCGGTGATGGTGTCCGTGCGCGGGGCGTCGGGGGAGGAGATTTCGCGCCACGTCGTGGGCGTGGGCGCCATGCACGCGGGCGACCGGCGCACGTTTGAACTCTCGGTCGAGGTGTTCATGCCCGCGGGCACGACGGTGCGCGCGCCGGTCGGCAGCGGCGGCTGAGCGCGCGCGCTCA
>JAGWRB010000058.1 GCA_028876725.1 Gemmatimonadota bacterium
CGACAAGTTGTCGGTGATGATCTGCGGGAGGCCGTCTTCCAGCCAGTTCATCGCGGTATCGCCGTGGATGTTGGCCACGTCGGTGACGGCGACGATCGTGTGGTGCGCCGAGGCGGCCGTCGCGGGGCGACGATACCGGAATCCCACCGCCGCGATGACGACGACGGCCAACACGGCCCCGATCGCCGGCCATACACGGCGGCCGGCGCGGGCGTTTGATGCCGGTGCCGGCCGGTGTGCGCTCGCCGTCGCGGCGGCGGGGGGCGCGAGCGACGCCGCCATCGACCGTTCGCTCGTCGCGAGCTGCGTTTCGAGTTCCGCGACCAGCGCGCTCACCGTTTCGTCGGGGCGCGCGCCGTGCTCGGCCGCCAGCCAGCCGCGAAGGCGCTCGTATTCGGACAGCGCCGTACGCAGGGCGGTGGGCGTGCCGGGTCCCGAGCGCGCGCGGAGCACGCTCGTGAACGCGAGCGTCGAGTTGGGCGCGGCGTGCAGCCACTGCTCGGCGACGCCGGCGGCCGCGTCCCATTGCGACGTCCGCAGGAGTTGCGGCACGGCGCGCTCGCACACCGAGAGGAAGAGGCGTTCGAAGCGGGCACGCTCACGGGCCACCCAGTCGTCGAATCCCGGCGCGTCCTGCACGTAGACGTTGGCGAGCAGGGGGCCGCCGTACAGCTCCGCGGCTCGGCGATCGTCGCGCATTTCGGCGGCGGCGGCGAATTCCAGCGCGTCGACGGCGAGGCGAAGGTCCGGGCTCAGAGAGACTTCGTCGCGCCGGGCCGATATGCTCGATGGGCCCAGCACACCGCGCAGCGCCGAGAGGGCGTTGCTCAGGGAGTGGCGGGCGCGGGTGTCTGTCTCCTCGCCCCAGAACATCGTGGCCAGGGCGTCGCGGCGGGCCGCACGCGACGAAAGGGCGAGCACCGACAGGAGCGCCAGGTGTCGTGGGCGCACCGAAGCGGGAGTGGTCTTGTCACCCACGCGGGCGTCGAGCGCGAGGTCTCCGAGGATTCTGAGCCTGAAGTGCTTGTCTGAGCGCAAGTTGACTTGTTGAGACCAGGCGGAGGGCGAGGGCTCAAAATGGGCCCGTGCCGAGAACTTACCGGTCGGCATACCGCCCGCAAGTCGGGCGGGCCACCCCCACCCCGGTGTCGATCCGAACCATGGGCCGCATGTCATTCAGGGCGTTGGTGTTGACGTTCGCCGTCGCAGGGCTGGCGCCTGTGGGTGTGGGTGCGCAGGCCACGATCACGATCACGGCGCGGATGTCGGGGCGCGCCATTGGACCGGATACCGCGGCGGCGGTGGCGATGCCGGCCGGTGTTGGGGCGTCGCGCAGCGACGGCCGCACGCGGGCAACGGGTGGCACGGCCGTGCACGAGCCCGTGGTCCTGACGATGCGCCCCGGGCGGGCGGAGGCCGACTTCGAGCGGCTGGCCGCGCTGGGGGCGCGTGGGCACCCGGCGGTGGGCGTTTGCGATCTCGTGTTTCGCACGGCGGCCGGGGCGGTGTTTCGCACCGAGCATCTGGCCGGGTGCGTCGTGACGCGCGTGGAGGCCGAGGGGCCGATGCGCCGGATCTCGCTGGATTACACCTCGATTTCGACTTCGTAGCGGCGCCGCGCGGCGGCGTCTCGTTCCGTCCTCACCCGCAGGAGAGTCACATGCGTCGGAAGATTCCGTTGTTCCTGGTCGCCGTTCTCGCCCTCGGCGTGAGTGCCGCGCCGGCCCATGCGCAGATCTGGAAGCGCCTCAAGCAGAAGGTCGAGAAGAAGATCGACACGATGACCGACGCGGCGATGGACTCCGCGGTGAACAAGGGCGCGCAGGCTGTGACGTGCGCCATTACGAATACGCAGTGCATCGCGGCCGCGCAGCAGAGCGGGAAGCCGGTGCAGATCACGGACGCCAACGGGCGCAAGGTGTCGAGCGCCGATTCGGCGCAGGCGATGGCGCGCGCGGGGGGCGGCGCGGCCGGCGACGCCGAGCCGTCGTTTGCGGCATACCAGAACTATGATTTCGTGCCCGGCGACAGCGTCGTCTTCGACGACGACTTCCGGAGCGACGACGACGGCGAATTCCCCGCGCACTGGAAGCTGACCGACGGGCAGGGCGTGGTGAACCTGATGAACGGGAAACCGGTATTCGTGCTCACCGACGGGCTGGATGCCGTGGTGTCGCCGCGCATCAAGACCGACAGCTACCTGGGCGACGCGTTCACCGTGGAGTTCGACTTCAACCCCATGCCCGACGCGTGGGACGGCATCAACCTGTTCGTCCGCGAAACGAGCGGACAGGCGACCGCCGGTCAAATCGACTTCAAGGCCGACGGCACGGTGTCGACGTGGGGCTTCCCCGGGTCCGAGCTGAGCCTCTCGGCCCCGTACCCGGGCGGCAGCGACAACTTCGCCAACCATTGGCACCACGCGGCGGTGGTCTATCGCAATGGGCAACTCAAGGCCTACCTCGATCAGTACCGCGTGCTCGTGGTGCCCGACTTTCCCGTGAAGCCCATCGGGTTCGACTTCGGCGGCCGGGCCGACCCCAAGGATCCGATTCGGTTCACCAACGTGCGGATCGCGAACGGGGGCGGGATGAAGATGATCAACGAGCTGACGCGAGCCGGCCGCATCATCACCCATGGGATCAGGTTCGACGTCGACAAGGCGGTCGTGAAGCCCGAGTCGATGGGCACCATCCGCCAGATCGTGGCGATGATGAAGCAGGATCCGTCCGTCAAATTCGAGATCGGGGGGCACACCGATTCCGACGGCGACGCCGCGCACAATCTCACGCTCTCGCAGCAGCGCGCCGACGCGGTGAAGGCGGTGCTCGTGCAGCAGGGCATCGAGGCATCGCGCCTGACGACGAAGGGGTATGGCGCCACCAAGCCGATCGCGAGCAACGACACCCCCGAGGGCAAGGCGACGAACCGGCGGGTGGAGTTCGTGAAGCAATGATTCGCGCGCGGATGCGGCGGCGGATCGTCGCGTCGGTCGCCCTGGCGGCGATCGGCGCGGCGGCGCCGGCTTTGGGCGCCGGTGCCCAGCTGCCGAACAGGCCGGGGCGGCTGATCGTCGAGCCGTTCCGCGGATTCACGTGGATTCACGATCCGGTGGAGCGGCACGCCCAGGAAGCGCTGGCCAAGCACCTGCTCGAGGTGCTCGAGCGCGACCCGGCGATCTCGCACCCGCTAGGGTACGACGTCGCGCTGGGGCTCCGGGCCGGCGACATGCCCGACGGGTTCAACGCCGGGATGAAGTACTTCACCGGCGTGGCCGGCGAGGTGCGCATCTACGGGCAGGGCACGGACGACAACGGGAAGCCGGCCATCGTGCAGGTGGACGCCGTGGACCTCAGGGCGTTCGTGAACGACCGCTGGTGCGGCCGCGGCAACTACACGGAATCGGATTCTCTTCCCGACCACGGGCTCCCGATCGTGGAGGGGATGCAGCCCACGCCGGCGCTGCACGGCCATCCGACCACCGACGGCATGTGCGTGCTGATCTCGGGCCGCCCGCAGCCGCCCTTCCTTCCGCTCACGCGCGATCGGTACCGGCGCGTGGAGGTGATGGAAATGCGCGCCCAACTGAAGGTCGACCGCGTCAAAATGGCCGACATGCTGGCCGATCCCAACTTCCGGGTCACGGCGCAGGCAATCCTCGACACGACGAAGCGCTTCATCGACAGCCTGCAGACGGTGGCCGACGCGGCCGGTCCGGCTGACCGGGCCGCGCCGGCGGCGGTGGACGCCGATTCGTCGCTGGTCGCCCGCGGGACCGACGACTCGTACCCGCTCGACGTGCCGAACACGGCGTACTACGACCCGGCGCTGCCCCGCGACCGCGCCCAGTCCATCGTGCTGCGGCTGCCGTACGGCGTGCCCGGCGTGACGCCCTACAGCTACGGGGACGACGGCGCCGAGGCCCGCCGCGCCGTGTTCACGGCGATCGTGAACGGCCTCCCCTGGGCGGATCTCGAAGCCATGGTGAAACACTGATGCGCCGCCTCCTCCTGCTGGTCGCGCTCTTTCTCGCCGCCGGCGCGCGCCCGGCCCGCGCCCAGAGCGGCATGCCCGACATGTCCAAGGCGCCGCCGGAGATCCAGGCGATCTGGAAGAAGGTCATGAGCGGGGGCATCCCCACGCAGGCCGAGGCCAAGAAGCTGCAGGACTACATGGCCGGACAGCGCGACAGGATCATCGCCG
>JAGWRB010000059.1 GCA_028876725.1 Gemmatimonadota bacterium
GCTTGCCGCGCAGAAACGCGACGTGATGGCGGTGGTGGCGACCGCGGGGTCGACGGCCACGGGATCGTTCGACGACCTGGAGGCGATCGGCGAGCTGTGCGAGTCGCGCGGGCTCTGGCTGCACGTGGACGGCGCGCACGGGGCGTCGGCGCTGCTCTCGGCGCGACATCGCGGGCGGGTGGCGGGGCTCGCGCGCGCCAGGTCGATCGCCTGGGACCCGCACAAGATGATGCTCCTGCCGCTCTCGGCGGGCGCGGTGCTGGTGCGCGACGAGCGCGTGCTGGAGGCGGCGTTCGCGCAGCAGGCGCCGTACCTGTTCCACGGGCGGGCCGACCGTGAGGCGCGGAAGTGGGACCAGGGCACGCGCAGCGCGCAGTGCTCGCGGCGGGCCGACGTGTTCAAGCTGTGGGTGGCGCTGCAGCGCTACGGCGCCGACGGGATCGGCGCGCTGTACGATCGGCTGTGCGAAGTGGCGCGGGCGATGCACGACGAGATTGCGGCGCGGGCCGAATTTGAACCGATGCACGAGCCGGAGTGTAACATTCTCTGCTTCCGCTGGGTGGGCGACGGATCGGCCGATGCGGCGACGCTCGACGCGATCAATCGAGAGTTGCGCGAGCGGTACAACGCGTCGGGGCACGGATGGATCACGGCGACCGATCTCGACGGGCGGCGGGTGCTGCGGGTGACGATCATGAATCCGCGCACGACCCCCGAGCATTGCCGCGAGGTGGTGGAGGCGTTGGCGGCGACGGGGCGCGGCTGAACTGAGGATCGCGGCGCCGTTCGCCCAGCGCGGCGGGACCGAAAGCAACTGGGAGGCCCGTGGTTGCGCTGTTGATGGTTCTGTTCGTCATGGCGGCCTGCGCTCCGGCGCGGCTCGATCCGTACGTCGGCGGGTCGTGTCCGTTGCCGCCCGGCGTCCACGGGTATCCGGTGATGGCGCATGATGAATCGGGAACGCTGCCGGCCGCGCTACTGCAGCGCGTCGCAGAATCGGTAGCCGAGCGCCTGGGTTCGCCGGGGCCGACGGTGGACGACTCTATACCGCCGGACCTTCAAGTGGTGGATGCGATGCTGCAACGTGGGCGGCCGCACCTGCACTTTGGATTCAATCCGTCGCCCGCCGATACGGCGACGGTGGTGATCGAGTATCGGGGGCCCGATTCGGCGGCCACGGTGCGGTTGAGCGATGCCGGGAGCCCGGCCGGAGCATTCGCAGCGCGCGCGCTCCGTGCGGTGCGGAGTGCGCTCGCGTCCAGTGCGCGCGGTGACATCGAGGCCGACACGTTTCCCGTGACGATGCCGGCGCACGCCACGGTGCTGGTGCGATTCGGACGGACGCCGGCGTCCGGTGACGCCGTGGCGCGGCTTGCGGCCCAGGAGCGCACCGCGGCGCCGTCGGCGATGCTGCGGCCGCCGCAGTATCCGCCGGTGGAGCGCGCGATGGGACAAGCCGGTGCCGTGCGCCTGGCCCTGGTGGTGCGCGCGGACGGTCGTGTGGATCCGGCGACGGTGCGCGTGCTCCAATCGACCGACGTTCCGTTCACGAACGCGGTGCTGGAGGCGGTGCGCGATTACCAGTACATCCCGGCCCAGGTGAACTGCGCGCCGGTCGCGTCCGTCGCCGTGGCCCGATTCACGTTCGAGGTCGACCACGACTGACCGGAGGCCGGTCGCCGCGGCCCGCCTATAATGCTTTGCGTATCGCCGCTTCGATGTCCTGTTTGCCGCCGAGCCCGGTGTAGACCACGGTGCCCGTCTTGTCGAGGACGACGACGTACGAGGTGGCGGGGGCGTCGTACTGGCCGGTGGCGTCCCCGTCGGTGTCGAAGAGCTGGGTGCCCGGAATGCCGTACTTGGCGACGAACGCCTTGACGCGGGCCGGGCTTTCGTTGACGGAGACGGCGACGCGGACGAAGCGGATCTGACTGCCGTACTTGGCGGCCATGGCTTTCATGGTCGGCTCGAGCTCGTGACAGTTGGGGCACCAGGTGGCCCAGAACTCGATGAGCGTGGGCGTCTTCCCGATGAACTGGCCGAGGTCGGTCTTCCGGCCGTCGAGCGTATAGACGGGGGAGTTGGGGGCTTTGGAGCCGAGGGCGATGCCGAGTCCCTGGGCGCGGGCGGCGCCGGGGGCGGCGAGGGCGAGGGCGGCGGCCAGGGCCGGAGCGAGCGCGCGGGCTATATTCATTGTCATATTACCAGCTGTCCCATCTTGAACAGGTAATACTCGGCGACCGCCAGCATGGCGAACGCGAACGTCTTCTTGACCCACACCATCCACGCGCCGGCGCGCGGGAGCCGGGAGAGCGAGCCCGAGGAGACGCCGAGCACGACGAGCAGGGCCGACATGCCGAGCGAGAACACGAAGAGGTAGAGGAAGCCGAGGACGGCGCTCTTCGTGGTGCTCACCCAGGTCAGCACCACCGCCATCACGGGTGCCGAGCACGGGGCGGCGACGAGTCCCGACATGGCGCCCATGACGAAGGCGCCGGAGAACTTGCCTGCCGTGCCGGCGGTGGCGGCGCGCGCCGTGAGGGCGTGCGGGAGCCGGACCGGGATGACGTCGAACATGGCCAGCGCCGCGATGATGAGGACGTTGGCCATCGTGAAGTACAACCACGGGTTGCTGCTGACGGTTCCAAAGAGCGTGCCGGTGAGACCGGCGAAGAGGCCGAGGGCGGAGTAGACGAGGGCGAGGCCGGCGACGTAGGTGAGGGTGAGGGCGAGGGGGCGCCAGCGCGGGGTGTCGGGGGTGGCGCTCTGTCCGCCGACGATCGCGATGGTGATCGGGATCATCGGGTAGATGCAGGGGGTGAGGCTGGTGAGGACGCCGCCGAGGAAGACGAGCGGGAGGGCGAAGAGGGGGTTCGCGGAGAGGAGCTGCTGGAGGTGGGCGGGGTTCACGGGGTGAATATGGGACGGAGTCGGATGGGCGGATAGTCGGCAGTCGGCAGTCGGCAGGAGATCAATCCTCCCGTATGGTGCGAGGTTCGCCAGGATGAATGCGTGATTGACGAACTCCGGGCATTGCATACAATCTCGACCATGGCCAGGCGTTCATTTGGGACTGCGCGACTGCTGATCTTGGCCGCGGCGCTGATGGCGCCGGTGGGAGAATTGGGCGCACTGCAGACGGAGCCGGTCTATCACGTCGCGCGCGGGCGTCTGCTCGGGGTGTTCGACGCCGAGACCGGGGATCCGCTGTCGGGCGTGCACGTGCTCCACGTGAGCAATGGGTTGTCGGTAGAGACGACCACGAGCGGCACGGTGTCGCTGTTCTTCGTCGACAGCATGGGCGGACTGTTGCGGATCACGAAGCTCGGCTATGCGCCGCGGATGCTCGTGGTGCAGAATTCGGCGCGCGACACGGTGCCGCTCACCATCGTCCTGTGGCCGCAGGGACAGGCGCTGCCGACCGTGGTGAGTCGGGGAAGGCGGCCCCTCACGCCCCGGGGGCCGGCCGACACGGTACAACGGTTGGATAATGTCGGGTTCTACGACCGCCGATACACCACGGGGGCGCCGTCGGCGTCGTTCATTACCGCGAAACAGCTCGATGGGGTCCGCACGCTGGACGACCTGCAGCGAATCAGTGGGCGTCCCATCTGCACCGGCAACATCTACGTGGACGGCATCCGAGTCAGCGTGCCGAGCCGGAACTGGGGGCACGGGCGGATTAGCCAGTCGGTCACGTCGCCGCTGGACATGATCGTCCCGATCGGCCAGGTGGCCGGGGTGGAGATGTACAACGGGGCGGATGCGCCGGAGGAGTACAGCGCCACCGAGGCGAACGGGGCGATGTTGGGGTGTGTGACGTTGATTTGGACGAAATAGGAGGTCGGAAGGTCAGATAGTCGGAAGGTCGGTTGAAGCAGCGCTTCATCATCTGACCATCCGACTCTCCGACCATCCCTACTACGCAGCCCGTGGGGAGGCCCGATTATCTTTCCCATCCCGCCCCCGTCCTGGTACCACCACAACCCGATCGCCATGCCCCCGCAATTCATATATGTCATGAAGGACCTGCGCAAGGTCGTCCCGCCGCAGCGGGAGATTCTGCGCGGGATCTGGCTGTCCTTTTACTATGGCGCAAAGATCGGCGTGCTGGGCCCGAACGGGGCCGGCAA
>JAGWRB010000060.1 GCA_028876725.1 Gemmatimonadota bacterium
TCGCCGCCGTGCGGGCGACATCCACGGCGACGATGACGAGCGAAACCGCGGTCAACAGGAACCATAGGCGCAGGGCGCCGTCCACCGGCGTGACAGGTGCGGTCATGTGCACCCTATTCCTGACGGGCCGTTCGGCGCATCGCGAAATTGTACGCGGGCACCCACAGGGCCGCGACGTACCATCCGTACGCGTAGCTTTCCGCCAACCCGAGCAGGAAGCTCCACCAGCTCAACCACTGGAAGCCTGGCAAGAGCGGCTGCCAGGCGCGGAACATCGCGGCACCCGGGAACAGAACGCCGAACGCAACGCATAACACGAAAGATGTGGCGAGCAGCACGCTCGATGCGTGGCCCACCGCCGTGAACGAAAGTTGCGATCTCATTGGACCCTCCCGTTTAGCCCGCGTATCGGTGCGGCGCGACGTCGAACGCATCCAGACACCGGCGGGAGCAGAAGCGAAGTAAGCGCCCCTGGTACACCTCCGCGTACCCCTGGTCCGCGGGCACCGGCATCCCGCACACCGGATCCACGGCGCTGCTCTCCGCCTGACCCGATGGGCCACTCGGCGCGTCTCCGCCGCCGCCCATCTGCATAGCGCTGGCGTGGCCGGCGTGCGCCATGTGCGCGCCGCAGCCAAACCGCATCATCAACACGAACACCCCTGCCCAGAGCAGGACCCACAGTAACATCATCATGGAACCTCCTGGCGAGCGAATGGGAATGCCCCACGCTCGCCCCGCAACTCAATCGTCGCCGCTGATCCTGAACGCGGCCTGAGTTCGCGCTGAGGCCTCCGAGGCGGCCCACTCCGCCGCCGCAACCGGCCGGCGTTCAGGGAGTGTTCAGGATCCGTTCAGGCGGCGAGGCGATCGTACACCCGCAGGCTCACGCGAGGTGATCATGACATGGTGCAAGGTGACGGCGATCGTCCGCGGACTCGCGCTGGAACGGGTCGAAGAACAGCTCGAACGGCTTGGCGTCCCGGGCGTCACAGTGACGCAGGTGCAGGGCTTTGGGGAGTATCGCGACTTCTTCCGGCACGACTGGTCCGTAGGACATGCCCGGCTCGAACTCTTCGTGCCACGGGCCGATGCCGATCGGTACGTGCACGCGATTCTGAAGGCGGCGTCGACCGGCGATGCCGGCGACGGCATCATTGCGGTCGCGCCGGTGGAATCGGTGATCCGAATCCGCGACGGGAGCGCCGCGCTCACCCGGAGCGTCAAGGCCGCGGAGGAGGGGTGAGACCATGGTCCGGCACGGCGATCCTCCCATGCCGCCCGGCCTCGCCCGGCGGCTCATTACGCCGTCGACGGATGGCCGGCGACGCGTAGCGGGAGCCGAATCGTGGCGGTGGTCCCCCGCCCCAACTCGCTCGCGATGTCGAGCGTACCGCCGTGCTGCTCGGCCACCCAGCGGGCGATGGGAAGTCCAAGACCGGTTCCACCGGGGTCTCGCACGCGCGCGCGATCCCCGCGATAGAACCGCTCGAAGATGTGAGAGAGCGCCTCGGGCGCGATCCCCACGCCGGTGTCCTCCACCTCGACGCGCGCCATGCCATCGTCGGCGTGCAGACGCACGGCCACACGCCCGGTGGGCGCCGTGTACCGGACGGCGTTGTCGACCAGGATGAGGAGGAGCTGCCGCACCCGATCGGGATCGCCGAGGATTTCCGCCGGCTCGATATGGGTGACCTCGATCGCGTGCCCCCGAGCAAGGTGCTTCGCCTCGCCGACCACCTCCAGCAGCACACGGTCCAATTCGACGGAACGTCGTTCGAGCGGGATGCCCGCATCGGCCCGCGCGAGCGCCAGGAGGTCGGCCACGAGTCGCGCCATGCGCGTGGCCTCGGCATACGCCTCCTCGACGGCGGCGGCCCGGTCCTCCGACGGCATGCGATCGGCGCGACGCAACAGTTCCAGGTTGCCCTGAATCGCGGTCAATGGCGCCCGAAGCTCGTGCGACGCGTCGGCCACGAAGCGCTGCTGCGCCGCATAGCCCTCCTCGAGGCTGCCCAGCATCCGGTTGAACGTGGCGGCGAGCCGCGACAACTCGTCATCGGCCGCCGTCACTTCGATGCGCCGGGAAAGCTCACGAGAGCTCGCGATTGCGTCGGCAGTCTCGCGCATTGTCGCGACCGGTCGGAGCGCGCGACTCGCCAGCATCCATCCCACCCAGAAGCTGAGCGCGCTGCCCACGAGCGCCATGATCGTCATCAGGCGCGCAAAGGCGGCAACCGAGGTATCAATTGGCCCCAGGGGGGACGCGGCAACGAGCCGTCGCCCCCCCGGGAGCGGAAGGACGAACAAGCGCCACCGCTCGCCCGCCCTGTCGGACGCGACATCGTATACTCCGGACGTGTCGCGGACCCTGTACAGCGATGGCGCCAGCGACGGCAACCACCCGAATGGGGCTCGGCCACGATTCGCAACCGTGGTCGGATCCATCCGGGGGAGACCACTGTCCGTGCCAATCGCCAATCCGCCGTCGGGCGCGTAGACGCGCATCCGCGCGTCCAGCACTCGGGCGGCGACCAACACCTCCCGTTCGCCGGCGGGTGACCGCGCCTCGGCGAGTTCGTCGGCCACGTGATGCGCGGCGTCCGCCAGGCGCTGATCCGCCTGGTCGTAGTGGGCCCGCGCGTGCACGGCGAACGCGTACCCGCAAATGACGATCACGACGCCCCCGGTGAGCGCGCCGTGCCAGGCGGCCAGACGGAATCGGAGTGAACGCATCACGGCTCGCGCAGGACGTACCCGGCGCCGCGAATGGTGTGCAGGAGCCGGGGCTCGTGATCCGGACCCTCCAGCTTCTGCCGGAGTTGCTTGACGTACACCTCGAGCAGATTCGAGCCGCTCTCGACGTCGTACCCCCAAATTCGGTCCATCAGCTGGTGCTTGGCCAGCACGCGGCGCGGGTGGAGCATGAATTGGCGCAGGACTTCGTACTCTGTCGTGGTCAGATCGATGTCGCGCTCACCGCGGCGCGCCCGGTGCGTCCCCGTGTCCAACGCCAGGTCGCCGAACCGCAGGACTTCCGGGCGATCCGATTCGTGGCGGCGGAGCAGGGCCTTCACGTGCGCCACCAGAATCTCGAATGTGAATGGTTTCACCACGTAGTCGTCGGCGCCGGCCTCCAGGCCCTTGACCTGATCAGTCGGGGCGTCGCGTGCCGTCAGCATCAGCACCGGCAGGTGCGGGTCGGCCTCCCGCAACCGCGAGAGCACGTCGAAGCCGTCGAGACCGGGGAGCATGACATCGAGAATCACCAAGTCGGGCACGTGGTCGCGCGCGACGGCGAGGCCCTGGGCGCCCGTCTCGGCCGCGTCTACAGTGAATCCCTCAAGCGAAAGCCCGCGCTTGAGCAGACTCGTAATTGCATGGTCGTCGTCGATGACCAAGATGCGCTGCACTGTGCTTCCTCCCGTTCGGAGAACCGAATAGATCGTCCGGTCAACGCCCGCCGTCCGACATTCCTATTGTCGGTACTCATATGGTTGCGGGGGACCCCGGAGTCAAGCTGAACGCCCGCTGAGCGCGCGCTGAATCCGGGCCATGCCCTGGCGGACCAGCGGCGGATCCCCGACGCCGGACGCTCCGAATTCCCGACTGCGAGAGCGGCCGCAGCCCCCAGATTGGACGCGCAGCAACCGCCGGTCCGACGTCCGCGAGCAGGGAGCGGACCACCGGCCTCACTCTGAACGAGAAGAGGAACCGCACCATGTGGCGTAACAGAATGACGATCGCGGCGGGCATCGGCGCTTTGTCGGCCCTGACCGCTTGCTCGGGGAGCAACAGTTCGCCGACCTCGCCGACGGGGCCGTCGGTGTCAGCCCAGGTCGTGAGCGTGAGTCCGGCCGGGGGCGCGACCGGCGTGAACGTGAACGCGTCCGTCGTCGTCACGTTCTCGAAACCCATGCACGCGACGGCGGCCTCATTTGTCGCGCTACACCGGGGGACCGTGACCGGTCCGACCGTGGCCGGACACTACATGTGGTCCGGCGACTCGACGATGATGACCTTCTCTCCCGACTCGATGATGGCTGCCAATGCGACGTACGTGCTCCACATGGGCGGCGGCATGTTCGATGCGGCGGGTGACACCGTGAGCCTGGCCCGCTGCGCGCAATTCGGCGGACAGACGGTCACCGCGCAGATGATGGGTGGCGGCATGATGGGCGGCGGCGAGATGGGCGCCGGCTGGCAAACCCCCGGCAGCAGCAATTACGGGATGATGTTCAGCTTCACGACTCACTGAGGTCGTTCAGAACCGGCCTTCCACCGGTCGGCAATTACAGGCGGCAGGTGATCCATGTGCGCGAGAAACGCGGTCACCTGCCGCAGTTGCGTTTCGGACAGGACGCCCCCCCAGGCCGGCATGCCGCTCATCCGAATGCCGTGCCGGATGATGTAGAGGTTCTCGTGCGGGGGCATGTCGGGCGCGTCGCGCGCGAACTGCGGAGCGCGGGGATACAGAGCCCCGGCCAGTGCCGCGTCCGGGTGCAGGCCGTCACCGTGGCACAGCGCGCAATTTGACTCGTACACCTTCATGCCGGCCAGCAATGTGGCCTCGCTCGAATCGAGAGGCGCCGGAATAGCCGTCGCCCGCCGCGCGACCGCCGCGTCCAGCGCCGGCATGGCGATCCGTCGCTCGATCCCGTTCACCGGAATGTCGGCGCGAGGGTTCACCAGTCCCAGTCGCACGAACGCGAAAGCCGCAACCGGAAGCAGGATGGCCGCCGTGACAACGCCGAGGACGAACTTGCGCATCGGATGTAATTCTCCGTTGAACGGGTAAGGCTTGCGTCCACTCGGGACGCGCAGCATGACCAGGTGTGTCGACTGCTTCTCAGCGCCCCTCAGCCCACACGGCACCGAAGTCCTTCGTCATGGGTGCAACGGCACCAGGTGCAGTCGCAACCCGCCTCCAGACACGCCCCCGCGTCCGCGCGGTGGCGCAACGCGTGGGCGGCGAAGGGATACAGGGCTCGGCTCACCCACGATGGATGGTAGTGGCGGCGGAGCCAAGCGCGCGGATCCCGTGCCGCATCCAGCCGCCGCGCCAGGTGGCGGTACCCGCGATCCCCAAGGCGCGCGTACAGGTACCGGTTCACCGCTCCCGCTCGACTGAGGCCTCCGAGTCGTGTTCGGAGCTCCGCGGGGTACCGGGCAGCGGCCCCGCCCACCACCGCGCTTGCGGCGAGGTGCCCCGACAGCATGGCGCTCCCCATGCCGAACCCCCACAGCGCGTCCTGCAGGCCCGCCGCCTCCCCACTGTACAGCATGCCGCCGCGCTGCACCACCTGGGCCGGACGGAAGTTCCCGAAGCCGCCAAACCGGCGCGGCGCGCTCATCGTGAACGCCACGCGCTCCTGGAAGAAGCGCACGGTCCGTTCCAGATACTCGCGCTCACGGTGAAAGTCCGCGAACATGCACGACGCGACGGTGCCGCGACCGTGGGCGATCAGCAGATACGCGTATCCCTGCGGGGCCAGGCGGTCGGACAACGCCGCGTACGCGCCGTTCGGCGCGTCGGTGTCGAACACGTACCCGACGGCGATCACGTCGGACCCGTGGGGACCGTCGGCCACGATGCCGCCGTCCGGCAGGTGTCTCACCGGATCGTTGAACCGCAGCTCGGCGCCCGCTGCCAGCGCCTGCTGCTTGAGAGCCTCATCCAGCGTTCCCGC
This sequence comes from Gemmatimonadota bacterium, assembly GCA_028876725.1. Classification (GTDB taxonomy): domain Bacteria; phylum Gemmatimonadota; class Gemmatimonadetes; order Gemmatimonadales; family Gemmatimonadaceae; genus JAGWRI01. Next base: position 5,691 of record JAGWRB010000060.1, read on the forward strand.
GACCGGACCCCGGCGAACGAGGTAGTAGAACGGTCGCGCCGAGCGATAGACGTGCGTCCGTCCTTCCGGGGCGAAGAGCGTGGTCTCGAAGAACGGCGTGTGCGCGAACGTCGGCTCAATCCCCATGGACGCCAGGTCCTCCAGCACGTCACCGCCCGTGGTCCAGTTCTCGAGTCCCTGGAAGTCGTGGTGGAACCGATGCCCCACGTCGGACGCGCGCTCGTGTACCACCACCCGCCGGCCGCCGCGGGCAAGCGTGATCGCGGCCGCCAGCCCCGCCGGACCGGCCCCCACGACGTCCACGGCGCGGCCCGCGGGATCCCGAAGCGTGTCGGCCGGCGGCGCGCTCATGCGGCCACCCGACGCAACCGAAGCGCGTTCCCCACGACCGACACCGAGCTGAAGCTCATGGCCGCCGCGGCGATGATCGGGCTGAGCAGCAGGCCGAAGGCCGGATACAGCACGCCGGCGGCGATCGGGATGCCGGCCGAGTTGTACACGAAGGCGAAGAACAGATTCTGCTTGATGTTTCGCAGGGTCAGGCGACTCAGCCGGCGGGCCCGAACGATGCCGCGGAGGTCCCCCTTCACGAGCGTGACGCCGGCGCTTTCCATGGCGATGTCGGTACCCGTCCCCATCGCGATGCCCACGTGCGCCACAGCCAGCGCCGGTGCGTCGTTGATGCCGTCCCCGGCCATCGCGACGATGCGCCCCTCGTCCCGCAAACGCCGCACCACGTCCGCCTTCTCGTCGGGCAGGACCTCGGCCACGACCTCATCGAGGTGCAGCCGCTTCGCCACCGCCGCCGCCGTGGTCCGGCTGTCCCCGGTCAGCATAACGACGCGCACGCCTTCGCGGTGGAGCGTCTCGATCGCCTCGGCTGTCGTTGCTTTGACCGGATCGGCGACCCCGATCAGCCCGCCGGGCTCCCCGTCCACCGCCAGGAACATCACGGTCTGCCCTTCGCCGCGCAGCGCCTCAGCGCGCGCCGCGAAGAGCCGCATGTCGATGCGCAGCTCGTCCATGAAGGGCTGATTCCCGAACGCCACGCGCCGGCCGTCTACCGCGCCGCGCACGCCCTTGCCGGTCACGCTGTCGAACTCGGCGGGCGACGCGAGCGACGCCCCACGGTCCTCCGCGCCGCGCACGATGGCTGCCGCCAGCGGATGTTCACTGCCCCGCTCGACGCTGCCGGCGAGCCGCAGCACCTGCCGCTCGTCGAACCCGGGGGCCGGAATCACCGACACCAGCTTTGGGTGCCCTTCGGTGAGGGTCCCGGTCTTGTCCACCACGAGCGTGTCCACCTTGCGCAGGACCTCGATCGCCTCGGCGTTCCGGAACAGCACGCCCATCGTGGCGCCCTTCCCCGTGGCCACCATGATGGACATCGGCGTCGCGAGGCCGAGGGCGCACGGGCAGGCGATGATCAGAACGGCCACCGCGTTGACCAGCGCGTGGGCCATCTTCGGATCCGGTCCGAGCCACGTCCAGAAGGCGAACGTGACGATCGAGACGCCGATCACCGTGGGCACGAACCAACTCGCGACGACGTCGGCCAGCTTCTGGATTGGGGCCCGCGACCGCTGCGCGTCGGCCACCATGGCCACGATCCGGGCCAGGAGCGTGTCGGCGCCTACCTTCTCGGCCCGCATCACCAGCATTCCGGTGCCGTTGATCGTGGCGCCGACCACGCGGTCCCCCTCGTGCTTCTCGGCGGGGATCGGCTCTCCGCTCACCATGGATTCGTCGATCGTGCTCGCGCCGGAGAGCACGACGCCGTCCACCGGCACCTTTTCCCCCGGGCGCACGCGAAGCCGGTCACCCACCTGGACCCGGTCGAGCGGCACGTCCTGTTCCGTTCCGTCCGGCGCGATGCGTCGGGCGGTGGCCGGCGCCAGCGCCAGAAGCTGCTGGATGGCGGCGCTCGTCCGGCTGCGGGCGCGGAGCTCCAGAACCTGACCGAGCAGAATGAGTGCCACGATGACGCCGGCCGCCTCGAAGTACACCGCGACCTGTCCCTGCGCATCCCGGAAGGCCGCCGGAAACAGCGACGGCGCCAGCGCGGCTACCAGGCTGTATCCGAACGCGACGCCGACGCCCAGCCCGATCAGCGTGAACATGTTGAGACTACGGTTCCGCACCGACTGCGCGGCGCGGACGTAGAACGGCCACGCGGCCCACGTGCAGATCGGCGTCGCCAGGAGCAGCTCGACCATCACCCGCGTCCGCGACGCGAGCACGTCCCCGAGCCACGTGCCGAAGACGGCGTCGCCCATGGCCAGGACGAGCAGCGGGACCGCCAGTATCGTCGCGAACCAGAACCGCCGGGTCATGTCCCGGAGTTCCGAATCATCCGCTTCCCCCGCCGTCGGCATGACCGGCTCGAGCGCCATGCCGCAGATCGGACAACTCCCCGGCGCGTCCCGCACGATCTCCGGGTGCATCGGACAGGTGTAACGGGTGCCGCTCGCCGCCGCCGCGGCGTCCGGGGACGTGGAAGCCATTTGCGGAGGAGTGTCCGCGTGCGCCTGCTGCGACTGGTTCATGTCTGCTTTCATGTCTGGCCCCTCGTGGAATTGTCGGTCGGAACAGGGCGACGCGTGCTGCTCGGATCGAACAGCGCCGGCCCCAGCGTTCGGTAGGCGA
>JAGWRB010000061.1 GCA_028876725.1 Gemmatimonadota bacterium
GCAGCCGTATGTGGAGATGCTCGCCGCCCAGCGCGACACGATCGGACCGCACATCGCGTCGGCCGAGGAGCAGGACAGCGTCACGATCCGCGTGACGTTCGACAAGCCGCTGAGCCCCGACGTCCCCGTCGACACGGCCAATTTCCGCGCCGTGACCGGCGACTCGGCGCACCTCACGATCCTGCAGGCGCGCACGCTGGCGCGGTACACGGCCGACATCGCCAAGGAAAAAGCCGATTCGGCGCGCGTGGCCGACTCGCTCGCCGCCGTCCGCGACACGTCCAAGAAGAAGGCCGCCGCTGCGAAACCCGCGCCCGCGGCGCCCGCGCCGGCCACGAAACCCGAAGAGCCCAAGCCGTCCAAGCCCGCCCCGGCCACGGTCGTGGTGCTCAACCTCGCGCTCGGATCCAAACTGCCCCCGCTCAAGCAGATTCGCGTGACGGCCACCGACATGGTCAATCTGCTGGGGTACAAGGCCACATCCGCGCGCGTCTTCGCCACCGCGAAAGCCGACACCGCCAAGGCCAAGGCGCCCGCCGATACCTCGGCGCTGCATCGAGCCAAGCTTCCGCCCGACACGTCGAAGACACCGCGCCCCAAGCTTCCGCCCGACACCTCGAAGACGGCACGCCCCAAGCTTCCACCCGACACCTCGAACACGACGCCCCCCAAGCCGAAGGGCGGAGGCGTCCGGCCGTGACCGATCCGCGCCGTGCGCTTCCCAGCGTGAACGCGCTGCTCGAGCTCCCGGAGCTGCGGCAGCTGCTGGGGAGCCACCCGCGCGATCTGGTGGTCAACGCCGTTCGGTCGGTGCTCGACGACGTGCGCGCCGGGGCTTCCGCGCCGGCGAGCGGCGACGCCGCGGAGTGGGCGCGCCGCATCGCCGCGGCCGTCGCGCTGGCCGAGCGCCCCTCGCTGCGCCCCGTGCTCAACGCCACCGGGGTGGTGCTGCACACGAACCTGGGGCGAGCCCCCCTCCCCGAAGCGGCGCTCGCCGCCATGCGCCGAGCCGCCGAGGGGTATAGCAATCTCGAATACGACCTGGGCGCCGGCGCCCGCGGCTCGCGCTACATGCACTGCGTGGGGCTGCTGCGCGAGCTCACGGGCGCCGAGGACGCGATCGTCGTCAACAACGGCGCCGCCGCGGTGACGCTGGCGCTGAACACGCTGGCCGACGGCCGTGAGGCCGTTCTCTCGCGCGGCGAACTGGTGGAGATCGGCGGCAGCTTCCGCGTCCCCGAGATCATGGCCAAGAGCGGCGCGCGGCTGGTGGAGGTGGGCACCACCAACCGCACGCACCCCGCCGATTACGCGGGCGCGATCACGCCGCGCACCGGCGCCATCGTGAAGGTGCACCGCAGCAACTTCTCCATCGACGGCTTCGTGGCCGACGTCGACGTCGCCGAATTGGTGAAGCTTGCCGCGCCGCACGGCGTGCCCGTGCTGCACGATCTGGGCAGCGGCCTCATGATTCCCCTCGACCGCATCGGCCTCACCGGTGAACCCACGGTGCGAGATGCCGTCCGCGCCGGCGCCACCCTGGTCGCCATGAGCGGCGACAAGCTGCTGGGCGGGCCGCAGGCGGGCCTGCTCGTAGGCAGCGCCGAAGCCATCGCCGCCGTGCGCCAGAATCCGCTCACCCGCGCCTTCCGCGTCGACAAGCTGACGCTTGCGGCGCTCGAGGCGACGCTCGCCATCTACCGAGAGCCCGACCGCGCGTTCGCCGAGATTCCGGCCTTGCGCATGCTCGGCGCATCTGTGGAGTCGATCGCCGGGCGCGCGGAGGCGATCCGCGCCGCGCTCCCCGCGCACGCCGACGCCCGCGTGGTGCGCACCGACGCCACGGTGGGCGGCGGCGCCTTCCCGCTCGCCAAGATTCCCTCGGCGGCCGTTTCGCTCGGCGGTGACGTACGCGCTATCGACGCGCGCCTCCGCGCCGGCGATCTTCCCGTGGTGGCGCGCATTCGCGACGACCGGCTCCTTCTCGACCTCCGCGCCGTCCCCGAGCGCGACGACCGCGCACTCACCGACGCCATCACCCGGGCCCTGACCGCATGACCGCACGCCCCGCCGCCTATCTCGACCGCGACGGCACGATCATGTACGACTTTCATTATACCGACCAGCCCGAAGACGTGCTGCTGCTCGGCGGCGCGGCGCGCGCCGTGCGCCGCCTCAACGAGGCCGGCGTGCCGGTGATCGTAGCCACCAATCAGTCGGGGATCGCGCGCGGCTTCTTCACCATGGAAGACGCCGAGCGGGTGAACGCGCGGCTGCAGCAGTTGCTGAACGCCGAGGGCGCGCACGTGGACGGATTCTACGTGTGCCCGCACCACCCCGATTTCACGGGGCCGTGCGCCTGCCGCAAGCCCGGCACCCTGCTCTTCGAGCGCGCCGCGGCCGATTATGGGCTCGACGTGGCGCGCTCGGTGTACGTCGGCGACCGCTTTCGCGACGTCGAACCCGGGCTCACCCTGGGCGGCACCGGCATCCTCGTGCCGAACGACGAGACCCCTGAGGGCGACATCGCCAAGGCGCGCGAGCGCGCGCTGGTGATGACGACCCTGGGCGACGCCGTGGCGCACTTTCTGGACGGCCAGCGGTGAGTGCGCGGATCGCGGTGCTCGCGTCCGGCGGCGGTTCGAATCTGCAGGCAATCCTTGACTATTTCGACGCGCTGGGCGATCGCCGCGCGGGCGACGTCGTGCTCGTGGCGTCGGACCGCGCCGATGCGCACGCTCTGGATCGGGCGCGCCGGCGCGGCATCGGCACGGCCCTGATTCCCACTGCGAAGCAGCCGGAGCGCGCCCCCCTGCTGGATACGCTGCGCGGCGCGCGCGTGGATTGCGTGGTGCTGGCGGGATATCTTCGGCTCGTGCCGGCCGAGGTGGTGCGGGCGTACGCGGGACGCATCGTGAACGTGCATCCGGCGCTGCTTCCGGCCTTCGGCGGCGCCGGCATGTACGGACACCGCGTGCACGAAGCCGTGATCGCGGCGGGCGCCGCCGAGAGCGGCCCCACGGTGCACTTCGTGGACGAGGTGTTCGACCACGGCGCCGTGATCGCGCAGTACGCCATCCCCGTTCGGCCGGACGACACCCCCGATTCCCTCGCCGCGCGCGTGCTGCGCGTGGAGCATGTGCTGTATCCGCGCGTGGTGCAGGCGCTGGCCGCGGGGCGGATCCGCGCCGGACAACCGCCGCGCATCATGCGCGCGCCGCACACGAACGGCCTTGACCCCGACGATCGGCAACTCATCCAGGAGATCGAGCATGCGTTGGACGCCTAAGCCAGGAACCCTCGCGCTGTTGCTTGCGGTCGCACTGCCTGCGGGCGCACAGGACACGGGGCGTGCGCAGTCGGCCGTCGGCAGTTCGCAGGCGGTCAGCGCGGTGCAATCGTGGATCCGCCTGCCCGCGGCACCCGGGCACGAGCGGTTCGCCACCGATCGCATTCAGGCCGCCGATCCTGGCTGGACGCGCGACGCGCTCGGCAACCTCCTGAAGACCCGCGGGCACGGCGCCCCGGTGCGCGTGCTCGCCTGCGGCCTCGACGCCCCGACGTACGTGGTGAGCGAGATCCGCAGCGACGGCTACCTGCGCGTGCAAATGGACGGCAACCCGCCGCGCCAGCCGCTCTGGGATCAGTTCCACGAAGGACAGCGCGTGCTCGTCATGACCGCGAACCGCGCGACGCCCGGCAAGGTCCGCATGGTGCCGGGGGTCTTCGGCGTGCAGAGCGTGCACCTGCTGCGCGGCCGTGCGCCGCACGACGGGCTCAC
>JAGWRB010000062.1 GCA_028876725.1 Gemmatimonadota bacterium
GCGGCGTCGTCGGACCTGCTGCTGTACGATCTGGCCGACGGCACGATGCAGAACATCGGGAGCGTGGGGGAATTCGGCTTCGACCACGACGGTGCGTACCTGGCGTATACCATCGAGACGGCGGACCACGTGGGCGACGGCGTGCAGCTGCGCGACCTGGCCACGAACGTGGTGCGGCCGCTCGACGGCGCGCGCGCGCTGTACCGCCGGCTGGCGTGGGCCGACAGCGGCCTGGCGCTGGCGGCGCTGCGTCTCACCCCGGACAGCGCCGCGCGCGACACGGCGGTGGCAATGCTGGCGTTCCACGCGTTCGGCGCCCAGGGCCCCGCGAAGACGGTGCTCTCCCTCCCGGGCCGCGCCGACGCGCCCGCGGGCATGGCCATCAGCCCCGATCGCGCGCCGCGCTGGTCGGAAGCGCTGAACACGGTGTACTTCGGCCTGCGCGCCGCCCCCATGCCCGCGCCCCGGGACAGCGGCGCGGGCACTGATATGCAATCACTAATAAAGCCGGGCGCGCCCGGCATGGGCGGCACGGTCAACCAGCCGCGCACGCCGCCCCCGTCGGATCAGGACCTGCCGTCGCTCATCCTCTGGCACTGGAACGATCCGCGCCTCCAGTCGCAGCAGATCGTGCAGGAGCAGCAGGACAAGCGGTACAGCTATCTGGCCGAGTACCGGCTGGACGACGATCGCGTGATTCGCCTGGCCAACGACTCGCTGCGCGAGGTGTCGATCGCGCCGCACGACCGGTACGCGTACGCGCTGGGCAACGAGCCGTACCAGCGCGAGGAGAGCATTCACGGGCGCGCCTACGTGGACATCTACACCATCGACCTCAAGACCGGCGAGGAGCGGCGTCCGGTGCGCAAGGTGATCACGCGCGCCGTGCCGTCGGCCGACGGCACGCACCTGCTGTACTGGGGGATGGACGCCAACTGGCACCTCATCGACATGGCCACCGGCGCCGAGCGGAACCTCACGAAGGGGCTGCCGGTGACCTTCGCGAACGTCGAGGACGACCATAACAACCTCGTGCAGCCGCCGGAGCCCGTGGTCGGGTGGTCGGCGGACGGCGCGTGGGCGCTGCTCTCCGACGGCTGGGACGTGTGGAAGGTGTCGGCGACCGGCGCGCCGGCGGTGAACCTCACCCGCGACGGCCGCAAGGCGCAGGTACGCTACCAGCGCCGGGCGCTGGTGCCCGAGGACGAAAAGGGAATCGATCTCTCGAAACCGCTGTACTTCCAGACGTACGGCGAGTGGACCAAGAAGGCCGGGCTCTCGCGCGTGGACGGCGCGCGCGGCGGCGCCACGCGGCTCATGTGGGACGACGCCGCGTTCGCCTTTCTCAAGGCGAAGGACGCCGACGCGGTGCTCTATTCGCGCGGCACGTTCAACGACTATCCCGACTGGTACCTCGCGAAGCCCGATTTCAGCGGCGGCACGCGGCTCACCGACGCCGACCCGCAGCAGAAGGAGTTCGCCTGGTCGAGCGGCGTGCGTCTCGTCAACTACACGAGTGCCAAGGGCGACAAACTGCAGGGCGCGCTGATCCTCCCCGCCAACTATCAACCCGGCAAGAAGTACCCGCTGCTCGTGGAGATCTACGAGAAGCGGTCGCAGGAGCTGCACAGCTACGTCGTGCCCAACGACACGCGGGCGCCGGATCTGAGCGTGTACGCGAGCCGCGGGTACGCGGTGCTCCTCCCCGACATCGTCTACCGGGTGAACGACCCCGGGATGTCGGCGGTATGGTGTCTGGTGCCGGCGGTGCAGGCGGCCATTGCCACCGGGGTCGTCGACCCCAAGCGCGTGGGCCTGCACGGGCATTCGTGGGGCGGATACCAGACGGCGTTCATGGTCACGCAGACGCACATCTTCGCCGCCGCGGTGGCCGGCGCTCCCCTCACCGACATGGTGAGCATGTACGGGTCGGTGTACTGGAACGCGGGCATCGGCGACGCCCAGATCTTCGAGTCCAGCCAGGGGCGCTTCAAGGGCAGCTTCCTGGACAACTGGGACGCCTACGTGCGCAACTCGCCCGCCTTCCACACCAAGAACGTCACCACGCCGCTCCTCATGATCTCCGACGACAAGGACGGCGCCGTGGACTTCAACCAGGGCATCACCTGGTTCAACGACCTGCGCAATGCGGGCAAGAAGGTCATCCTCCTCACGTACGTGGGCGAGAACCACGGACTCGCGCGACCCGTGAACCAGCGCGACTACGCGATGCGGATGCAGCAGTTCTATGACTATTATCTCATGGGCACGCCCGAGCCCGACTGGATGCGGAACGGCATCCCGCGCCTCCAGATGGACAGCGTGCTGAAGGCCGACCGGGCGCGCATCGACGCCGGGCTTCCGAAGCCGGCGGCCGGCGGCTCCCACCGGAGTCCGCGCCGGTGATGCACGAGCCGGCTGCCGCGCCATGACCTCGGTGAACCCGCGCCCCGCCCCGCCCGCCGAAGAACCGAAGGACCTCGGGTTCGGCACGGTGGTGGGGCAGGAGAACGCCCCACGGCTGCTCAACCGCGACGGATCGTTCAACGTCCGCCGCGCCGGGCTGCCGCGGCTGGCGTCGCTCAGTCTGTACCACGCCCTGCTCTCGCTCACCTGGCCGCGATTCATCGGGCTGCTCGTGGGCGGCTATCTGACCGTGAACCTGCTGTTCGCGGCCGCGTACGTGGCCTGCGGCCCGGGCGCGCTGGGCGGCGAGTCCGCGGTCAGCATGGGCGGCCATTTCCTGCGCGCGTTCTTCTTCAGCGTGCACACCTTCGCCACGATCGGCTACGGGAACGTGTACCCGGTGGGCCTCGCGGCGAATCTGGTCGTGACGCTCGAAACGATCGTCGGACTGCTCGGCTTCGCGCTGGGCACGGGCGTGCTGTTCGCGCGGTTCGCCCGCCCCACGGCGCGCATCGTGTTCAGCGACCGGTCGGTGATCGCGCCGTATCGCGGCGGCACGGGGTTCATGTTCCGTCTCGTGAACGGCCGGTCGAACCAGCTCATCGAACTCGACGTGAAGGTGCTGTTCAGCCGGATCGAGGAGCGCCACGGCAAGCGGGTGCGCGTGTACGACCAGCTCGCGCTCGAGCGCACGCACGTGGTGTTCTTTCCCCTCTCCTGGACGGTGGTGCACCCCATCGCCGAGTCCAGCCCGCTGTTCGGCCGCACGCAGGACGATCTGCGCCGCTGCGAGGCCGAGGTGCTGATCCTGCTCAGCGCCATCGACGAGACGTTCGCGCAAACGGTGCATGCGCGCACTTCGTTCAAGGCCGACGAGATCGTGGTGGGCGCGCGGTTCGTGAACATCTACAATCCGCGCGGACCCGACGGATCGGAGAGCATCGACATCAGCCGGCTGGGCGACACGGAACCGGTGACCGACGGCGATCTGGGGGCGATGCACGACACCGCCACCTGGCACCACACCGGGCACTTCACCGGATTCGCGCCGCCGGCGCCGCCGCGGGACCCGGGCGCCGGAAGCGGCTAGGCCGCGGGGTCGCCGGGCGCCGCGGGCGACTCGCCGGTTTCGCCGAGCGCGTTCAGCTCTTCGACCCGCGCCGCGGGCACCGGCATCTTCTTCAGCACCGCGTCGCGGCACGCGGCGAGCACCGCTTCCAGCGCCTCGATGCCGTCGTCGGTGGCCTCGTAGAACAGGTCATTCACCGCCGTCTCGGCGCGCTCGAGCTGCTCGACCAGCGCCTTGGCGTGGCCGCGGCTGGGCATCACGCCGCAGACCTTGGGCGTCACGCGGTTGCCGCACGGCTTTCGCAGCACGATCACTGCGCCGCGCTTGCCTGGCTGCACGTAGTACGCCGACGCGCTGCCCTTGGCCGGCCGGCCGCGCTTGGCGGTTCGCTTCTTCGCTGAACGGGGGCGTTGTCTGGCCATGTCCGTGATCAAGAGTTCGCGGAGTCCCTGAACAATACTGCGACCGGGCGGATGAACCTAGGGCCGCCGGGGATCAGTCGAGCACCGCCGTGGGCAGGTAACGCGGCGGAACCCGCTTTCTGCTTGCCTGTTCATATGCGTAGGCAAGCCGAAGGAGCGCACCCTCGGTGTACGCGCGCCCGAAGAACGACAGCCCCACGGGCACGCCCAGCACGTAGCCGCACGGCACCGTCACGCTCGGGTACCCCGCCACCGCGGCCGGCGACGTGCTCGACCCGCCGCCGCCCGGATCGCCGTTCACCAGATCGATGAGCGGCGCCGGCCCCATCGTCGGCGCGACGAGCGCATCGAGCCGGTACCGGTCCATCGTCGCGTCGATCCCCTCGGCGCGCGACATCCGGCGGTTCTTCTCCACCGCCTGGCGGTAGGCGTCTTCGGTGAGCGGCCCTTTGGCCTGCGCCTGCTCGAACAGCTCCTGTCCGAAGTACGGCATCTCCTGCGCGCGGTGCCGCTCGTTGAACGCGATCAGGTCGGCGAGCGTCTTCGCGGGCGACGACGGGCCGAGGTCCGCGAGATACGCGTTGAGGTCGTGCTTGAAGTCGTAGAGCAGGGCATCCCACTCGGAGTCGCCGAATTTTCCCGCCGTTTCGATGTCCGCGGGGTCGACGATGACGGCGCCGGCGTCCTTCATGACCGCGAGCGCCTCGTCGAGCAACGCGTCGGTCTTCGGGCTGTAGCCCGTGTACTCCTTGCGCGCCACGCCGATGCGCGCGCCCTTGAGCCCGGCCGCGTCGAGGAAGCGTGTGTAGTCGGCCTCGACGTGTCCCGCGTTTCCGGCCGTGGCCGCGTCGCGCGGATCGGCGCCGGCGATCGCGCCGAGGAGGATCGCGGCGTCGCGCACCGTGCGCGCCATCGGGCCGGCGGTGTCCTGGTTGTGCGAGATCGGGATGATGCCCGCGCGGCTCACGAGGCCGACGGTGGGTTTGATGCCGACCAGCGAGTTGGCCGAGGATGGCGCGAGAATCGAGCCGTCGGTCTCGGTGCCGATCCCCACGGTGCAGAAGTTGGCGGCGACGGCGGCGCCGGTGCCCGAGCTCGACCCCGACGGCGAGCGGTCGAGCGCGTACGCGTTGCGGCACTGGCCGCCGCGCCCGGTCCAGCCGCTGGAAGCGTGCGTGGAGCGGAAGTTCGCCCATTCGCTCAGGTTCGTCTTGCCGAGCACGATCGCGCCGGCGGCGCGCAGCTGCTGGATCACGAACGCGTCGCGCGGCACCGTGCTTCCCACGAGCGCCAGGGAACCGGCGGTGGTGGGCATGCGATCGGCCGTCGCGAGGTTGTCCTTCACGAGCACGGGCACGCCGTGCAGCGGGCCGCGCGGTCCCTTGGCCTTGCGTTCGGCGTCGAGCGCGGCGGCGATGTCGAGCGCGTCGGGGTTGGTCTGCAGCACGGCGTGCAGGGCGGGACCGCGCCGGTCCATGGCGTCGATGCGCTCCAAGTAGCGCTCGGTGAGCGCACGTGACGTGAAGCGTCCCGACTGCAGTCCCGCCTGCACGTCGGCGATGGAGAGTTCCTCGGTCTCCGGGGCCGCGGCCGGGGCTCGGCGCTCGCTCGCGGCGAGCGCGGCGGCGGGGTGGAGATCGCCGTGCACGGCAGCCGCGACGCCGGCCAGCGCCGACGCGCCCACGAACGTGCGGCGGCTGATGCGCGCGCCGTCTTCAGGAGTACGGTCATGATCGGTCATGTCATCTCCGGAGGAATCCGCGAAGAAACTGTGGCCGCCGGGCCGTCATGACAACCGTTCGGTTTGCGTTAGGTTGCACCCATGCGAACCCTTTGTGCGCTCGCGACGTGCGTTTGCGCGGCATCGGCTCCGCTCGCCGCGCAGCACGCTCGGCGTCCCGCGGCCGGCGGGCGTACGGTGGGTCGGAGCGCGCCGGCGGTCGTGCC
>JAGWRB010000063.1 GCA_028876725.1 Gemmatimonadota bacterium
CGCAGTCCAATGGGATGTCGGAAGCCTTTGTGAACACCCTGCGGCGGGACTACATCGTCGGGGCCGACCTCTCGTCGGCGGCCGTCGTGCTCGATCAGATCCCGGCCTGGATCGCCGATTACAACGCCGTCGCGCCGCACTCGGCCCTCGGCTTTCAGTCCCCTCAGCAGTACCGCAGCACCCTGGTCGCCGTAGGTCCTAATGGCTAACTAAAGTGTCTCCCGAATTGGGGTACACAGCACCGGCGCTCAGGTGCGAATCCACTTCGGTGAACGCGAAGCTCTCGGTGCGGCCGTCGTTCCATCCCCATCGCACGAAGGCACCGGTATTGCCGTCATCCGCCAGCGGCAACTCCGCATTGAACCCAACGCCGTACTTGATTCGCCCCGGCTGATCGTCGGCCACGATGTCCGGCGGGTTGGCGCTTCCGGCGGCGGTGGCGATGGCGACCGCGTACCGTCCCATGCGCGCATGGTTCTCGTACGCGAGGACCCGCACGATCGGGCCGCCGGAAGCGCCGAGCGAGAGCTCGGCCACGTCGCCGCGGGCATTGGCGATGGCGGCGTCGAACTTGTTCCCGTTCGCGAACCGCGGCATCTGAAAGCTGCCGATCCGCATCGACCATCGTGGCGTGATCCAGGCGATCGCGACGCCGTTGGAGTACCCGCGGGTGTCGGCGGGGTAGTCCCATGCGCCATCGTTGAACAGGACCCAATCCAGGAACTGCGTGCGCGAGGAGTTCGCGTACCGGTTCACATCGAACACGTCGGTCGCGGCGAATTTCCCGGCCGTGATCTCGATGCGTCGAGCACTGAGCACACCGTCCATGACGTCCATGGCCGCCGGCTCCGAATCCGCCGTCGTCGACGGCAGGCCGATCGTGTAGCGCACGAACGCCCGCGCCACGTACGGTCCGTCACCGAGATCCACGGAGCCCTGCCGGAGCACGTCACCGTTCGTGACGCCTCCCAGCCCCGACGCATGGCTGATGCCGCTACCCCGGATCATTTCGCCGTCCACGTAGGCCGCCAGGCCGGGCAGCACGCAGGCCCCCGCGTAGAGCCCGTAGCTCTGGCTCATCTGCCGGTCGCCGCCGGATACCAGGCTCATCGGCCCGCTGTACGCCGCGTGGAACGGGCGCAAGTCCTGGGCAATCAGCGTTGCCTGTGCCCCGAGCAGCCGGGCGCGCACCCGCGCGCAGCCGCTGCTCGACGGACTGGACCGCTGGGCGCCGAGTGCGACCGGGACGGTAATCGCCACGGCCAGCAGTCGTCGGCGGCAGCTCACAGCCATGTGCCGAATCTCCGGACGTACCACCCTTTGACGAGTTGCGTGAGCACCGAATAGCTGAGCAGGATCGCGGCCAGCCAGAGGAAGAACGCCCCGCTAACCGGCGTGAGCTGCAGGCTGCGCGCCAGCGGCAGGAAGGGAAGCGCGATGCCACACGCCATGATTGCCGCGGTGAGCGCGAGCACTGGCCAGCTGGCCCGGCTCTGTACGAACGGGATCTTGGCCGTCCGGATCATGTGCACGATCAGGGTCTGCGTGAGCAGCGATTCGATGAACCAGGCGGACTGGAACGACGCCTGACGCGCGATGCTGTTGGCCCCGAACACGTACCACATGACGAGGAACGTGATGATGTCGAAGATCGAGCTGATGGGCCCGATGAAGATCATGAATCGCCCAATGTCGTCCGCCCGCCACTGCCGAGGCACCTTGAGGTACTCGGGATCCATGTCGTCCCACGGAATCGACGTCTGCGACAGGTCGTAGAGCAGGTTGTTGGTGAGCAACTGCACGGGCAACATCGGCAGGAAGGGGAGGAACGCGCTGGCCACCAGCACGCTGAACACGTTCCCGAAGTTCGAGCTCGCCGTCATCTTGATGTACTTGATCGTGTTGCCGAAGGTGCGGCGCCCCTCCACGACCCCCTCTTCCAACACCATCAGGCTCTTTTCGAGCAGGATGATGTCCGCGGACTCCTTGGCGATGTCGACGGCGGTATCGACCGATATGCCCACGTCCGCCTCGCGCAGCGCGCCGGCGTCGTTGATACCGTCACCCATGAAGCCCACTGCATGACCGCGGGCCTTGAGTGCTCGCACGATGCGCGTCTTGTCGTCCGGGGCGAGTTTGGCGAATACCCTGTGCTGCTCGGCGAGCGCGCCAAGGGCCTCGTCGTCCAACCCAGCCAACTCGCTGCCGAGCACGATCCGATCCACGTCGAGGCCCACTTGGCGGCAGACTTTGCGCGTCACGGGCGCGTTGTCGCCGGTCAGGATCTTGACGGCAATGCCGTGGTCGTGCAACGCGGTGAGGGCGGCCGCCGCGCTCTCCTTGGGCGGATCGAGGAATCCAATGAACCCGGCCAGAATAAGGTCGGACTCGTCGGCCACGCGGTACGGCCCGTGCGTCGTGGGAAACTCGCGATACGCGACGGCCACCACCCGGAATCCGTCCTCGTTGAGCTCGCCCACGAGTTCCGCGGCGTCGGCGCGGCGCTCCTCGTCGAGCGGGACGACTCGGGGCGGGGCGTCGGGGTCCGGGTCCTCGTCGCGCGCCCACCGGCAGGCGGCCAGGATCTCCTCCGCCGCGCCCTTGCAGATGAGATGGTGCTCGCGGTGCTCACGCTCCACCACCACCGACATCCGGCGGCGGGTGAAGTCGAACGGGATCTCGTCCACCTTGGCATACGAGCGGTCGATGCCCAACTCGCCATGCAGCTCGCCGTGCTCGAGGACCGCGACGTCGAGCAGGTTCTTGAGCCCCGTCTGATAGAAGCTGTTGAGATAGGCGAGGGCGAGCACGGCGTCGTCCTCCTCGCCCACCACGTTGACGTGCTGTTCGAGGACGACCTTGTCCTGCGTCAGGGTGCCCGTCTTGTCGGTGCAGAGGATGTTCATCGCGCCGAAGTTCTGGATGGCGTTCAGGCGCTTCACAATCGTCTTGCGTCGCGCCATCGTGACCGCGCCCTTGGCCAGGTTCGTGGTGACGATCATCGGGAGCATCTCGGGAGTGAGCCCCACGGCCACCGCGAGTCCAAACAGGGCGGCCTCCAGCCAGTTGCCTTTGAGGAAGCCGTTGATCGCGATTACGACAGGCACCATCACGGCGATGAACTTGATGAACAGCCAACTCACCCGGTGCACGCCGACGTCG
The DNA here is from genome assembly GCA_028876725.1 of Gemmatimonadota bacterium. Lineage (GTDB taxonomy): Bacteria > Gemmatimonadota > Gemmatimonadetes > Gemmatimonadales > Gemmatimonadaceae > JAGWRI01. The sequence continues at coordinate 3,163 of JAGWRB010000063.1, forward strand.
AACGCCGTTTCGGCCCGCCGACCCACGAGCTTCCGCGCAAACCCGCCGAAGGCGGTGCGCGGGCCAGTCGCCACCACGACCGCCGTGGCGGTTCCGCTCACGATGCTCGTGCCCATGAGGCAGATCGTCGGCGTGTCGGGCAGTCCGGCCGGAGTTGCGGGCGCCTCGGCCCGTTCGAATTTCTCCACCGGCAGCGCCTCGCCCGTCATGGCGGCCTGCCCCACGAACAGGTCTTTGGCCGACAGCAGCCGGAGATCGGCTGGCACCATGTCGCCGGCGGACAGGTAGACGACGTCGCCCGGGACCAGCTCGTTCATCGGGACCTCCCGGCGCCGCATGGCCGGCCCCGCGGGGGTCGCGTCCTCACCCGTGCGGCGCTCGACGGCGGCACTCGTGCGCACCAGCGCTCGCAGTTCCTGGGCCGACTTGTTCGACCGAAATTCCTGGAAGAAGCGGAGCGCCGTGCTTACCGCGACCATGACCGCAATCACGGCCATGCCCTCGCGGTCGCCCGTGGCGCCCGACACGACGGCCAGCGCCGTGAGCAGGATATTGAACGGATTGGCGAACGCGTGCGCCAGCTCGGCGTACCATGTGGGAGGCCGCTCGTGCGCGACTTCATTGGGGCCTACTTGCTCGCGCCGCGCTTCGACCTCGTCCTCCGTCAGGCCGGCGCGCTCCGTGCGGAGCGCCGCCAGCACGTCTGACGCGTCGAGATACGCGACTTCAGCCGGGCTGGGCCATTGCCTGACGGCCCCTGCCTGTCCGCCATTGGACGTCGATTTCGGCTCGCTGTCGCGAACTCCCGGTGTGTTCGCCATGACGGCATCCCTCGAATCATTGCCTGGTGAGGAGTCCTCCCCGACCGGCGCGACCCAGGGATCCCGCTACAAAGAATCCCCGCCGCTCCACACGAGCGTCGGGGACCGCTCCGTCCGCGCCTGTCGCGAACGGAACTGCGTTCCAGTAAGCGCGGGGCCCGAGGGCGGCACGCTCCGGCACTCGTCTGAGCTTTGGCACCGCGTTCCGTAAGAGGTCCGGATGTCGCCCGGATCTCAGCCACGTTAGGCCAACCCTTGATTCGGGAGAGCCTGTTCCACCACGAACGGCCGTCTCTCGACGGCCGCTGGGCAGTGGCCTGTGTGTAACGCGGGAGCCTCGCCTACCGAGAAACTCCGTGCCAACCGGTCCGTCGACCCGTCGGCGCGACGATGCTAGCGCCAGCGTAGCGGGGAGTCAAGCCACCGTACGAACTTGTGACAGATACCCTGCTGGGTATAGACTGAGGCTCGTCAACGTACCAGCGTTTCGGTCGCGCATCGAGAGGCCTCATGCTGACGGCGTCACCTTTCCTCCTGGATCTCCTCGTCACCGGCGGAGCCGCAGCCAGCGTGGGGGCTTGCGGCGCGGCGCTGGAATGGCGGCGGCAGGATCGGCGCGCGCTCGTCGCCCTGGGGCAGGCAGCCCGACTGCTCGGGACGACGCACCGGCGCCTCGGCGTCGCGCTCGGGGTACCGGGCCGCGTCATCGCCGCGTGGCGGCGCGAAGGCGTGCCCGTCGGCGAGCGCGACCGCGTCTATCAGCTCGGCACCCGAGCGGAGATGCTGCGCCGCATCGGCCTTTCCGCCGACGTGACCCGATACCTGCTTGAGCGACGTCGGCCGCGAATGCGTGAAGGAGCACCGGACGCATCGGCGGCAGTTGCTACTACTACGCTACGAGGAATGGCATGGCGCACACCGTCCGTGACAAGGCGAAGCTCACCCGTCGGGTTCAGCGAATTCTCGGCCAGGTCGAGGCCATCGGCCGGGCGCTCGAAGGGGAACGGGAATGCGGGGAGATCATGATCCGCATCGCAACGGCGCGGGGGTCCCTCAACGGACTCATGGCCGAAGTGGTCGAGGGGCACGTGCAGGAGCATATGGTCGACCGCCGGGGGCGGCGGAAGGCATCGGAAGTCCGTGCGGCCCGTGAACTGGTCGACGTGTTGCGGCGCTACGTGAAGTGAGGCGGCACGAAGCGCATCGCGCGGCACTGCTTGTCTCGTGCCGCCGACGAATCGGCACGTCGGTACGTGGCTGCTGAGCGTTGCATTTCGCCACGGAGACGCCGTGTGTGGGCGACCGACTCAACCCGGCGACGTCCAGTTCAGGACGAAGCGTCTGCAGTCAACTCTCCGTATCCACCGCGTCCCCGTTGGCCGACTACAATTCGGGGGGGGAGCGCAGCACGGGCCGCCGAGCGCCAAACTGACCGTGCGCGGAGTACAACTCGACGCGCTGGATATCCGCCTCGACGAGCGCCGTGCGCGGCGACGGCAGATGTCCGGTTCGCGCCCGCACCTCTGCCGCGGCACGGACCACCGCCACCGCGAGACCGGGAAGCCCATCGACGAGTCGCACCGTTTCTTCCGTCCAGACGGACGGCACGCCATTGGTCCCCCAACCCTGCTCCGCGTATTCCGTCGCCAGAATGCGTCGGACCCAGCGCGCAGTCAGCGGCGGTACCCGCACCGTCGTGAAGCGAAAGGCGAGCCGGCGCACCGCGCCCATCTCGGCGCGGTTCACGGTACGGGTGGCGGCCACGCACTGGACGCCCCGATCCATCGCGCGCCGGATCGACCCGGCGAGCCGTGGCGCCACGCTCATGAAGGGATCGAGGATCATGACCCCGTCGAGGCCCAGGGCGCGGATGATGGCCGATTTGCCCACGTCGCGGGGGCCGAGCAGGAGCACGTTGTACTGTTTCGCGAGGTACTCGCGGACCTCGGTCAGGAGCGCATCCCGCCCAAACAGGCGCCGGGCCTCGCGGGGGCTCATCGGTCCGGCCGCCCCCCCGCCTGGCCGAAGATTTCCTCGTAGAGGTCGGGCCCATAGCTGGTCTCGAGCGGAGCGCCGGGCACCACGCGGAAGGTGCGCGTCCCGTCGGCCAGACGCTCGGCCCGGAGGAACAGGGTGTCGTCACGACGCTCGTCAAACAGGGTGCGCGAGAATTCGGCCAGGTGCGTGACGAACACCACGGTGACGCCGCGGGTGGGAAGCGTGGTGACGACCTGCCTCGCCACCTCCGCGCCTTCTCGTTCGTTGGTGGTAGCGAACGACTCGTTCATGAGCAGCAGCGCCCCGGGACCCAAGGCTTCCACCACGGTGCTCAGGCGGTCCAACTCTTCGTCGAACTTGCCCATGGTCATGGTTGCGTCTTCCTCCCGGCGGTAATGGGTAAACACGCCGCGGCGCACCGCCGCCGCGTACCGCTCGGCGGCCACGAACATGCCGGCCTGCATCATCAGCTGTGCCAGCCCGATTGCGCGGAGGAAGCTCGATTTCCCGCCCTGATTCGCTCCCGTGACCACGAGCAGACGTCGGCCACTCGCGTCGAGATCGTTGGGTACGACGGGCACCGCGGTTCGCAGGACGAGGCCGATGTCGCGAAGCCCGCGGCCGGTCCAGGTGGCGTCGGCTGCCGGCGCGGGATCGGGGAAGCACGTCGGACACCCGAGCGTCGAGACTCGCTCGTGCAGATTGAGCGCGGCCACGTAGAACGCGAGTTCGCGCCGGAGGGCGTGAAAGAACCCAAGCACGTGGCTCGCGGCCTGGCCAACCGCGCTCGCCACCTCGCGGAGCCCGCGATCGCGCAACTCGGATAGTGCCCGGGCGCCAGCCTCGTCACGCTCGTCAATGCGAAACGAGAAGCCACGCATCGCGCTGCCGGTGAGCCGCTGGAGCCAGCGCGGGCGGTCGTCGGTCGGCGCCCGGACGACGTAATCCTGGCCTTCGTTGCGCGGGCCGAGGCGGGCGCTCAGCAACGTCCCGTGCGGAAACTTGAGCCTCCGCAAGTGTTGCGCGACATTGTCGAGGTACGGTGCATCGAGCTCGTCGCGGATCGTGTCGAACATCTCGCGAAACCCGCGCGCGGAGAAGCCCCCGCCGTCGCGGAGCGCCAGCGCCCGGGTCTGTCGCAACACGTCGAGCAGCTCCCCGAGCAACGACACGCTTCCCCAGAGCGTGCTGCCCGGCGAGCGCGCGATGTAGCTGAAGCAGCCGCGTCGGCTGCGCTCGAACGCCTCGACAGCCAACGCATAGAGCGCACGGACCACGTCGGGATGCGCGAGCGCATCCCGCATCACCTCCTGTCGAAACCGAATCGTCGCGACATCCGCGGCGTCTCCAGCCAGGAGCGCGCCGCGCGCGGCCTCGCGAAGGAACTCGTCGTCCCCGCCCATGGCTGCCACCAGCGTGTCCAGGCCCAGGTCCTGAATCAGCGCGAGATCGTGCCGGCGAAGCACATACGGGACCAAGGCCCGACCGTCCGGAAACATGAGGCCGACCTTCACGCCGGGAGTCTCCGCAGCAGCCACTCGCGGGTTACCCGGTGCTTGGCCGCAACCGCCAGGGCATACGCCCGTCCATCCGCCAGGCGCCGCTCCATGCGGAACGTGCGGATGCTGGGATTCGTCGGCTCCACGCCGGCCACGAAGCTGACGGTCTTGTCGTCGAACGTCGACAGCTCATCGAGGAAGGTGACGCATACGGCGAGCAGGTCGCGGGCGGACAGATCCCTCAAAATCCGCCGGGCCAGGTACAGCGCGTCGTGCACCGTGGTCGACGCGAAGATCTCGTTCATGACCACGAGACTGGCCGGCGTCGCGTCGTCGAGAATCCGACGGATGCGGAGCAGGTCGTCCTGGAGCTTGCCGTGACCCCGGCGCAGATCTTCGACCCGCTCGAAATGCGTCAGGATCCGATCGACGATGAAGCATCGGGCCATCCGACCCGGCACGGGAAATCCCAGCCGCGCCAGGTAGTGCACCTGGCCGATCATGCGCGCGAACGTGGTCTTGCCGCCGCTGTTCGGACCGGACACGACCATCAGCCGCTCCCGGCCCGCCAGGGCAACATCGGTGGTCACAATCGGAAGCGCGCGCTCGCGCAGCTCCCACGCGAGTGCCAGGTCGAAGGCGCCCTCCAACTCAAGCGTCTTGTCGGCGGCGGAGACCACCGGGTACGCGAACGACAGCCCGTGTTGACGCAGGGGCGCGATCGCTTCGCCGTACGCCAGGTAGTACGGCACCTCGCCATCGAACCGCGTGATCCGCGGATCCTGAAAGTCCGGGTGTGCGGCCACGAATGCGATCAGTGCATCGAACGGTGCTGGGGCGAGACGGGCTACGCGGTCGAGAATCTGCGCTTCTACACGGTTGAGGCGTCCGGCATCGAACGGCGTGGAAGGCGCGTCGGTCGTCGCTTCCCCGCGGAAGCGCGCGAAGAGGCGCTCGATCTCGATGGCGTAGTTCGGCAGTCCGTCGTACGGCAGCACGGTGACCTGGAGTCCGTCGAGGAGAATGATGTACGTCACGCGTGCCAGCCCCTCGGCGGTCGCGGCGCATTCGGCAGCCAGCCCCCGAAACGCGGCAGACTCGGCGTAGACGGCCAGGGCCTCCCGCCAGCGCTGCAGTCCGGCGGAATCGAGGGGCAGCAGGGCGAGCGCCCTGTGCAGCGTGCCCACGGCGTCCACGTACGCTTCCACGGCTCCCAGGAAGAACCGTGCGGCTTCCAGTGGGTAGTCGGACTCGTCGTGCAACGCGAGTTGTCGGCGGACGGCGCGCATCCGTTCGGAAAACTGGAGCAACGCGTGACGCACATCGGCGCGTTCAGTATCCCGCATCACCGCCTGGCGAAAGTCGATCACCCGCCGATCGGTCGGTGCGTCGTGGTAAAGGCGCGGGAGCCCGTACTCGGCCCAGGGCCCGGCAGCAATCCGGGCGACGATCCGGTGCAGATTCAGATCCGCGAAGCACGCCGGCGCATCGCGCTCTACGGGCAGCGGCGCGGGCTCGGGAAACAGGATCGAACTGCACGCCTCGGAGGGGGCCGTGATCGTCATGGTCTCTGGCACGAGGCGTCACCAGGGCCAGCGGATCGAGGTCCACCGGAGCCCCTGTTTCGGGTCGGCGGGACGCTCGCGGGACGTACGGCGCTCTTCGTCGCGCCAACGGAACCAGTGCTCGAGCGACGGGAATCGGTCCCGACTCGCCCGCACTGCGGCGCGGACCAGCGACTCCTGTGGCTGGGTCGGGTGATCGACCGCCAGGTACGCGTCGAGTACGGCTCGCCACACCGCGGAGCCGGGAACCGGACGCTCGATCTGACCGGGCGTCCACTCGACGTACACGTAGACCGGCTCGCTGCCCTCCACGGGAGGCGCGAGCGCCACCATGTGAGCGCGCGCCAACAGCGGCACGCGCTCTGCCCCGTCCATCTCGCGCCTGACGATCTCTTCGCGCCAGAACGTTCCGGCGTCATGTCCCAGACTGCTCATGTCCCAACTCCAATGCGCGCACTCGTTCGAGGAGCGCGGCGAACTCCGGTGGTAGGGGAGCGTCCGCCCCGTCTTCGGCGGCAGTCAATTCGCGATCCACGGTCTCGCTCAGCCGCGCCAGGCCCCATTCGCGCAGGCGGGATCCGTACCGACGGTACGCCTCTGCAAGGGGCTGGGCGACCCGATTCAGGTGCTGCCGCGCCCGGCGCCAACCGAGCCATCGCCCCAACGCCCCGGGCCGTCCGTCCATCGGCAGCTCGCCAAGGACCTGCGGATCGAACACTGGTGGAAGCCGGGACCCCGCGTCTCCAAGCGGGCGCGCCGACCGGCCGTTGTCGGCTGCCCCACCAAGCCCCAAGTCAGCCTCACGGCGAATGGCCTCGAGCGCCTCCCAGGCCGGGTCCTGGAGCGCAAGTTGCGCGGCGTGGCGCCCGTCCCGCCCCAGTTTCCAGGCGTCGACGGCGGCACGGGCGGCACCGTCCAGCACCGGACCGATGTCGGCCTCCAACCGATCCGCGATTTCGATGATCCGGCGCCGAGCGCCGGCGCGGGCCTGCTCCCGTCGCACGGCGTGATCGTCCACTGCGGCTATCCGCCCGGAGTACGCCGCCGCCGCGGCGTGCACCAGCGCATCGAGCCGGAGGCCAAGGGCCCGCGCCGCCGCGACGCGTCGCGCCGCGACGAGGGGCACGAGCACCTGTTGGCGCCATGCGTCGAGGAGCCCCGCCCCGTCATCGCGGGCCGACGTTGCCCATACCGGAATGGCCGCTTCGTGCGTCGCGTGGGCGAGATCGCGTTGCAGATAGGCGAGGGCGTCCGCCCGTTCCGCCGCCGACAACAGGTCGGCCTTGCTCAGCATCGCCTGCGCCGCGATGCCGGCGCCCCGCAATGCCGCCACGAGCGCGAGCTCGTCCTTGCCGAGCGGCGTACCGGCCGCGACCAAGACGACGCCCAGGTCACACCGCGGCAACCAGGCGTACGCGCGCGCCGCCCCGCCCAAGGCGAGCGACCCCACCCCTGGCGTGTCCAGCAGGAGCATGCCGGGCATCATCTCCGGGACGGTCACGTCCACCGCGGCCACGTCGCGCGCATTGTCGGGATTCCGCTCCTCGGTGGCGAAGTCGGCGAGGGCATCAAGCGTGGTCGTCTCCCGTCGCCCATCGGCGAAGGTGATCGCCACGCCGTCTGGCCCCTGCCGGATGCGCACGGGCACGGCGGTGACGGGTGTGGCACCGACCGGCAGGATGGGCCGTGTGACCAGCGCGTTGATCAGCGAAGATTTGCCGGAACTCACGCGTCCAAACACGCCCACATCGAGTGTGTTGGCGGCGGCACGCTCCGCCGCGGCGGCGATCCCTGGCCGGATCTCAACCAGCCCGTGCTCCGTACTCAGCCGCTCCAGCGCCCGCAGGATCTCGCCAACCTCTCCGCGCACGCCCTGGAGCCGCTCGGTCAGATCGACGCCCGTGCCCCCACGGAACAAGTCCCGCCCGCGACTCAGCGCCCGGCGCAGGTCCGCCCCTACCGCTGCGACCTCGGCGCCGTCAGACGGGTCGAGCGCGCCGTACCCGCGCAGGGTCGTCTCGTTCAGTTCGGACACGGCGATGTCCGCGAAATTGAGCGTAGTCTCGACGCTCCAGCGGGCCGACAGCGCCGCACGGGGGCGCGGAATCCCGAGCCGGTCCAGCGCCAGGAGCATCCGGTCGCGCACGCTGCGCACCACCGCGTCGAGCAGCCGCACCTCGGCCGGCCCCAGATCGGGGCGCTCCGCGGCGAACGGAGACGGCTCGCCGGCCGCGACGCGTTCAATCTTCCGCAGCAGCCCGTCCACGTAGGAGAACGTCGCGCTCACGTTCCGCCGTTGCGACGCATTCAGCGGCACGTCAGGACGCTCCGGCCGTGGCAGGAATCATCCGCGAATCGCAAAGACCACCCCCGCCACCAGCATCGTGAGCTCGATAAGCACCGTGAAGGTGCGGACCGCCAGGCGATCGGTGATCCGCTTCCCCAGGTAGGAGCCCGTAACCATCAGCGGTCCCAGTGCAAGCCCGATGCCCACCTCGCGCCACGACATGACGGACGCCTCGCCGTACGCCGCCAGCTTGGCGACGTGGGTCACGACCGTGGCCAGCGCCTCGGTCCCGATGTAGGCCCCCTTCACGAGGCCGTAGGCGAGAAAGAGCGGTGCCATGATCGGTCCGACGCTGCCGACGAGCGCCGAGAGCACGCTCGCCCCCGCCCCGATCGCCGCGAACGTCGGCACGGGGAACGATCGCGCCGGGCGACGGCGGGGCCGATGCCGCCACACCACGATCAGGATGAGGAAGATCCCGAGGAGCCGTTCCAGCCCGCGCAACGGCGCCTCGGCGAAGAGAAACCCACCCAGCAGGCCGAAGGGTACGGCCCCGAGGGTGTACCAGAGGGCCACCCGGAGGTCCAGTTCGGATCGATTGAACCACACGCGGCTGCCATTGCCGACGAGTTGCGCCACGGTCAGGATCGGAATGGCGTCGCGTATGCCGAACGCGCCCACCAGGACCGGTAGCAGCACGGCGGCGCCCCCGAACCCCGTCACGCCGGCGAGCGTCGCCGCGGCCAGCGCCACGACGGCCAACAGCGCCGCGACTGCCCCACCGGGCCATCCGGTCATTTACGCTGTTCCAGTGCATTCCCTGCCGCCTCACCAGGCGCCTCCGCTATCGGCCGCAACTCTCGCTCCAACTCCTCCAATCGCCCCAGTTCCGCGCTCACGTTGTCCGCCCCCGCCGCACGAAGTTCCACGGCCCGGTCAATCGCCCGTCGGGCCCCGGCTTCGATCGTGCGCAGTCGCGTGCGAAGCGCCCCTTCGAGCATTCCCCGGCTCGCGTCGAGTCGCGCGGTCACGCCGGCCTGCACACGGGAACTGTTCAGCTCCAGCAGCCAATCGAGAAATCGACGCGCTGACGCGCGGATCAGGTCGCGGCCGCCGGCCACCGCGAGCCCCACGTCGGCGACGTAGCGAATCGGCGATGCCGGACGCGCCACATGGAGCAGCGGCTGAAATTGGAACGACGCCCGCTCCGGCGATCCGTGGTCGTCGACATCGACCGCGAACGCCGCGAATTCCGGGACCCCCATCGCGGCAATCCGCGCCGTCAATGCCAGCGCTAGCTGCCGAAAGCGTTCCGTCCGCTCGGCGAACGCGGCCTCGGCAACTGCCTGCTGCTCCCCCAGCCACGGTGGCACCTTGGCGCGAGCGATCTCCAGAGCCGCCCGCATCGCCTCGCGACGCAGGTGCGGTCCCCAGCGGGTCGTGATCGCAGCAAGACGGCGTTCCAGCGCCGGTCCCGTGACGCGTCGCGCTTCGGCCACAAATTCGACGCGGCGTGCCTCGAGATCGGCCAGCAGCCGACGCTGCTCGGCGCCCAACGCGCTCCCCAGATCACGGAGCCATTGCTCGGCGTCGGCCGCGGCGCGCGCGAGCGCGGCCATACGGGCCTCCGATTCCTCCAGCGGACGAGTCAGCGCCTCGCGGTGCATTGTCACGACACCCGTCAACTGTCGGCCAAGACGGCGCGCACCCCGGCCCGCCGCGTCCTGTGCGATCATGGCGCCGGACTCGCGGCCCAAGCGCGTCAGCGCTTCCACCAGCGCCGGCCAGTCGCGGGGCGCCCCGCGCGATTCCAGCCGCTCGAGACCGCTGACTTCAAGAATCGGCCCGATCCCCCGCCCCAATCGGCCTTCGAGCACCGTCCGGGTGAAGGCCGCCGCCGCCGCGAGATCGCGGTCCGGGACCCGGTCGGCCTTGTTGAGGACCACTAGCAAGTGGGGCACGTTCGCCGCTACCTGCTGCACGAGGTCCACCTCCTCGCCGGAAATCGGCGGGTCAGCGCCCAGCACGACCAGCGCGGCGTCCACGTGAGGCACAAAGGCCTTGGTGGCCGCGGTGTTCCCGGCGAACACCGAGCCGATGCCCGGCGTATCCACCAGACACATGCCCGACGCCAGCAGCGGGCTCGGGGCGAAGACCTCGACGGCCCTGACGGCACGAACGTTTTCCGGATTGCCGGATTCGGTCACGAACTGTGCGAGATCGTCAACGTCGATTTCACGCCAGGCGCCGTTGCCGAATTGGACCCGCGCATTCCACGCCGCGCCGTGACGGACGATCGTGGGGACAGCCGTGACCGGGACGACGTCCGCCGGCAGCACCGCTCGTCCCAGCAGCGCGTCCAGCAGCGTCGACTTGCCGCGCTTGAACTGCCCCACACACGCCACATAGAAGCGACCGGCAATGGCGCGTTCGGCCAGCGCCCGCGCCTCGTCCGCCAACCCGGGTTCGGCCAGCTCCTCGGCGATGCGGGCCAGTCGCTCCAGCCCGGCGTCCATCCGTTCCGCGCCGTCGTCCGGACCACGATTCTGGGGGGGAGTCATCGGATTGAAAGTTACCGGCTCCGGCCGATTGGGGGCCAATTCCCGAACTTCGGCGCTCACGAGGCCTCGGTACGCGATTGAAGATCGGCGCTGTAGAGGTCCGCGCGCGAGGGCGGTACTTCTACCCTTCCCGCGGCATCGCGCTTGGCCAACAGGATCTGGACCACGTTGAGCCGCCCCGACGTGAAAGCGTGCGCCGAGGCCGCCATATACAAGCGCCAGGTGCGATAGGTCTCGGTCCCCACGAGAGCCACGGCCTCGCGCTCCCGGGCCTCCAGTCGGCGCACCCAATGCCGCAGCGTGCGGGTATAGTGATCGCGCAGGGACTCCACGTCCCGGACTTCGAACCCGGCGGTCTCAGCCGCGGCGATCATCTCGCCAAGCGTTACGAGTTCTCCGTCCGGAAACACGTAGCGATCGATGAATGCCCCTGCCTGCCAGACGCGCCGTCCGAGCGCCGCCGCCAACCCAGGGGCCCGTTGTTCTGGTGCCGCGACGATGCCGTGAGCGAGGAACAACCCGCCCGGCCTGAGAACGGAATACGCGGTGCGAAAGTACTGGGCCAACCGGATGCGCCCCACGTGTTCGACCATGCCGATACTCGCAATGCGGTCATACTCGTGCGGTGGCCCGATCTGCCGGTAATCCAGGACCGCGACGCCACACCGCCCGACCAGCGCGGCATCGAACAGGCGTCCGTCGGCGTATTGCGCCTGCGGCTCGCTCACGGTGATCCCAAAGGCGCGCGCGCCATAGTTGGCGCCGGCCCATTCGACCAACGCCCCGCACCCGCAGCCGATATCCAATAGTCGATCATTGGCCCTGAGCCGGAGCTTCCGGCAGACGTGGTCCAATTTGGCCGCTTGTGCCGCAGCCAGCGATTCGGTTCCGGTGGGGAAATACCCGCACGAATACACCATGCGCGGGTCGAGCCACAACGCGTAGAAATCGTTGCCGACGTCGTAATGCGAGCGAACCGCCAGCCGATCTCGCTCCTCGGTGTGCATGTCTTCGCTCTTCGTGCGCGCCGGCCGCCGCGCCGTCAGAGACGCCATGCCACCGGCTCGCGGCAGCCGGGGAAGAGTGTCCAGCAGGCCGAGTATGACTCCTCGTTGGCGGAACCTTTGTGGCAGCGCGTCACCGACGGCGGCGGCCGCTTCCAGGTCGCCCTCGACGTCGAAATCGCCCCGGACGAACGCTTCACCCAGACGCAGCTCCGAAGGAGGTAACAGCATTCGGCGAAGGGCCCCCGGGTGCCGGAGGACGAGGGTGAACCGTGGGCGCACCCCGGCCGGGGTCTCGCTGCCGTCCCAATAGCGGACCGAGAATTCGCGGGACTCGGGGTCGCCGAAGGCCAGACGCAGGACACGCTCGCATGCCTCGACTCCCCCGGAGACGGCGGGTATCGCCGCGGCATTCATGGCGCACCCACCGCCGGTACGGGCGCCGTGTCCACGTGCGCGTCCATCGCCGCCACGCGTCCCGTGCGCAGGAGGGCTGCGAGCGCGGTCCCCGCGGCCGCGGGGACGGGCGATGCCAAGAGCGCCTGTACGGTCGCCTCCACATCGTACGCGATCCGGTGCAGCGTCACGTTCCCGTCGTCAATCACGGCATACGCCGCACGTGGATCGCCGTCCTTTGGCTGGCCGAGACTGCCCGGGTTCACGATGACGCGGTCTCCGGCGTCGATCCGGAACTGGAGATGGGTATGTCCCACAAGGAGCACGTCGGTGGACATGGTCCGGGCCCGTTCGATCCACGCGTCGCGATCGGGGCCGAGGTACTCATACAACGGATCTCGGGGGGTTGCGTGCACGGCCATGAATTGGCGACCGGCCAGCCGGATGAAGCCCCACCGGGGGAGTTCTCGAAGGTACCGCCGGTCCTCGTCGCTCAGCTGCGCGTTCGCAATTGGCGTCGTGGCCGCTGCCAGTCCCTGAAATCTGGCACTGGCGCCAGGGGGGACGCCCGCGCCGAACGCGCGATCGTGGTTGCCCTGCACGCACAGGGTGGCCTGCTCGCGGATGATCTCGACGCAGGCGCCGGGGTATGGACCGTAGCCAACGATGTCGCCGAGGCACAGCACCAGGTCGTGGGGGACCCCGAGCACGGCACGCAGTGCGGCCGCGTTGCCGTGGATGTCCGAAACGACGAGAGCCCTCATCCCATGGCCTCGTCGCGGCTCGAAGATGTACCAAAGGCCGTATACACAATGACTCCTGTGCAGGTTCTGCCTGTACAGGAGTCATCAATCGCCGGGCGGCGATGTTTGAAGGCGAACTCCATCGCCCTTACATGCCTTCAATCTCCACGACGGCGAGCGCAAGATCAAGGGGGGCCCGGGGCGTGCTCAGGCCGTTCCGCTCGGGAGCTGGGCCAGGAGTTCCCGGCGCAATCCAGCCAGGCGAGCCAACTCGCCGTGCGCGGGCGGGTCGAGCCGCTCGCGTAGCTGCTCCGCCGCTGCAATGGCCCGCGCAGCCCGCGCGTGGGCGCTTCGCGCTCGGGCCTGACAGGCCGCGTTCAGCCTCTCGATCTCCGCCATGCCGGTCTGGAGCCCTTCGAGCGCCGCGGCGCGCGCCGCGGCATCCAACCGACGTACCAGGTCGGCCCGGGCCCTCGCGAGTAGACGCCGCTTCCGGATCTGACCGGGCAAGAGGCGCTCGACGAGCGAGGGATCTCGATCGCCGGCCTGGCCAGCGGGCGAAGGCTCGTCGCTCGAGCCCGCTGATGGCGGTTCCGCTGCGGCGACTGCCTTCGGCGGCGCGGCGTCCGCATCCGGTCCAAGGATTCGGTCGAGGGCGGATAGCGCCAACTCCACCCGCTCGACGAGGCGCGCCGCCTCGGCACCTGCCGGCGTGGTCACCGCACGCAGAACGTGCGGCAGTTCCATTGCCCAGGCCTCCGCTGCGCCGGAGGCCAGAACGCGCGTGCGCCATCGGAGCCGGCGTGCGTCCAGACTGCCGCGGGTCGCTGCCCCGCGACCGAGTTGGTCCGACAGGCCGCCGATGACCGACCGGCTGAACGCCTCACGCTCGCGATCCAACAGGGTCTGCGCCTCGCGTTCGGTGCGCGCCGCGAATTCCGACAGGGTCAGCGTTTCATATGCGAGGTGCGCCTCCGCGCGACGGATCGCCTCGACGCGATCATCACACGCCGCGACGGGGGCGTAGGTCTTCTGCGACTGCATCCGCACCACATCGAGCGCGTGCCGCACCAGGTGGACCGTTTCGCGCTCGGCGCTCTGCTCCAGCAGGGGCGCTCGGTCCGCTCCGGTCAGTGCCGTGAGCGCCCCCACAAAATCGGTCCACTCGGCCGAGTCGCCGCGGTGTCCGGGATCTCCGCCGGGGGCGAGCCCGAACAAGCGGCCGATCGGGCGGCCGATCGTATCTTCCACCGTACGCGCGGCAAATCGTCGGGCCTCCTCGACGGCCTCTGGAGGCACGGTGTCGATCTTGCTCATGACGACGATGACACGCGGCGCCCATCGGGCGACGACCGCGAACGCCGAGCATTCGTCCGCCGTCACCGGCGGGTCCGCCCCGACCACGAGCACCGCCGCGTCTACGTGCGCGAGGACGCTCCGCGCGCCGCTTTCCGCCGATGCGTCGACCGAGCCTACGCCCGGCGTGTCGATCAGCCGCAGACCGGGTCGCAGCACGGGGGCCGGAAGGGAGACCTCCATGAAGTCGACGCCGCGCACGTTCCCGGGATTGCGATCGGCCGAGACCCAGTTTGCGATGTTCCTCGCCGCAATTGGCTCGACGCTTCCCGACTTGAGCCGGACTCGAGCGAGCCGTGTCTCGCCGTACGTCAGATGCGTCGCAACGGCCGTCACGGGCACGATGCCGGTGGGAAGCACGGGTTCGCTGAGCAACGCGTTGATCAGTGACGTCTTGCCACGATTCGTCTGACCGACGAACGCGATCCAGACCTCACGCCCGGCCAACCGTGCCCGTACGGCGTCGGTGCGCTGGGCCAGCACGGGATCTCCGACACGGACGGCCACGCTCGCCACCGTGGCGACGCGTTGGTCCGCCCGCGGAGGAATCGCCGTTAGTGCGCCTGCTGCATCCACAGGAGCACGGCCATCAGCGCGACGAGCACATAGGCCAGATACGCGTTGAGTCGGCCGTGGTGCATTCGCGCCAGCGTACGTGCGACCCACAACATGGCCGACGCTGCGGGAAGGAGCACCAGGCGGTCGACGACGTACACGGCCTGGACCTCGCGGCGAATGGCGGTCCTGAAGTGTTCCGCCACGGCCTCGCGCGTGTCCTCGATCACCCTCGGCCGGAAGACCGCCTGGAAGACTACACGTACGGGATTGGAGAAGCCCGTGGCTGTGTACGTCATCTCGGGCAACAGGCGGCGAATGCCGCCGTCCCAGCACACGCGGCGTACCACGCTCCGCCGTTTGCCCCCGGCCAACCAGATGATGCCGAACACGAGCAGCAGGCTGCCGGCAAGGACGAGCACCAGGTACGTCGGCGACGCCGCGAATACGACGGGATTGGCGGCGCCGCCCCGGTGCAGGATCACGAGGCCCGGGCCGGGCGCCACCGTTTGGCCCACCTGCGCGCCGATGTCGTGAAAGTCCTGCAGGAAGGCCGGCGGGAGCTGTTCGTGTCCCCGCGCCCCGGCGAAGAAGGGCGGCACCAGCACTGCGGCCGCGCTCTGACCGGTGAGCGGCACTGCCACGCGGTCCAGCGCGCCAAGCGCATAGGTGGGAAGCACGCCAAGCGCCAGACAGAAGACGGCCAGCAGCGCCATCGCCGCGAGGGCCGCCGGATGTCCCTCCCGCGCCCCATCGGCCGCTTCGGAGCGCGCCACGCCGAGGAACCCCATCGCATAGAGCTTCGCGAAGCACGTCACCGCGAGTGCGGCGGTGAGCGCCAAGCCCGCCCCACAAAGGGCGAACACGATCTTCACCCCCACCGACGACAACTCGGCGCTCCGCAGAAACGTCTGCAGGGTGAGCCACTCGCTCACGAATCCATTGAAAGGCGGCAGCGCGGCGATGGAAAGCACGCCGACGAGCACTGCCGCCGCGACCCATGGCATGCGCCGGATCAGGCCGCCCAACCGATCCAGATCGCGGGTTCCGGCCGCGGCCTCCACTGTGCCACTCCCGATGAAGAGCAGCGTCTTGTACACGGAGTGGTTCGCCATGTGGTACAGCGCGACCACGAACGCCATGGCGGCCAACGCCGCGTGCCCCGTCGCGGCAAAGGAGAACCCGGCGCCCAGTCCCGCCGTGATGATCCCGGCATTCTCGATCGAGCTGTGCGCGAGGAGCGTCTTCAGATCGTTCTCGGTGGTGGCATACAGAATGCCCACCAACGCCGAGAGCGTTCCGACGATCAGCGCGATCAGCCCCGGCGCCGCACTGGTGGCGGGCATCAGCTCCGCGTTCACGCGCACGATGCCGTACAGGCCGAGGTTCAGGGTGGCCCCGGCGAGCACCGGCGCGAACGCGGACGGCGCCG
>JAGWRB010000064.1 GCA_028876725.1 Gemmatimonadota bacterium
GTCGAACCGCGTGTTCGTTTCGAAGAACTCGCGCCAGTACCAGTCGAGCCGGCGGCCCGAGGCGTCTTCCATGGTGCGGAAGAAGTCCGACGGCGTGGGATGCTTGAACGCCCAGCGATGGATGTACTCGCGGAAGCCGTCGTCGAACGCGCTGTCGCCCAGCACCTCGGAGCGCAGCAGGTGCAGCGCCATCGACGTTTTCTCATACTGGTTCTCGCCCAGCAGCAGCGGATTGATGCGGTCGGGCCCCACGTCGATCGGGCGGTCGTACCCCAGCTTCATGAACTGCTCGATCTGCTGGCGCTCCTCGGCCTCGCGCTGGGCTTCGGTGCCCTTCTGCGGATAGCGGCGCGCCTCGGAGAAGGTGTTGATGAAGGTGTTGAACCCCTCGTCCTGCCAGAAATGCATGCGCTCGTTGGAGCCGACGATCATCGGGAACCAGTTGTGCCCGATCTCGTGCGTGATGACGTTGTACAGGTCGTACACGTCGCTGCTGTGGGCCTCCATGGCCAGCATCGGGTATTCCATTCCGCTGATCGGGCCCTCGGCCACGGTGATCTGCGGATAGGGATACTGGAACCACCGCGTGGAGTATTCCAGAATCGACATGCGCGCCTGGTCGGCGGCGTCGGACCACGGGGAGATCGCCGACGGGCGGTAGTACGACTGGGCGAGGATGCCCTTCCAGCTCGTGGCGTCCCACAGGTACTCGGGCGATGTGGCGAAGGCCACGTCGCGCACGTTGTTGGCGGCGAAGTGCCAGGTGAGCGTGCCGGCCGCCTTCGGCCGCGCCGCGCCGCTCTTCAGGTCTTCCTGCGTGACGATGTGAATCACGGTGTCCGACTTGGCCGCCGCCGCGAGCCGCGAGATCTCGGCGCCCGTGAGCACCTCGTGCGCGTTCTGCAGCATGCCCGTGGCGCCCACGATGTAGCCCGCGGGCACGGTGACGGCGAGCTTGAAGTTCCCGTATTCACGGTAGAATTCGCCCTGGCCCAGGTAGGGCTCGATGTTCCAGCCCTTCACGTCGTCGTACACGCACACGGCCGGATACCACTGCGCGATCTCGAACAGCGAGCCGTCGTAGCCCATGCGGTCGGCGCCGTGCTCGGGGATCCCGAAGTGCCACGCGAATTCGATCGTCGCCGTCTGACCGGGCTTGAGCGGTTCGGCCAGGTTCACGCGCATGACGGTCGTGGACACCCGCGTGGTAAGCGCCACGCGCTTCTGCCCCGGGAGCACCTGCTCCACCTTCTCGAACACGTCGCCGCCCTCGAAGCCGCGCGCGCCGAAGCGCGTGTTCGGCCCGTAGACGTAGGAGTTCAGCGATCCCTTCTGGAACGCGTCCTGCTCCACCTGCACCCAGATGTAGTCGAGGGCCGTGGGCGAATTGTTGGTGTAGCGCAGCGTCTCCGTGCCGTGGAGCACGCGCGCCGAGGTATCGAGCGTGGCGTGCAGGTCGTAGTCGGCCCGGTTCTGCCAATACAGCGGACCCGGCGCGCCGGAGCCGAGGCGGAACGCGTTCGGCGTGGGCAGCGGCAGCGGCGCGAAGATGGACGTGTCGCCCACGGAGGGCCCGGTGGAGGGCATCGGGCGCTTAGCGCCGGCCCCGGCGGCCAGCGCCGCCGCGGCGGCGGCCGCGAGCATCAGGTGGCGGGAAATACGCACGGAAATCGTCACTCCGAAGAAAGGAGAAGGAAAACGGATGCGATCGTGCAGGATACACCGGCGTTCGCGGCCGGTGCCAGCGCGAGGCTCGTACGGATTGTGTTCACCCTCGGAAGGTAGCCACGGGGACGAGCGCGTTCAGCAGGGCGACTCAGGGGCGCCGGCCGAACCCGCTGTCCATCAGCAATTGGCGCAGCTTGTTGCGCTGATCGTTCACGATTTTCAGCGCCCGGCTGGCCGCGTCGCCCGGGAGCAGCCCCAGCGCCTGCTGCGCCGCCGCGTCGTTGTTCTTCGTGATCTCGCCGATGAGCTGGTCGAGCGACACGGTGCCCGGTGCCACGCGCCCGGGGGGCGCCTGATCGGCGTCGCTGGCCGGCTGCGACGGATTCGCCGCCAGCGAGTCGATCTGCCGCAGGGCCCGCGCGTTCGTGGCGTCGAGCTGCGACAGAATGGCGCCCAGCTTGCCGAGGAGCGCATCGGGGATGCCGATCTCGCGGCGGCGCTCGATGAGCGGCGAAATGGGATTGAGCCGCTCCACCGAATCGGAGGTCACGAGGTGCGGCTTGTCCTGGCGGGTGTTGGCGTTGTCGTCGCGGCCGCGCTGCGCGTGGGCGGGAGCCGCGGCCGCAAGGGCCAGCGCGGCGACGAGGGCCGGAAGTCGGAGATTCATGAGGCAGATAAAGTGGAGAAGGGTCGGCGGGCGCGCGACCGGAGCCGGCGGCCTCACGCCGCCGGCTCCGGCCCCACCCCAACCCCCACAACTTATGCCCGCCGGCCCCGCCCCGTCAGGCGGGCGCCGGCCGCCGCCCCGCTTACGCCTTCGCGGTCTCGACCGCCCGGGCCGCGCCGGCGTCCTTGAAGATCCCCGCCGCCCCCACGGGCTCGAACCGCGCCTGGAAGAAGCGCAGATACTCGGGCTCGTAGGTGAACCGCAGCCCGGCCACGCGCTCCCGCTTCTCGAACACGTCGATCACGCTCTCCGCCGTCACGTCCATGTGCGCCTGCGTGTACACGCGGCGCGGAATCGTGAGGCGCACGAGTTCCAGCTTCGGCACACGGTTGGCGCCGGTCTGCGGATCGCGCCCCGACGACACCGTGCCGCGTTCCATCGCCCGGACGCCCGAGTCCACGTACAGCGCCGCGGCCAGCGCCTGCGCCGGAAATTCTTCGCGCGGCACATGCGGCAGGATCGCCGCCGCGTCGAGGAACACGGCATGGCCGCCGATGGGCCGCACCACGGGCACGCCCGCCTCCATCAGCTTGGTGCCCAGGTACAGCACCTGGCCGATCCGGCTCCGAATGTGCTCTTCCTGCACCGACTCCTCGATCCCGATGGCCATCGCTTCCATGTCGCGGCCGGCCAGCCCGCCGTACGTGTGCAGCCCCTCGAACACCACCACCAGGTTGCGCGCCTTGGCCGCCAGCGCTTCGTCGCGGAGCCCCAGCCAGCCGCCGATGTTCACCAGACTGTCCTTCTTGCCCGACATCGTGGCGCCGTCGGAATGGCGGCACAGATCGAACAGGATCTCGGCGACGGTGCGGTCGCGCTGCCCCTGCTCGCGCTGCTGAATGAACCACGCGTTCTCCACCGCCCGCGTGGCGTCGAGAATGACCTTGATGCCTCGGCTATGTGCAAATTCGTATACGGCCTTGAGGTTCGCCAGGCTGATCGGCTGCCCGCCGGCCATGTTCACGGTCGCCGCGATCGACAGATAGGGCACGTGCTCGGCGCCCACCTCGTCGACCAGCGCCGACAGCTTCGCCAGATCCACGTCGCCCTTGAACGGATGCTCGGAGCGCGGATCGTGCGCCTCGGCCACGATCACGTCGTGGAACGTCGCGCCGGCCAGCTCCTGATGCGCCCGCGTGGTGGTGAAGTACATGTTCCCCGCCACGTGATCGCCGGGCTTGATGAGAATCCGCGACAGAATGTGCTCGGCCCCGCGCCCCTGGTGCGTGGGAATCAGGTGCTCGTAGCCGTAGTAGTCGCGCACCGCCCGCTCGAGGTGGTAGAAGTTCCGCGACCCCGCGTACGCCTCGTCGCCGAGCATCATCCCGGCCCACTGCCGGTCGGACATCGCGCTCGTGCCGGAATCGGTGAGCAGATCGATGTACACGTCCTCCGAACGGAGGAGGAAGGTGTTGTATCCGGCGTCGCGAATCGCGCGCTCGCGCTCGCGACGGTCGGTCATTCGAATGGGCTCGACGACCTTGATCTTCCAGGGCTCGGCCCAGCTGCGCGTGGTCATGTACGGGGTCTCCGGCGAGAAGGCACGGGCCGCGCGTACCCATGCGGACGCGGCCGCTGTGCGCAACCTCGACAGGGACTCCCCCGACGTCAGTCAGGGAACCGGCACACGGCTGTCGGGCCGCCCCCGACAGCGGTCAGCGCCCCGCGCGCCCCGCCAGCCGGGCCAGATCGTCGTGGGCGTCGTGCAGCACGTCGTCGGCCTTCTGCTGCTGGTCGCCGGTCAGCAGTCCCCGGGCCTTCGACTCCGCGGCATCGTAACGCTCGCGGGTGGTGCGCGTGATCATCCGCACCAGCGTCCGCATCGTCTGGGCGCGGTCCTGCTCACCGGGCGACGGATCGGAGCCGAGATTGTTGAGCTGCTGGTTCAGCGAATCGAGCGCGTGGAACGCCTCACGGTCCACCCCCTCGAGCGAGTCGTTCATCGTCCGGATCTGCGTGAGCTGGCTGTCGCTCAACGCCAGGTCGCCGCGCTTGTCGATGAGGATGGCCAGCGGATTCAGCTCGCGCAGCTTGCCGCTCGTCACCGCAATCCCCCGCCGCGCGGCGGGGTCGTCGGAGAACATGTCGGTGCGCGAGGTCGCGCCGCTCCGCGACCGCCCGCGCTGGGCCGTCGCCGCCATGGGAACGAGCAGGAGCACCGCGAGTACGACGCGGATCTTGGGCATGGAATCCTCCAGTCGGGCGCGGGGGGCCGCACCGTGCAGAGCGCCGCCCGGGGAATGCCGGGCGCATCGAGCCGTTCGCCTATCATATTCGCGAGCGGCGTGATTCGTTGCGCGCCGCCTCCCCCGGAACCGCCCCGGCCGGTGTTAGCTTGGTCCACGGGACCCACATACGGGAGCGATCGATGCAGCATCGGAAGCTGGGCCAGCTCGACGTGTCCGCCATCGGCCTGGGATGCATGGGCATGAGCGACTTCTACGGGCCGCGCGACGAGGCGGAGTCGCTGGCCACGCTGGAGCGCGCGCTCAGCCTCGGCGTCAACTTCTTCGACACCGCCGACATGTACGGCTCCGGCACCAACGAAGAGCTGCTCGGCCGCGCGCTGGGCGCGCGACGCCCGTCGGTGATCGTGGCCACGAAGTTCGGCATCGTGCGCGATGCGGCCAATCCGGCCTACCGCGGCTTCAACGCCTCGCCGGATTACGTGCCCGGGGCCTGCGACGCCAGCCTCAAGCGGCTGCAGACCGATTACATCGATCTGTATTACCTGCACCGGCCGGACGGCAAGACGCCCATCGAAGACACGGTGGGCGCGATGAGCCGCCTGGTCGAGGCGGGCAAGGTGCGCTGCATCGGGCTCTCCGAAGTCTCGGCCGAGACGCTGCGCCGCGCGCACCGCGTCCATCCCATCACCGCGCTGCAGAGCGAGTACAGCCTGTGGACGCGTGATCCCGAGGACGGCATTCTCGCCGCCTGCCGCGCGCTCGGCGTGGGGTTCGTGGCGTACAGCCCCCTGGGACGCGGGTTCCTGAGCGGCGAGATCACCAATCCCGAGGATTTCGCCCCCGACGATTTCCGGCGGATTCAGCCGCGCTTCCAGGGCGAGAACTTCCGGCGGAATCTCGAGCTCGTGGAGACGGTCAGACGCCTCGCCGCCGCCCGAGGCGTGACCGCCGCGCAGCTTGCCCTGGCCTGGGTGCTGGCCCAGGGCAGCGACATCGTCCCGATTCCCGGCACGAAGCGCGTGAAGTACCTGGAGCAGAACGCGGCCGCCGTCGAGCTCCGTCTCTCGGCCAACGATCTCACCGCGCTGGCCGACGCGTTCCCGCGCGATGCGGTGGCCGGCACCCGCTACCAGACGCAGGCCATGGCGGCGCTGAATCAGTAGGGCGCCCGGGGCGCCGTCAGTCGAACTCGACCTTCGACGGCGCCTGCTCGACCCCGACGCGCCCGGCGACGATGTCGGCTTTCGCGTAGTTCTCGCCGCGCACGGGCGCCCCGGCCATTCGCCGGAGCATCGCGATCTGCCCGATATGCGCCAGCGAGTCGGCCACCGGCCCCTGGAAGAGCCGTTCGGCCGACCACCCGAGCGGCTCGTCGCTCGCCAGGTACGCGTCGAACGCCTGGAGCGCCGCGAAGAACCGTGCGACCTCCGCATCCCACGGCAGCGGCGTCGAGTCGTGCCAGGTATGGTGCCCGTGCGCCAGCGCGAGCGCCCAGTCGTAGAGGTCGCCCACGTGCGCGAGAATCAGCGCGGGCGTGCGCGTGCCCTCGCGGCACCGGAAGTCCGCGAACCCAGGGGGCGCATGGCGCACCGCCTTTCCGCCCCGATACGCCACGGTGGCCACGGTGTGTCGCAGGAGCTCGCGCGCGGTTTCCGCGCGCCGGTCGTCGGAGCGCGCGGCGCTCATGCGTCCACGCCCCCGCGCGCGCGAACGGCAGCCGCGAACGCGGCCGGCTCGTCGAGCGTGATCGACACCGTGCGCACCATACGTGAACGCCCATAGAGCCCGGACGCCGCGGCCGGTGCGTTCAGGTAGAGCATCGCAGACGGGCGTCCGTTGCCGCCGATGCGCAGGTGGTCCGCCGCGCGCGCGCCCGGCGTGCGCACCCGACCGGTTTCCACGCGCGCGATCCGGGCGTAGGGCACGTCGAGCACCCACTGCACGCCGCTCCGCACCGTGACGCCGTGCGCCGTCACGAGCACCGGGCGCAGCACGATCGAACGCGTGAAGCCCACGAGCCACACCACGCCGAACGCGCTCACCGCGCTCAGCGCCCATGCCACGCGGGGACTGAACGCGTGCACCACGAGGTGCATCACGAACAGCTCGACCACGGCCGCGCCGACGACGGCCGACAGCAGGCCCACGAGGCCGCTCTTGCGATGGAAGGTGAACGCATCGGCCCCCTGGGGAACGTGCGGCGCGCGGCGCCACGAGAACAGCGCGTAGAAGCCGAGGGTGCACTCGGTGGCGAAGACGTGGCCCACGGCGGCGTACGGGAACGCGCCGTCAAGCGCCGCGGCGATGCGCTCGGGCACGTCGGCGCCGGCGGACGCGGCGCGGAATCCGCGGGCGGCGCGCCGCACTTTCACGACCACGTACGCCATGACGGCGAGTTCGGCCGGCGCGCCCAGAAGCCGCGCGTAGGCCAGGAACTCGCGCTGCCCCGGAAGCAGCACGAGGCGCGCGCCGAGCAGGCCGAGGACGAACACCGCCACCACGCGCGCGGCCGGCGCGCCCGCGGGACGAATGACGAGGAGCCAGTACAGCGCGGGGACGAACAGCGTGAGGTCGAGTGTCACGGCGGCGGGGATCGCGGGCGACGCGGCCGCCGAGGCCGAGCGCGCGATCAGGAACTCGACGCCGTAAATGGCCAGCGCGAGCGCGGCGAAGGCGCGCGGAAATCCACGGGAGACGGGGCGGGACACGACGGGGGCATCGGTCACGAAAGACTCGCGGGCTGGCGTTGCTGAAATCTATCGGGGCCGGGGCTCCTTTCAAACGCGGCGCCGGCGCGTAAGTTGAGCCAGACCCTTACCCCGAGATCCATGCAGCGCTCTCGACGCCAGTTCACGACTTCACTCGCCGGCGCGGCCCTCGCGCTGGCGGCGCTCATCGTTCCGAGTCCGGCCGCGGCGCAACGCGCCCGCGCCGCGTCGGCCGCGCCCGACACGGGCAAGATGGCCGGCCCGTCGCTGGCCGGGCTCAAGCTCCGCTCCATCGGGCCGGCGATGATCTCCGGCCGCATCACCGATATCGCCGTCAACCCGCGCAACGAGTCGCAGTGGTACGTCGCGGCGGCATCGGGGGGCGTGTGGAAGACCGACAACGCCGGCACCACGTGGACGCCGGTGTTCGACCACGAGCCGGTGTATTCGATCGGCGTGGTCACGCTCGATCCGAACAACCCGAACGTGGTGTGGGTGGGCACCGGCGAATACAACGCCCAGCGCTCGGTCTCGTACGGCGACGGCGTGTACAAGTCGCAGGACGGCGGCAAGACGTGGACGAACATGGGCCTCGCGCACTCCGAGCACGTGGGGCGGATCATCGTCGACCCGCGCAATTCGAACGTGGTGTACGTCGCGGCGCAGGGACCGCTGTTCAGCGCCGGCGGCGACCGCGGGCTGTACAAGACGACCGACGGCGGCAAGACGTGGAAGAAGATTCTCTCCAACGGCGATTGGGCCGGCGTGGCCGACGTGGCCATGGATCCGCGCAACCCCGACGTGCTGATCGCCGCCACCTGGCAGCGCTACCGGCGCGAATGGGGGTACATCGCCGGCGGTCCGGAGTCGGCGCTCTGGCGCAGCACCGACGCCGGCGAGACCTGGACCAAGATCACCGAAGGCCTGCCCTCGGGCGACGCGGTGGGCCGCTACGGGCTGGCCTTCGCGCCGCGTGACACGGGCGTCGTATACGCGATCGTGGAAGCCGAGCCGGGCGGCGGGTTCTACCGCTCCACCGACGACGGCGCGAGCTGGACCAAGCGGAACGACTACCACAGCGTGGGCCTGTACTACAATCGCATTTACGCCGATCCCAACGACGCGAACCGGGTATACGCCGGCGACTTCCTGGCCCAGGTAACCGACGACGGCGGGCACAGCTTCCGTAACGTGGGCGACCGGAACAAGCACGTGGATACGCACGTGTTCTGGATCGATCCGAAGAACTCCGACCATCTGCTCGTGGGGTGCGACGGCGGCCTGTACGAGAGCTTTGACCGCGGCCGGACGTACAAGTTCTTCGGCAACCTGCCGCTGGCGCAGTTCTACCGCGTGGAAACCGATAACGCGCTCCCCTTCTACCACCTGTACGGCGGTACGCAGGACAACTCCTCGGTGGGCGGCCCGTCGCAGACGCGGGCCGACTACGGGATCGCGAACTCCGACTGGTACTTCACGCAGGGCGGCGACGGCTTCCAGTCGCGCGTCGACCCCGAGGATCCGAACACGGTCTACGCACAGTACCAGAACGGCGGGCTGTCGCGGTTCGACATCGCGACGGGCGAGAACGTGGACATCATCCCGCAGCCGGAGCCGGGCCAGCCGGCGCTGCGCTGGTTCTGGGACGCCCCGCTCGTCATCAGCCCGTTCTCGCACACTCGGCTCTATTTCGGTTCTCAGATTCTGTGGCAGAGCGACGACCGCGGCGACACCTGGCGCGCCGTCAGCCCCGACCTCTCGCGGCAGATCGACCGCAACCGCCTCAAGATGATGGGCCGGGTGTGGGGCGTCGACGCGCTGGCCAAGAACACCTCCACGTCGTACTACGGCAGCATCGTCACGATCGGCGAGTCGCCGCTCCGGGCCGGCCTCCTCTGGGTGGGCACCGACGACGGCCTGCTCCAGGTCACCGAGGACGACGGCGCGCACTGGCGCCGGATCGACCACGTCCCCGGGGTCCCCGACACGACGTTCGTATCGCGCGTGACGCCGAGCGCGTTCGACACGAATACCGTGTACGTGGCGTTCGACAATCACAAGGCAGGCGACTTCAGGCCCTACCTGGTCAAGAGCACCGACCTCGGCAAGACCTGGACGTCGATCGTGGGCGACCTGCCGCAGAACGGCACCGCGTACACGATCATCGAGGACACGAAGGATCCGCAGCTGCTGTTCGTGGGCACCGAGTTCGGCCTCTTTTATTCGGCCAACGGCGGCGGGCACTGGACGCCGCTCAAGAACGGACTCCCCACGATCGCGGTGCGCGATCTGGAGATTCAGAAGCGCGAGGACGATCTCGCCGTGGCCACCTTCGGCCGGGGCTACTACATCCTCGACAACATCGCCCCGCTGCGCGAGCTGACGCCCGCGGTGCTGGCGTCCGGCGCGGCGCTCCTGCCCGTGAAGCGCGCGGCGCTGTTCATGCAGAACAGCCCGCTGGGCGACACGCACGGCGGCGACTTCTACACCGCGCCCAATCCGCCCTTCGGCGCCACCTTCACCTACTACCTCAAGCAGGCCATCGAGACGAAGCGGGAAGCGCGGCAGGCGGCCGACCGCGCGGCGGCGAAGAAGGGCGGCGACGTGTTCTATCCGCCGTGGGACTCGCTCAAGGCCGAGCACGACGAGCGCCCCCCGCAGCTGATATTTACGATTACTGATGCCGAAGGGCGCCTGGTGCGGCGGCTGATCGAGAAGCCGGCTGCCGGCGTCCAGCGCGTGACGTGGGATCTGCACTATCCGAGCCTCGCCCCCGTGCAGGGCGGGGCGCGCGCCGGCGAAGGCGACGGTCCGTTCGTGGCGCCCGGCACCTACCACGTCGCCATGGCCAAGCTCGTCGACGGCGTGGAGACGCCCCTCGGCGTCCCGCAGTCGTTCGACGTGTACCTGCTCGACGGGCAGGCCACGCCGCGCACGACGGCGGTCGTCGCCTTCCAGGAAAAGACCGCACGGCTGCAGCGCGCCGTGCTGGGGGCGAACGCCGCCGCCGGCGAGGCCGCCACCCGGCTCCAGGCGCTGCAGCAGGCGCTGGCCCAGGCCCCAACGGCGACCGATTCGCTCATGCGGCGCGCGCAGGCCCTCCAGGATTCCCTGCGGGCGATTCAGGAACTGCTCTCCGGCGACCAGACCATGGCCCGCTACAGCGAACCCACGCCGCCGTCGTTGCTCGACCGGCTCGGCAACATCACCGGCGGGCTGTGGTTCTCGACGCTCGAGGACGCGACCAACACCCAGAAGCATCAGTATGAGCTGATCGCGGCGCGGTTCGGCGGCATCCTGACCACGCTGCGCCGGTTCATCAACGTCGACCTCAAGGGACTCGAGGACGCCGCCGAGGCGGCCGGTGCCCCGTGGACCCCGGGACGCCTTCCCACCTGGGACGCGAACGGACGCTGACTATTACCGTACTTTAAACGCGCGCGGCGCCGTCGTCCGACGGCGCCGCGCGTGTTTTGTGGAGCGGCGCGCCCTCAGCGCACGGGACGTCCATCGAGAATTTCGCGAACGCGCGCCGCCAGGGCGTGCCCCGTGAACGGCTTCTGCAGCAGGGGCGTGCCGTCGGGCACGTCGCCCAGGCGCGCCAGATCCTCGCCCGCGTACCCGGACACGAACAGCACCCGAATGCGCGCGTCCGCTTCGCGCACCTGCTCGGCCAGCTCCAGGCCGCTCACGTCGGGCAGCATGAGATCGGTGATCAGCAGATGGACCTGCCCCACGTGGTGCTTGGCCATGACCACCGCCTCGCGCGCCTGCCGTGCCTCGAGGACCACGTACCCGTAACGCGTGAGCACTTCGTGGATCACGCGCCGCACGGCCGAGTCGTCTTCCACGAGGAGAATCGTCTCAACGCCGCCGGGCACGTCATCCGTCGCCGGCACTGCCGCCGCGGCCGCACGCTGTCCTTCCGCGAGCGGGAAGTACGCGGTGACCGTGGTGCCACGGTTCAGTTCGCTGGAAATATCCAGAAATCCGTCGGCCTGCCGCACGATGGCCAGCACCGTCGCCAGCCCGAGGCCGGTGCCCTTGCCCTGCTCCTTCGTGGTGAAGAACGGCTCGCACACCCGGTGCCGGACCTCGGGGGGAATCCCGACCCCCGTATCGGTGACGGCGAGCGCGACGTACTGCCCGGGTCTCGCCGGCGCGTGCGCCGCGGCGGCGGCCGCGCCGACCTCCGTCACGCGTGTTTCGAGCGTGATCCGGCCTCCGCGCGGCATCGCGTCGCGCGCGTTGATCACGACGTTGAGCACGACCTGCTCGATCTGATTCGGATCGGCCAGAATGCACGCCCCGCGCGCGCCGAACACCGAGCGCAGTTCGATGTCTTCCCCGATCACGCGCTGCAGCAGCCGGTCCATGCCGTCCACCGCGGCGTCGACGCTCATCACGCGCGGCTGCAGCAGCTGCTGCCGGCTGAAGGTCAGGAGTTGCCGCGTGAGCGCCATCGCGCGCCGCGCCGCTTCCGTGACTTCACTGACGTACTGCCGCATCGGGTCGATGCGCGGCAGATCGTCGAGCATGAGGTCCGACAGTCCCAGAATGGCGGTGAGCACGTTGTTGAAATCGTGCGCGATGCCGCCGGCGAGCCGGCCCACGGCCTCCATTTTCTGCGCTTGACGAAGCTGCTCCTCCAACGCGCGGCGCTCCGTCACGTCGCGAGCGTTGAGCACGACGGCCCCCACGGGGTCGTCCACGCGGTCCACGGCCGCGACGTCGAGGGTGCGCCAGTCGCCGTCGCCGTGCCGCACGCGCACCTCGGCGTGCTGCACGCGTCCCGGCGCCGCCTTCATGGCGTCGTACAGCTCCTGCGCGCGCACGAGATCGCTGCGGTGCAGCCAGTCGAAGAAATTCTGCTCGAGCAGCGCGGCGGCATCACGCCCCAGCACCGGTTCCGCCGACTGGCTCACGTACTCCACCGTGCCGCTCCGGTCGGTGAGCACGATGACGTCGTAGCCGTGCTCGACGAGCGCGCGGAACCGCCGTTCCAGCCGCTCGCGCAACTCCTCGGCGCGCCGGCGCTCGTCGGCGGCGCGGCGCAGTTCGAGCGCGCGCTGGACCGCCGGCCCGAGCCGATACAGCCGCTCCTTCACGATGTAATCGGCCGCGCCGGCCTTGATGTACTCGGCCGCCGTCTCCTCGTCGAGCGAACCGGTGACGATGATGACCGGCGTGCCCGGCCGCTCGCGGCGCGTCAGCTCGAGCGCCGCGCGCGCGTTGAACGACGGCAGCGAATGGTCGGAGAGCACGACGTCGGGGCGCTGATCGCGCAGGACCTCGAGCGCCTCGGACTCGGTCTGGGCGCGGAACACCTCCGCGTCCATTCCCGCGCGTTTCAGCTCGATGGCAACGAGCTCCGCGTCGGGATCGAAGTCCTCGATGAGCAGAATTCGAGGCTTCGCGTCGGCCATGTGCTGCCTCCCGTGCCGGTGGTGCGTCGAAGACGCCGGGTCAATCGCTCACAACGGCCCGCGTCGGCACGAAGTGCATCTATTGAGTATTAACCTACGCTGAATGGAAGGGTCCGCAAGCGATGGCGCCCCCGGCGTGACGCGCGCGTGTGGGAATGCCTCACGCGCGGCCGGTGATCTGGCGCACGAATCCCGGCGTCAGTCGGCGCGGCGCAGGAGCAGGCTCACGAA
>JAGWRB010000065.1 GCA_028876725.1 Gemmatimonadota bacterium
GGTGACGCTCGAGGCGCGCGCGCCGGCGGGGGACGACGTGGCGTGGGCGACGCTGGTGTTCGCGGCCTCGGATGACGCCGCGCTCAACGCCCGCATTGGAGAACTGGCGCACGCGGCGGGGAAGCTGGTGAGCGTGGCCGGCGACGCGGGGGCGAGTACGTTCACGAGTCCCGAAACCATTCGCGCCGGCGCGCTCACGATTGCCGTCGCGGCGGCCTACCTCGAGCCCCTCGCCTTGCGCGTGCGCGAGATGATCGCGGATCGCATCGGGCCGGCGTTCGCGCACGCGGTCGAGGGATTGACCGGTCTGCGCCGGGATCTGCTGGCGCGGGGCGACGCGGAGCGGTGGACGCACGCGGCGGAATCGCTGCTCGACGACGATGTGTGCGCGTCGATCGAGCGCGGTCTGTTCGCCCGGAGGCTGGCGGCGTGGCGCTGATCGTGGTCGGGGTGAGCCACCGGACGGCCGCGCTCGACGTGCGCGAGCGTCTGACGTTCCGCCCATCGGAGATGGGCGCGGCGCTCGAGCGCATGCGTCGCGCCTCGGGCGCCGAGGAGGGTGTCATGCTCTCCACGTGCAACCGCACCGAAACCTACCTGGTGGAGGGGGAGCAGGACGCCGCGCCTGCGGTGTGGGCGGAGCTGAGCGAGCGGCTGGGCACGGACGCGAGCGCGTACGGGTACGTGCGGCGCGACCGGGAGGCGGTCGGGCACCTCTTCCGTGTAGCGGCCGGACTCGACTCGATGGTGCTCGGCGAGGCGCAGATCCACGGGCAGGTGCGCGACGCGTGGGAGGCATGCCGCGGGCAGTCGGGCGTGGCGCTGAACCGGCTGTTCCAGTCGGCGCTCTCCGCCTCGGGGCGGGTGCGCGAGGACACCGCCATTGCGCGCGGCGCGGCGTCGGTGAGCTCGGCCGCGGTGCAGCTCGCCAAGCAGATCTTCGGCACGCTGCGCGGACGCCGGGCGATGGTGCTCGGCGCGGGGGAGATGGCGGCGCTGGCGCTGGAGTGCCTGGTGGACGAGGGAGTGAACGCGGCCGTGGTGGCGAACCGCACCCACGCGCACGCGGTGGAGCTGGCCGACCGGTACGGCGCGCGGGCGATGCACTTCGACGAGTGCTGGCGGGAGCTGCCCGACGTCGATCTCGTGCTGTCGTCCACGGCGTCGCCGCACCCGGTGGTGACGGTGGACCGGGTGCGCGAGGCGGTGGGGCGGCGCGGGGACCGGCCGCTCTGCATCCTCGACATCGCGGTGCCGCGGGACGTGGAACCCGAGGTCGGCGCGCTGGGCAACGTCTTCCTGTACGATCTGGACAGTCTGCAGCAGGTGATTCAGTCGAACCTCGACCGGCGGCGGGGGGAGCTGCCGGCGGCGGAGCAGATCGTGAATGCGGAGATGGACCGCTACTGGGAGTGGCTGGCCGGGCTCTCGGCGGTGCCGGTGCTGCGGAGCTTCCGCGCGCGGATGGACGGGGTGCGCGAGGCCGAGCTGGCGGCGGCGCTGCGCCGGCTGCGGGATCTGACGCCGGAGGAGCGCGGGGCGGTCGAGTATCTTACTAAATCACTCATGAACAAGTTCATGCACGAGCCGTCGGTGCGCCTGCGGGCGGCGTCGGCGAACGGGCGCGGGCTGGGCGTGGTGGACGCGATGCGGTATCTGTTCGCGCTCGACGCCGAGCCGGCGGCGCCCGCGCCGGCCGGCGACGAGGCGGAACCCAGCACGAAGGAGTCTCTACGATGACGCGGGTCCTGGTGACGGGTGGGGCGGGGTTCATTGGCTCGCACGTGGCGGAGCGCTTCCTGGCCGGCGGGCACACCGTGACGGTGATCGACGATCTCTCGACGGGCCGCCGGGAGAACGTGCCGGCAAGTGCCGAGTTCCACGCGCTCGACATTCGGTCGCCCGAGGCGGCGGAGCTGGTGCGCGCCGGCGGCTTCGACGCCATCGCGCACCTCGCGGCACAGATCGACGTGCGGAAGAGCGTCGACGATCCCGTGCGCGACGCGCAGATCAACGTGCTCGGCACGCTCAATCTGCTCGAGGCGGTGCGGCGCGCGGGCCGGATCGCCACGACGCGCGTGGTGTTCAGCTCCACCGGCGGTGCGATCTACGGCGACGCGGCAATCCCGCCCAATTCCGAGGATACGCCCAAGGAACCCGATTCGCCCTACGCGATCGCCAAGCACTCGGTGGAGCAGTACCTCTCGTACTACGCGCGCATCCACGGGCTGCGGGCCGTGTCGGTGCGCTTCTCCAACGTGTACGGCCCGCGGCAGGATCCGCACGGCGAGGCCGGCGTGGTGGCGATCTTCTGCGGCCGTCTGCTCGCGGGGAAACCGTTCACCGTGTTCGGCGACGGGAACCAGACGCGCGACTACGTGTACGTGGGCGATGTGGCCGACGCGATGGTGCGCGCCACCGCCTACGATCCGCCGAAGAGTGCCGGAATGAACGCTCGTGCGTTTAATATCGGGACGGGCGTGGCGACCTCGGTCGTCGATCTGGCGTCGGCGCTGATGCGCGTCGCCGGACGCACGGTCCCGGTGGATTTCGCGCCGGCGCGCCCGGGCGAACTGCAGGAGTCGTCCCTCACGATCACCAAGGCGGCGGCCGAGCTCGGCTGGCGTCCCTCCGTCTCGCTTGCGCAGGGCCTGGCCAGCACGTACGCCTGGTTCGCGGAGCGAGCGCCCACCTCCAGTCCTTCCCGCGGATGATCCTCGGCTTCTTCCAAATCGGCGGCGCCATTCCGAACGGCGCGCTCGACCTGATCATGAGCGCGGCGCTCAGCACCAAGATCGTGCTGAGCGTGCTCGCCGTGCTGTCGCTGCTCAGTTGGGCCATCATGCTCGGGGCATGGCGGCAGCTCGGCAAGGCCGAGCGCGCGGCGCTCGCGTTTCAGCACGCGTTCGAGAGCGCGCCGCGACTGGACGAGGCCGGGGCGCTCGTGAAGCGATCGAAGCCGGGGGCGCTGCCGCGGCTCTTCCTGCGCGCGCTGCACTTCGTGTCCGAAGCGCGGATTCGCAATCAGCAAGCGCGGGAGATGGCGGCCATGGGCGCCACGCCGGCGGGCGGCGCGACGTACACGCTCTCGGCCACGCAGATCGAGACGCTCCGGCTGCTGCTCGACGCCGAGGCCGCGGAGGAGCGCGACCGTCTGGGCCGGTACCTGCCGTGGCTCGCGACCACGGGATCGGCGAGTCCGCTCATTGGCCTCTTCGGCACGGTGCTCGGCGTCATCGAAGCGTTCCTGGGCATCGCCAGCAAAGGCTCGGGCAACCTTGGCGCGGTGGCGCCGGGCGTGGCCGAAGCCCTGATCGCGACGGCGGCCGCGCTGGCCGTGGCCATTCCCGCCACGTTCGGGTACAACATCTTCGCGAACAAGCTGAACCGGTTCGATGCGATGATGGAGAACTTCAGCACCGACGTGATCGCGCTGCTGGCGCGCGAGGGGCACATCTAGCATGGCCCGCCGCCGCCACCGCCGGTTGGAGCTGAACGCCGACATCAACGTCGTGAGTCTCATCGACGTGATGTTGCTGCTGCTCGTGATCTTCATGATCACCGCGCCGATGATGCAGGGCGGGGTGGACATCGCCCTCCCCAAGGCGGAGGCGCGGCCCGTCACGTCCAAAAGCGGCATGACGGTGACCATCACCCGCGAGGGACAGATTCTCGTGGACGAGGCGTCGCCCATGACGTATCCGGAGTTCCGGGCCGCGTTCCAGACGCTGGCCAAGGACCGGGCGCAGCAGGGGCTCTACCTGCGGGCCGATGCGGGCGTGAACTACGGCCTCGTGGCGCAGGTGCTGGCCGTGATTCAGGCGGCCGGCGTGCACGACATCGGCCTCATGACCGAGCAGGAGCAGCCCTGACGTGACCGCGCACACGCCGCCGCGTCCCACGCTCACGCTCCCCATCGGGGCGTCGGTGCTGCTGCACGCGGCGGTGCTGTCGGCGCTGCTCCTGTTCCGTCCGCCGCCGCCGGCCGCGCTGCCGCCGGTGTACCGGGTGCAGCTCATCGCGGCGCCCGCCGGGCCTCGGGCCATCGGCGTGGTGCGTGAGACGCCCGCGACGCCGCAGCCCATCGACAAGGTGACGCCGCCGCCCAAGCCGAAGTCTGTGCCCAAGACCGTTCCCGTGGCGCCGAAAAAGGTGGAGAAGACCGCGCACAAACCCGACACCAAGCCCAAGGCCGCAACGCCGGCCCCCGCCGAGACCAAGACGAAGCGGGTGACGTCGAAGACGCCCACTGCCGGCGGCGGCCCGGAGGGCGGCAGGGGCGCCGACGTCGCCAACGTTTCCACGCCCGGGATCGACTTCCCCTTCCCGGGGTACGTCGAGAACATCACGCGGCAGGTGGCGCTGCGCTTCCAGCCGCCCGGGAACAGCACGCTCAGCGCGCAGGTCGTGTTCCTCATCCATCGCGACGGGAGCGTGTCCGACTTCCGCTTCCAGAAGCGGTCGGGCTCGTACGCCTTCGACCTGGCGGCGCAGGGCGCGATCGACGCCGCCGGCACGTCGCACGCCTTCGGGCCGCTGCCCTCGGGCTACCCGGACGATGTCCTTCCCGTGATCTTCAATTTCGATCCCCGGATCATTCACTGATGAAACGCTCGCTCCAGCTCGCG
Organism: Gemmatimonadota bacterium; assembly: GCA_028876725.1. GTDB lineage: Bacteria > Gemmatimonadota > Gemmatimonadetes > Gemmatimonadales > Gemmatimonadaceae > JAGWRI01. Next base: position 4,629 of record JAGWRB010000065.1, read on the forward strand.
CTCGCGCTCCTGTGCGTCGCCGCGCCGCTCCTCGCGCAGGACTCGACGATGAAGGGGGTGCGCATCACCCTCCAGTACGATCCGGGGGTGCGGCCGGGGGTCGTGGTGCTGCCCGTCTCCGGCGTGGCCGGCGACTCCATTCGCGCCATGCTGCAGCGCGACCTCGACTTCGGCGACCGCGTCAACATCGTCACGATTCCCGACTCGATGGCGGCGGCCATTCGCAGCGGCGTCGATTCCGCCGGCAACATGAAGCGCATGAACTACGGCGTGTTCCAGACTATCGGGGCGCTGGCGGTGGTGCAGGCGACGAACACCGACCGCGGGTTGCACGTGGCCCTGCACGACGTGGTGCGAAAGCAGGTCATCGACGTCAACGAGTTCGCATTGCCGCAGGACACGGCGTCGCGCGCCTGGCGCATGGCGGTGCATCGCGTGTCCGACGAAGTGGAGCGATGGATCACGGGCGTGCAGGGGATCGCGGCCACGCGCATCGCCTACGTGCGCTCGCACGCGATCCACGTCGTGGACAGCGACGGGGCGGGGGACATCACGATCCCGATGGTGGGCGAGGGCCTCTCGCCGGCCTGGAGCCCCGACGGCAGCGCGCTCGCCTACGCCACCTTCGGGGAAAATTCGCGCATCGTGGTGTACAACCTCCAGACGGGCCTGTCGCGGGCGTTCGGCGAACGGCGCAACACCAACGTCAGCACGCCGGTGTTCTCGCCCGATGGGAAGACCATTGTCTACACGGTGGCGGGGGAAAACGGGTCGGATCTGTTCGCGGCGCCCGCCGCGGGGGGACCGCCGCAACGGCTCACGGTGGGGAACGGTACGGACAACAGCACGCCGAGCTTCAGCCCGGACGGCCGCCGGGTCGCGTTCACGTCGGGGCGGGCCGGCCCTCCGGAGATTTATATTATGGATGCGGACGGGACGAACGCCGATATGTTCACCTCGTACGCGTTCACCACGAAGAACTACCGCTCGAACCCCGATTGGTCGCCCGACGGGCTGACCATCGCGTATCAGGCCTACGTGCCCGACCAGTCGGGGATCTTTCAGATCGTCACCATGTCGTTGCGCGACCGGATTCCGCATCAGCTCACGAGCGCGGCGGAGAACGAAGACCCGAGCTGGGCGCCCGATTCCCGGCATCTGGTATTCACGTCCACGCGCGGCGGCGACAAGCAGTTGTGGGTGCTCGACACGCAGTCCGGCCGGATTCGACAGCTCACGCACGCCGCGGCAACGTCGCGGCTCGCGGCGTGGTCGTCGCGTCTGACCCCGTAGACGTGCCGCGTTGGTCCCGGTGCGAGCAGTGCCTCGAATTCCTCGTATGCCAACCCCGAGTTCAGGAGACTTGAAGATGCGCGCTACCCGAAGCCTACCCGCAGCACTGGTCCTGGCGGCGGTCGCCCTGGCGGCCTGCCACAAGAAGCCCGAGGTCGCGCCGGCGCCGGCGCCGGCTCCGGTCGACACCAGTGCGCTTCGCGCGCAGCACGTCCGCGACTCGCTGGCCGCGATCGACGCGGCGAAGCGTGCCGCCGAGGCCGCCGAGAAGGCGCGCGCCGACAGCATCCGGGCCGCCGAAGAGGCGCAGAAGACGATGCGCGCCACGCTCACGGAGATGATCCACTTCGACTTCGATCAATCGACGCTGCGCTCCGACGCGCAGGCGATTCTCGATGCCAAGGTGCCGATTCTCCAGGCCAACCCTGACGTCACGATCCGCATCGCCGGCAACACCGACGAACGCGGCTCCACCGAGTACAACCTGGCGCTGGGCCAGCGGCGTGCCGCCACGGCCAAGCGCTACCTGGTCGACCACGGGATCGCCGATTCGCGCATCGAGACGGTGAGCTACGGCGAGGAGCGGCCGATCGCGCAGGGTCACGACGAAGACGCCTGGTCCCAGAACCGCCGCGATGAGTTCACGATCACCGGCGGCGCCAACGGCACCCTCAAGAAGCCGAGCATGTAAATGAAGAAGTCCACCATCCTCGCGCCCGTGCTCGCTCTGTACTCGGCCGGCTGTCTCGCCTCCAAGGGAGACATCCGGCTGTTGCAGGACGATCTGACCTCGATGCGGGCGCAGCAGGCCCAGCAGGCGCTGGCGCAGGAGCAGGCCCGGGCCCGCGATGATTCGCTGGCCCGGGTCCGGCTGGATTCGGCCATTGCGTCCATCACCGACGTCCGCGACTCGCTGCGGGCGCTGAGCGTGCGGACGACGAACTACCAGGCCAACGCCAGCCAGGCCCTGTACGATCTGGGCCAGCAGTTGATCACGCTGCAGAACCGGGCGGGCATCAGTCAGCGGCAGCTGCAGGATCTGGCGGCGCAGCTCGAGTCGAGCCGGGCGGGCATGTCCGGCACTGGCGCGGGCGCCGCCGGCGGCGCGGCGTCCGATACGAGCGCCGCGCAGGGCCCCGGTCCCGCCGAACTGTTCAAGAGCGCGCGCGACCAGTACGAGAACGGCGCGTACGCCACGGCGCGCATGGCATTCCAGCAGTTGCTGCAGCAGTACCCGAATTATCTCGACGCCGGCGCGGCGACCAACTACGTCGGCCAGACGTACGAGGCCGAGGGGAACGGTGCGGCGGCCGACTCGGTGTATCAGACCGTGGTGACGAAGTACCCGCAGAGCCCGGAGGCGGCGACGGCGCTGTACAAGCACGCCCAGTGGCTGATCAAGAGCGGCAAGATCGACGAGGCCCGCGCGGCGCTGCAGCGCGTCGTCAAGGACTATCCCGGGAGCACGGCCGCGAGCCTGGCTGCCGACCGTCTGAAGACGCTGCCGACGCACTAACCGACCGCCGAGGGTTCGATGGCCGCCAAGAAGTCGGATGAGATGCCCTTCCTCGACCACCTCGAGGAGCTGCGCTGGCGCTTGATCTGGGCCATCGGCGCCCTCGGGGTGGGGCTCGCCATCGGCGTGTTCGTGGTCGTGCATTTCAACGCGATCTACTTCCTCGAAAAGCCGATCCTGCCGTACCTGCACGGGCGAAAGCTCGTGTACACGCACCCCGGCGACACCTTCTCGATTCTGATGTCGGCGTCGCTGGTCGTCGGGGGCATCATCGCCCTGCCGATGATCGCCTACCAGATCTGGCTCTTCCTCTCGCCGGCGCTCTACAAGCGGGAGAAGAAGATGGTGATCCCGGTCGTGGTGGCCGGGACGCTGCTCTTCGCCGCCGGCGTGGCGCTCGCGTACTACTTCGTGCTCCCGCTCGCGCTGGACTACCTCCTGCACCTCGAGTCCGACGCGCTCGATCCGATGATCACCGCGTCGGAGTACTTCGGCTTCGTGACCACGCTCTGCGTGGCGTTCGGCGCGGTGTTCGAGCTGCCGCTGGTCATCACCGGGCTCACGGCGCTGGGGATCGTGAAGCCGCAATTCCTGACCCGGTACCGGCGGCACGCCATCGTGGCCTGTTGGGCGGTGGCCGCGGTCATCACCCCGGGCGACTTCCTGGGCACGACCTTTGCGCTTGCGATACCTTTGTATCTTCTCTACGAGGTGAGCGTGGTCGTGTCGTACATCATCTATCGGCGCCGCGAAAAGCGGCACGCCGCCCTCCTCGCGGAGGCCGAAGCAGAGGCAGGGGGCGGAGAGCCCGCATGAAACGATGGTGGCTGGCGGTCGTGATCGCGGCCGCCCTGCCGTCCATGCTGCCGGCGCAGGGCCGTCCCGTGCGCCGGCCAGTGCAGCGTCCGCTGCCGCGTGCCGGGCAGCCCGCGATTCCCGGCGACACCGCCGGGCGTGATACCGCCGCGGTGAAATGGACGCCCCCCGACTCGGTGATGGAAGCGCTCATGAAGCGCAAAGGGTACACGATCACCCGGTACGAAGGGGGCGTGCTGAGCTTCGACGCGCTCACGCAGGCCATTCAGATCGTGGCCGGCACGGCGCACAAAGCGGCCGTGCAGCGCGGCGACCAGACGGTCGTCACCGACTCCACCATCCGGTACAACAGCCAGAGCCGCGGCATCACCGTGACGAGCCGCGATACGGCGGGCGCCGGATACGTCATTGTCCCCGGCGGAGGACAGGCCCCGATCACCGGGAGGACGACCGCCACCTACAACCTGAGCGAGCGCTCGGGGCGCATCAACGACGCGTCGGTGAAGGTCGACAACGGCGGCAACACCTGGTTCGTGAGCCCCAAGGTCGTGAAGATCGAAACGGGGGACTCCACCAAGAACATCCCGCCGCGTCTGTACGGCACGACGGCGAGCCTCACGTCGTGCGACGACAGCGTGCTCCCCGACTATCACTTCGAAGTGGGGGAGGTGAAGCGCACCAAGAACCTGATGGTGGGCCGGCCGGCCGTGCTGTACATCGGCGACGTCCCCGTGATGTGGCTTCCGTTCTTCTTCCAGGACATCCGCACGGGGCGGCGGAGCGGGATGCTCACGCCGCGCTTCGGCGTGGCCGACATCATTCGCAACAGCCCCACCTACCGGCGCGACATCGAGAACATCGGCTGGTACTGGGCGCTGAACGACTATATGGACGCCTCGGCGTGGATGGACTGGCGCAGCGGCACCGGCGGGTCATCGGCCGGCGACCCCGGGTGGCTGCGGTTCAACGGGGAGTGGCGCTACCGCTGGCGCGACCGGTTCCTGAACGGGCAGATCGCGTCGTCGTACACCACGCAGCGCAACGGGCAGACCAACCTGGCGATCAGCTGGGCGCACACGCAGCAGTTCTCGCGCAATAGCATGCTCACGGCGAACATGAATTACGTCACGAGCACGCAATTGCAGCGGCAGAATACGTTCAACCCGTACGCGGCGCTGCAGACGATTTCATCGTCCATCAACTATCAGCAGAAGGTGGGGCCGGCGCAGGTGAGCATCGGCGGCACGCGCAAGCAGTATCCCGGCCGTGACCAGGTGGACCAGGCCTTCCCCACGGTGAGCGTGAGCACGAGCCCCGTCGAGGTGGCGTCGTGGCTCACCTGGACGCCCGGGTTCCACTACTCGGCGAGCCAGAGCCTGCACATCGACCAGCCCGGGCTGTTCAGCCAGCGCTATGGCGTGACGAGCGACGGCCTCCTCGACTCGACCACGGTCAAGCGCAGCAGCTATCAGAGTTCGCTTTCGTTTGACACCCCGATCCAGATTTTCGGCTGGGATCTCAAGAACTCGTTCACGATCAACGACCAGCAGAATATCTTCCCGCAGACATACCTGGTATACCCCAACCCCAGCGACACCTCGGTCCACTCCAATCGCGTGTTCGCGAGCACGTACCGCACCGACGTCGACTGGACGCCGAGTTTCAGCCTGCCGCGCCTGGGCCAGAACGTGCTCGGCCTCTCGCCCAGTCTGTCGTTCAACAACGTCGACCCGGGCGCGTTCTGGGTGCGCAGCCAATTCACCGGCGGGAAGTTCGTGCACCAGTCCAAGCGTCCGACCTTCGGTCTGGGCATGAACCCCACGATCTACGGGCTCTGGCCCGGGTTCGGCCCGTTCTCCCGCTTCCGGCACACCATCAGCCCGCAGATCACGTTCAGCTACGCGCCGGCGGCCAACGTGAGCGACGAGTACCTCGCCGCCACGAACCGGACGCGCCAGGGGTACCTGGGCTCGTACGCGCAGAAGGCCATCTCGCTCTCGCTCAACCAGACGTTCGAGGCAAAGCTCAAGGCCAAGGAAGATACCCTGAACGGCGGGCCGTCCACCGCCCAGCCCATCCAGCTCCTGGCCGTCAACCTGTCGGCGATTACGTACGACTTCGAACGCGCGTCCAAGACGCACCGGGCCGTGTCCGGCATCACGAACGACAACTTCTCGTATAGCCTGAGTTCCCAGCTGCTGCCGGGGTTCTCGCTCAACGTGGGATACTCGCTCTTCCAGGGCAGCACTTTGAGCGACAGCGCCGTGTTCAAGCCCTTCCGGAATTCGATGTCGGCGAGCTTCACGATGAGCAAGGATCAGAATCCGCTGGGCTTCCTGTTCCGCATGCTCGGCCTGTCGCACGACACGACGTCCTCGCCGGCGGGTGCCGCGCCGGCGCCCGGCCCCACGCCCGATCAGCAATTCGCCAATCAGATCGCGCAGCAGCCCGTGGCGGGCATGCAGAACCGCAACGTGCTCTATCTGGCGCCCGTGGCGCGCTCGTGGTCGGCCACGTTCAACTTCAGCTCGGCCCGCACGCGCCCGCCCGTCGGTGGAACGGTGATCTACGCCGATCCCACGCGGTACTGCCTGCCGTTCAAGGATCCGAAGAGCCCGTCGTACAACCCGCCGGCGTACGATCTGTGCGTCCAGCAGCAGAGCACGGCGCCCACGCTCGACCAGCCGATCTCGAACACCGCGTCGGGCGGCCCGGTGTACGTCAATCCGCCCACGTCGTCGCTGTCGAGCAACGTGCAGTTTCCGCTCACCGACAAGTGGTCGGCGGCGTGGCGCACCACGTACAACTTCCAGCAGCACCAGTTCGCCAGCCAGGACGTGCAGCTCGTGCGCGAACTGCACGATTGGCGCGCCATCTTCTCGTTCACGCAGTCGCCGAACGGCAACTTCTCGTTCGCGTTCCAGATCGCGCTCACCGCGGAGCCGGACCTCAAGTTCAACTACAACCGCGGCACCTACCGCAGCGCCGGCACGCCGTAGCCGCCGCGGGCGGCCCTTGAATTGTCCCGGACCGCCGGAGATGTTCCGCCCATGCCCACCCCCATTACGCTCGACGGCAGCTCCCTGACCGTCGAAGACGTGGCCGCGGTGGCCGTCGACCGGCGGCCGGCTCGGCTGGCCGACGCGGCGCGGCGCCGCATCGCGCGCACCCGCGCCGTGGTGGATGACCTCGTGGCGCGGAACGCCGTGGTCTACGGCGTGACGACGGGGTTCGGCAAGCTCTCCGACGTCGCGATTCCCCCCGAGCGCCTCGCCGAACTCCAGGTCAACCTCGTGCGCAGTCACTCGGCGGGCGTGGGGCCGCTGCTCCCCGAGCGCGAAGTCCGCGCCATGATGCTCCTGCGCGCCAACGTGATCGCCAAGGGGCACTCCGGCGCGCGCGCCGAGTTGGCCGACCTCCTCATCGCGATGCTCAACGCGGGGCTGCATCCGCCGGTGCCGGAGCAGGGGAGCGTGGGCGCGAGCGGCGACCTCGCCGCGCTGGCGCATCTCGCGCTGTCGCTCATCGGCGAAGGGGAACTGCGGCGCGGCGACGCGAGCGGGCCGGCCGTCGAAATGCTGCAGGCCGCGGGCCTCGCGCCGCTCGTGCTCGCGCCCAAGGAAGGGCTCGCGCTGATCAACGGCACGCAGGCGCACACGGCCATCGCCGCCCTCGCGCTCGCCGATGCGCGGAATCTCTGGGCCGTGGCGCACGGCGCCGGCGCGATGACCGTCGACGCCCTGCTCGGCACCCCGGTGGCGTTCGACGCGCGCATCCAGGAGGTGCGTGGCCAGACCGGACAGGCGGAATCGGCGCGCCTGCTGCGCGCGCTGCTCGACGGCAGCGAGATCCGCGAGTCGCATCGCGAGGGCGATCCGCGGGTGCAGGACGCCTACGCCCTGCGCTGCATTCCGCAGGTGCACGGGCCCGCGCTCGACGCCATCGAGTTCGCGCACGGGCTCGTATCGCGCGAGCTGAACGCGGCGACCGACAATCCGCTCGTGTTCGAGGACGGCACCCTGCTCAGCGGGGGCAACTTTCACGGGCAGGCGGTGGCGATGGCGCTCGACGTCCTCGCGATTGCGCTCACGAATCTGGCTACGATGTCCGAGCGGCGCATCGACCGGCTGGTGCACCCTGATCTGAACCAGGGATTGCCCCCCTTCCTGTCGAGCGACGCCGGGGTTAATTCCGGTTTCATGATGGCGCAGGTTACGGCCGCCGCGCTGGCCAGCGAGTGCAAGGTGCTCGCCCACCCGGCGAGTGTGGACACCATTCCCACCGACGGGAACAAGGAGGACGTGGTGCCCATGGCCATGACGGCCGCGGTGAAGCTGCGGCGCGTCGTGCACAACGTGCGCCACGTGCTGGCCATCGAGCTCATGTGCGCCGCGCAGGGGCTCGACTACCGCGCACCGCTCAAACCGGGGCGCGGCGCCGCCGCCGTGCACCGCGTGGTGCGCTCGCTCGTCGCTCCGCTCGCCGGAGACCGCGTGCTGGCGCCCGACATCGCGCGTCTGGCCGAGGCCATCGCCGACGGTCGTTTCACTTCTGCGGTGAGGTCCGCATGAGCGCGTCCACGCTCCGCGACACGACAGCGCCGGCGGGTCCGCGGCCGGTCAGCGCCCCGCGCGGTACCACGATCTCGTGCAAGGGGTGGCAGCAGGAAGCGGCCCTTCGCATGCTGATGAACAACCTCGATCCGGAGGTCGCCGAGCGTCCCGACGATCTGGTGGTGTACGGCGGCACGGGGCGCGCCGCGCGAAGCTGGGCGGCGTTCGACGCCATCGTGCGCGCCCTCCGGGCGCTCGAGGCCGATGAGACGCTGCTCGTCCAGAGCGGAAAGCCGGTCGGGGTGTTCCGTACGCACGCGAGCGCGCCGCGCGTGCTCATCGCCAACGCGAACCTCGTGGGCCGGTGGGCCACCTGGGAGCACTTCCGCGAGCTCGAACGCGCCGGACTCATGATGTACGGCCAGATGACCGCCGGCTCGTGGATCTACATCGGGTCGCAGGGAATCCTGCAGGGCACGTTCGAGACGTTCGGGGCGATGGCCCGGCGGCATTTCGGCGGCACGCTGGCCGGCCGCTTCGTACTCACCGCGGGGCTGGGTGGGATGGGCGGGGCGCAGCCGCTCGCCGCGACCATGAACGGGGCCGCCATCCTCGGCATCGAGGTCGATGAAGCGCGCATCGACAAGCGCCTCGCCACGGGTTACTGCGATCGCAAAACGCGCTCACTCGACGAAGCGCTGGCCCTCGTCGAGGAGGCCCGGCGCGCCGGGCGCGCGCTCTCGGTGGGACTCGTCGGCAACGCGGCGGAGGTGCTTCCCGAAATCGTGGCCCGCGGCGTGGTGCCCGACGCGCTCACCGACCAGACCAGCGCGCACGATACCCTCAACGGGTACGTGCCGGCGGGCCACACGCTGGCGCAGGCTGCGGCGCTCCGCGCGTCCGATCCCGCGCGCTACGTGGAACTCGCCGAGGCGTCGATCGCCGTGCACGTGAACGCGATGCTCGCGCTGCAGAAGCGCGGCGCGATCGCTTTCGACTATGGCAACAACATCCGCACGGTGGCGTTCGATCGCGGGGTGAAGCACGCGTTCGACATTCCGGGGTTCATCCCGGAGTACATCCGCCCGCTGTTCTGCGAGGGGAAGGGACCCTTCCGCTGGGTGGCGCTGTCGGGCGATCCCAAGGATCTGTACCGCACCGACGCACTGGTGCTGGAGCTGTTCCCGCACGACGAGCATCTGAAGCGCTGGATCACCCTGGCCCGGGAGCGCGTCCATTTCCAGGGGCTGCCGGCGCGCATTTGCTGGCTGGGGCAGGGGGAACGCGCGCGGTTCGGCGTGGCGCTCAACGATCTCGTCGCCTCGGGCGAGCTGTCGGCGCCCATCGTCATCGGCCGCGATCACCTGGACACCGGCAGCGTCGCGTCGCCCTTCCGCGAAACCGAGCGCATGAAGGACGGGACCGACGCCGTGGCCGACTGGCCGATTCTCAATGCCATGCTCAACGTGGCCAGCGGCGCCTCGTGGGTCTCGTTCCATCACGGCGGGGGCGTGGGCATCGGCAACTCGCTGCACGCGGGGCAGGTGATCGTCGCCGACGGCACCCCCGAGATGCGCGTGCGGCTGGAGCGCGTGCTCACCAACGACCCGGGCCTTGGCGTGGCGCGGCACGCCGACGCGGGATACGAAGCGGCCGTGGAGACGGCCCGGCGCGAACATATCACTTTGCCAATGAGAGCCGACGGCTGACGGCCCACGGCTGACTGCCCACGCTGCCGCTCGCATGCTCACCTCCCGCTTCAGGCCGTACCACGTCCCGCTGTTCATCGGCAAGTACGCGTGGCTCGTCGCGCGGCGCATGCCCGTGCTCGTGCATTTCGAAGTCACGCTGCGCTGCAACGCGCGCTGCGGATTTTGCGATTACTGGAAAACGCATCCCAGTGCGCGCGACCACGAGCTGACGAGCTTCGCCGATGCCGCCCGCTTCTTCAACCCGATGATGATCACGTTCACCGGCGGCGAGCCGCTGCTGCGGCGCGATCTCGAGGACCTGGTGCGCGCGGTGTCGTCGGCCGTGCGGCTCAAATACGTCGCGCTCATCACGCACGGCGCCATGCTCACGCCGGAACGCGGCCGCTCGCTCTGGGACGCCGGCGTCCACCAGTTCAACATCTCGCTCGACTACCTCGACGAGCGCCACGACCGGGCGCGCGGCATCCCCGGTCTCGCCGCGCGCATCTTCGCCAACATCCCGGCGCTGCAATCGCGCGGCATCGACAACATCCGGTTCAACACCGTGATCAAGAACGACAACGTCGATCAGATCCTGCCGCTGGTGCACCGCGCGCACGAGCTGGGAGTGGGCGTCAACCTGAGCGTGTACACCGACGCCAAGAACGGCAACGCGTCGCATCTGCTCGGCGACGCGCACGCGCGCGACGTCGACGACCTGATCGCCGCCCTGCTCGACTTCAAGCGGCGCCATCGCGGCGTGATCACCAGCTCCGATTACTACCTGCGGCAGATTCCGCGGTACGTCCGCGGCGAACTGCGGGACCCCTGCCGGTCGGGCATCCGCACGATCCACATCGATCCCGTGGGCCACGTGAAGCGCTGCCCCGACTTCCCCACCGATTTCCATTGGCGCGACTACCGCCGCTACACGCCCATCGGCTGCGACGCCTGCTACTACGCCTGTCGTGGCGAGGCGCAGGCGCCCCTGGAGTGGTCGCGCGTGCAGGACGTGCTCGGCAGCACGCGCGGGGCGCCGCCCGCATGAACGAGCTGCTGTTCGTGAACGCGTCGCAGGTCGTGACGTGCGCGGGGCCGGGCGCCGCCCGGCGCGGGGCCGCGATGGCCGACGCCGCCGTGCGCGACGGATGGGCCGTGGCCGTGCGCGACGACACCATCGCCGCCGTGGGTCCCGAAGAAGAACTGCGGCGCGCGCACCCGGGCTTCGCCGAGGTCGACTGCGACCGCGGCGTGCTCACCCCCGGCTTCGTCGACTCGCACACCCACGCCGTGTTCGGGCGCGCCCGCGCCGCCGAGCACGAAATGCGTGCCGCCGGACTCGACTACATGGAGATCGCCCGCCGCGGGGGCGGCATCCACGCCTCGGTGCGGGACGTGCGCGCGCACACCGAAGCACAGCTGGTCGCGCTTGCCGGCGAGCGCTTGCGCGCGCTCGCGCGAAGCGGCGTCACGACGGTGGAGGTCAAATCGGGGTACGGCCTCACGCTCGACGACGAACTCAAGATGCTGCGGGCCATCCGCCGCCTCGCCGCGGAGCTCCCGCTCCGCATCGTCCCGACCTTCCTCGGCGCGCACGAGATTCCGCTGGAATACCGGGACACGCCCGGGCGGCGCCGCGCGTATATCGATCTCCTCGTGCACGAGATGATTCCGCGCGTCGCGGCGGAGCGGCTGGCGCGGTTCGCCGACGTGTTCTGCGAAACGCACGTCTATACGGCCGCCGAGTCACGTGAGATCCTGCTCGCCGCGCGCGCGGCCGGACTCGACCTCAAGCTGCACGCCGACGAACTCACCTCGTCGGGCGGCGCCGAACTCGCCGCAGAACTGGACGCCGCCTCGGCCGATCACCTGGCCGCCATCTCCGACGGTGGCATCGCGGCCCTGGCGCGCGGCCGCACGGTGGCGACGCTGCTCCCCGCGACCATGGTGTTCCTGGGCCGCCCCGGACAGGCGCCGGCGCGCCGGCTCATCGAGGCGGGGGTGCCGGTGGCGCTCGCGACGGACTTCAACCCGGGAACCTCCCCCACGCTCCACTTTCCAACCGTGCTCACCCTGGCGGTGAGCCAGCTCCGGCTGAGCGCCGCCGAGGCGCTGGTGGCGGCCACCGTAAACGGTGCCGCGGCGCTCGGGCTGGCCGGCCGGGTGGGACAATTGGCGCCCGGGTTCTCCGCCGACCTCGCGCTGTTCCGCGCGACAGACTACCGCGAGGTGCCTTACTGGTTCGGCGCCGCCCTCTGCCGCCGGGCGTGGGTGCGAGGCAAACCTTGTGACTGGTAGCACTTAGGGATAGGTTACAACGCTCCGTCTCCCCCCACGCCGACTCCTGTCGGACCTACTCCCGAGGCCTTCCGGGCGCTGATGTCGAACATCGCAAAGCTCAAAAAGAAGGCGGCCGAGTTCGAGCTGAAAAAGCAGCCGGACAAGGCGCTCGCCGCTTATATCGAGCTGCTCGCCGAATACGAGGCGAACCCCGAGGAGTTGGACGTCGCCCTGTTCAATCGGGTCGGCGATCTCTTGCTGCGTCAGGGAAACGTCGCCGACGCCGTCGATTATTACGAGCGCGCCGTCGACCATTACGCCGAGGGCGGGTTCCACAACAACGCCATCGCGCTGTGCAACAAGATCCTGCGCCAGTCGCCGGGGCGTACGAGCATTTACTACAAGCTCGGCAAGATCAGCGCGCAGAAGGGCTTCACCGCCGACGCGAAGCGCAACTTCCTCGAGTTCGCCGACCGCATGCAGAAGGCGGGGCGGATCGGCGAGGCGTTCAACGCGCTCAAGGAATTCGCGGACCTGTGTCCGGATCAGGACGACATCCGGCAGATGTTGGCCGAGCAGCTGCAGAAGGCGGGCAAGCCCGAGGAAGCGGTGGAGCAGCTGCAGCTCCTCTATCAGCGCTACACGGCCGAGGGCCGCAAGGCCGAGGCCGAGGCCACGGTCGAACGGATCCGCGCCATCGATCCCAACGCCGAGGTGCGCGCGGGCAACACGCCGCTCGAAACCAAGGCGCAGGATCTGGTATTCCTCGATCTCAACGAGGCACCGAAGCCGCCGCGGGCCAGCACACAGCGCGCAGCGGTCGCGCCTCAGCCGCCGGCCCCGCCGCCGCGTCCGGTCACGCCGCCCTCGGCGCCGCTGGTGCCGCCGGTGCCCCCCACGGCGCCGGCCGGCACCGAAGCGTTGCTCGAGCCGACGTCGCTGGGCGAGCACACGGCCGATGTGGAGGCCTCACCGCTCGACGGCCTCACGCGCGCTGACGACCTTGCCGGCGAGCCCACGGCGCCGGCGGCGCACGAGGACCTGCAGCTCGACGGGCTGCAGGCCACGTCGTTCGACGCGCGCGCCACGGGCGCGATCCCCGCGTCGCTCATCGATCTCGAACCGACGTCGCTCGGCGAGCCCGCCGAAGCGCCGGCCGACGCTCCCGCCGCGAACGCGGAAGAATCTGCGCCGCTCGATCGTGCGCCCGTCTCCGCCGACGCGGACGGGGCGATGGACCTCGAGCTGACGCTCCCCGACGAGGCGCCCGCGCCCGCGCGTCCCACGCCGGCGAGCCTCTCGCCGGTGGAAGGGCTGCCGATGATGGACGTCGAGGGCGAGGAGCGCGACGCGGACGAGACCGCGGCCGCCGAGGCGCCCGAACCGGCATCGATCGATCTACCGCTGCTCGACGTGGGCGATGACGAGGCCGTCGCGACCGGCGCGGCGCTCGAGGCGGTGGCCGACGACGAGCCCGAGGCCGCGGCCCCGGTGCGCGATTCGCTCGTCGGGCGCGCGTCGACGATGATGGCCGCGCACTCCGTGGAGATGCTGCAGGCCGTGGTCGAGGGCGATCCCGACGACTGGGACGCGCATCGCGAGCTCGGCGAGGCGATGCTCGAAGCGGGGAACCGCGACGGCGGCCTGCGCGAACTCGAGACCGCCATGAAGGGGTACGAAGGCGACGGCAATCTCGAGGCGGCCGCGTCGATGGCCGACGAGATCGTGCGCGCCGATCCCTCGTCGGTCAAGCACCACCAGAAGCGGGTTGAGTACGCGTTCCGGGCGAACGACAAGCGCCGGCTGATGGACGCGTATCTCGAGCTGGCCGACGCGCTCTTCCGCAGCGATCAGGGCGACAAGGCGCGCGTGGTGTATCACCGGGTGCTCGAGCTCGCGCCCGACAACGCGCGCGCGCAGGCCGCCCTGAGCACGCTCAGCGACACGCCCGCCGAGAGCGCGCCGGCCGCGCCGGCGCCCGCGCGGCCGGCCGCCGGTGCCGCTCCCGACGGCGACTTCGTCAAC
>JAGWRB010000066.1 GCA_028876725.1 Gemmatimonadota bacterium
CCCCCACCACCACCGCCGCCCCGCTGCGCAGCGGATGCGGATCGTCGAGCCCCGCCAACTCCTTGCTCACCAAATGCCGCTCATGCAGCAGCAGCCGGTCGGCCTCGCCCATCTGGTCCACCCGCAGGAGCTGGCTCCCCTGCAGCACCGGCGCCTCGCGCGCCGCCGCCTCCACCTGCGCCAGCACGCGCAGGCGCTCGCCGTCGCGCGCCCGCCCCGTGAACGCGAACCCCTCGAGGTTCCGCGCCAGGCGCACCCGGGTGGAGAGCACGATGTCCGCGTTTCGCCCCGAGGCATCGAGCCAGCCCACGCCGCCGTCGGGCAACAGACTGAGGTCGATCATTCGAGCACCCGGATCCGGTCGCGCAGGTCGGCCGCCAGCTCGAACTGCTCGGTCTCGATGGCCCGCCGCAGCCGCTCGCGCAGCTCGGCAAGCTTGGCGGTGCGCTCCACCACTTCGGACTGCGGCACCTGATAGCGCTCGCCCACGTGCTGCGAGCTGCCATGGAGCCGCCGCAGCAGGCTCCGCATGCTCGACTCGAACGTGACGTAACAGCGCGGGCATCCCCACCGCCCGGTGGCGCGGAAATCGGCCATCGTCGCGCCGCAGAACTCGCACCGTTCCTCGCCCTCGCCCGCCGGCGCCATCTGCGCCTGCACGGCGTGCAGCAGCTCGCCCAGTGGATGCTTCACCTCGGCCACGGTGGTCTCCACGCCGCGCGCCGCCGCGCACTGCTCGCACAGGTGGATCTGCGTGACCGTGTTGTTCTCGATCTGCGTCAGATGCACCACGGCATCGCGTTCCCGGCAGTGGTCGCAGAGCATCAGGCCAGCGCCTCGGGTAGCGCCGTGGGCCGCAGCGTCCCGTCTTCGAGCAGGAGCACCCGGTCGGCGCGCGCCGCCAGCGACCGGTTGTGCGTGACCACCACCATCGCGATCTCCAGATCGCGCGTGAGCGACGCCAGCAGATCGTGCAGGCGCTCGCTGTTGGCGTGATCCAGATTTCCCGACGGCTCGTCGGCGAGCAGCAGCGCCGGTGCCATGGCCAGGGCGCGTGCAACGGCCGTGCGCTGCTGCTCACCGCCGGAGAGCTCGGCCGGCCGGTGGTGCATGCGCCCCTCGAGCCCCACCCGGCGCAGCAGATCCTCGGCCCGTGCCCGCGCCGTGGCGGCCGGCTCGCCGCTCACGCGGAGCGGCATCATCACGTTCTCGAGCGCGCTGAACTCGCGCAGCAGGTGGTGGAACTGGAACACGAAACCGATGCGGCGATTCCGGAGCCGGGAGAGCGCGTCGTCGTCGAGTCCCGCCAGCGCGTGGCCGTCCACGCGCACCTCGCCGCGCGTCGGCGTGTCGAGGGCGCCCAGCAGATGCAACAGCGTGCTCTTGCCGGCGCCGCTGGCGCCGATGATGGCCACCATCTCGCCCTGCGCGACCTCGAGACGGACCCCGTCCAGCACGGTGAGCAGTCCGCCGTCACCGCCCGTGTATGTTTTCGCCAGATCCGTCGCTTCCAGAACCATCATTCGTGTCGAATCGCTTCGACGGGGTAGAGCTTGGCCGCCTGCACCGCCGGATAGATCGTCGCCAGCGCGGCGATCGCCAGACTCGCCAGCACGATCAGCGTGACGTCGAGCACGTGGGTCGTCACCGGGAGGTGGTCTATGAAATATATCTGCGGGTCCAGGGGGATCAGCCGGAACCGGTCCACGGCGATGCCGGTGGCCAGCCCCAGGGCCAGTCCCACGCCCGTGCCGATCACGCCGATGACCACGCCCTGCGCGAAGAAGATGCGCCGGATGGACCGCGCCGGCATGCCCATCGCCCGCAGGATCCCGATTTCACGCGTTTTGTCGGCCACCACCATGGTGAGCGTGCTCACGATGTTGAACGCCGCGACGAGCACGATGAGGAGCAGGATCACCGCCATCCCCAGTTTCTCGAGCTTGAGCGCCTGAAAGAGCGACGAGTTCTGCTCCTGCCAGTCTTCGGTGCGGTACGGGTAGCCGAGTGTGTCGGCAATCGCCTTCGCCGCGGCGGGCGCCACCCAGAGATCCCGGGTCTTCACCTCGAGCCCCGTCACGTCGCGGCCGAGCTGCGCCACGCGCTGGGCGGTCGGCACGGAGGTGAAGACATACGTGTTGTCATATTCATACATTCCGGTCGAGAACACCCCCGTCACCGGCAGCCGCTCCACGTGGGGCTCGATGTTGCCCGTGATGGGCGAGATCTTGGCGCCGCCCAGCGAGAACAGGGTGACGGTGTCCACGCCCGGGCGCACGTCGAGGCGCTGGGCGAGCTTGTCCCCGAGGACGACGCCGTCGTCGGTGCCGTCGCCCGTGCGGAAGGTGAAATCGCCGGCCGTGGCGGTGGACCGGATGGCCGTCACCGGGGTCAGCGTCGGGCCCTCGGGCACGATGCCCATCACCATCACGCCGTCGGTGTACTGGTGCCCGCCGGTCATGATCGCCTGCGCGAGCACGAACGGCGCCGCCGCCACGACGCCCGGCTGCCGCCGCACGATGGGCAGCACGCTGTCCGGATTCGACATCGTGAGATCGTCGCCGTACGTGAGCACGCGAAGATCCGGACTGCCCAGCAGGATCTTGTTCCGCAGGTCCGTTTGCAGGCCGGTCATCACGCCGTTGATGAGGATCAGCGCGCTCACGCCGATGATCACCCCGCCCATCGCGATCACGCTGATGAGCGAGAGAAGCCGCGACCCGCGCCGGCTGCGCAGATAGCGCCAGGCGATCGCGAGCTCGAGGCGCGTCATTCGGGACGCATCGTGGGAAAGAGAATCGCGTCGCGGATGTTCGCCGTGCCGGTGAGGTACATGAACAGCCGGTCGATCCCGATCCCCACACCCCCCATCGGCGGCATGCCGTACTCCATGGCGCGCAGATAGTCTTCGTCCACGCCCGACGCCTCGTCGTCGCCCGCCGCGCGCAGGCGTGCCTGCGCCTCGAACCGCGCCCGCTGGTCGATGGGATCGTTCAGTTCGCTGAAGGCGTTGGCCAGCTCGCGCCCCGCGGCGAACAGCTCGAACCGCTCGGTGAGCGCGGGGTTCCCGCGCTTGGGCTTGGCCAGGGGCGACAGCTCGCGCGGATAGTCGAGCACGAACGTCGGCGTCTCGATGCGCGATTCCACCAGCGCCTGAAACAGTTCGTCGAGCAGCTTGGGCCGGCTGAGGTCGTCCACGCGCTCCACGGCGTGCCGCCGCCCCGCGGCGCGGAGCGCCGCGTCGTCGGCGGCAAGACAGTCGAACCCCAGCGCGGCGTTCAGCGCCGGCACCCACTCCACGCGCGCGAACGGCGGCGCGAGCGCGGGCACGCGGTCGGCGAATCCCGGCACGGCCGCCACGGCACGCGCGGCGTGCGTCACGAGCGCCTCCACCAGATCCATCATGTCGCCGTAATCGCCGTACGCCTGGTAGAACTCGAGCATCGTGAACTCCGGATTGTGCGTCCGGTCGATGCCCTCATTGCGGAAATCATGCCCGATTTCGTATACGCGGTCGAGCCCGCCCACCACCAGGCGCTTCAGGTACAGCTCGTCGGCGATGCGCAGGTAGAGCGGCATGTCGAGCGCGTTGTGGTGCGTCGTGAACGGCTTCGCCGCCGCGCCGCCGTACAGCGGCTGCAGCACCGGCGTCTCCACCTCCAGAAATTCGCGCCCGTCCAGGAACGCGCGCAGCGCCGAGATCATGCGCGTGCGCGCGATGAACAGTGCGCGCACCTCAGGGTGCACGGCCAGGTCGGCGTAGCGCTGGCGGTACCGCTGCTCGGGATCGGTAAACCCGGAGTGCCGCACCACCTGGCCGTCGACCGTCTCCTCCTTCCCGAAGGGGAGCGGCCGCAGCGACTTGGCGAGCATCTCCACCTGTTCCACGCGCACCGTCACCTCGCCGGTGCGCGTGCGGAAGAGCGGCCCCGACACGCCAATCACGTCGCCGATGTCGAACAGCTCGAGCGTCGCGTACGCCGCCTCGCCCAGCACGTCCTTCTTGAAGTAGAGCTGCAGGCGCGCCTGCCCGTCGGCGACGTGCGCGAAGGTCGTCTTGCCGTGCGCGCGCCACGCCACCAGCCGCCCCGCCACGCGCACCGTCGGTCCCTCCTCCTCCCCCTCGGACAGGAGCGCGAGCGCGTCGGCCGCCCGGTGCGTCCACGCAAAGCGATACGCGAACGGCGCGATCCCGCGCGCCTCGAGCTCCGCGAGCTTCTCGCGCCGGGCCCGCTGGACGAAGTTCAGCTCATCGGTCATACCGCCGCCCCCGCCGCCGTGAGATACGCTTCGATGAACGGATCGATGCCGCCGTCCATCACCTTCTGCACGTCGGGAATCTTCAGCTCGGTGCGGTGATCGTTGACCATGGTGTAGGGCTGGAAGACGTAACTGCGAATCTGGCTCCCGAACGTCACGTCGGCCTTCGTGGCGTCGAGCGCCGCCTTCTTCTGCGCCTGCTTCTCCGCTTCGAGCTGGTACAGGCGGTTCTTGAGCATCTTGAGCGCGGTCTGCCGATTCTTGTGCTGCGAACGCTCCTGCTGCGACGACACCACGAGGCCCGTGGGAAGGTGCGTGAGGCGCACCGCGGAGCTGGTCTTGTTCACGTGCTGGCCCCCCGCCCCCGAAGCCCGGAACACGTCCATCTTCAGATCTTCTTCGCGAATCTCGATGTTGATGGTCTCGTCCACCACCGGATAGACGAACACCGACGCAAAGCTCGTGTGCCGCCGCGCCTGCGCGTCGAACGGCGAGATCCGCACCAGCCGGTGCACCCCCGACTCGCCCTTGAGGAAGCCGAACGCGTAGTCGCCCGTGATCTCGAGCACCGCGCCCTTGATGCCGGCCTCCTCGCCCTCGCTCAGATCGAGCACCTCGACCCGGTACCCGCGGCGCTCCGCCCATCGCGTGTACATGCGCATGAGCATCTCGGCCCAGTCCTGCGCTTCGGTGCCGCCGGCGCCGGCGCTGATCTCCACCTGCGCCGCCCGGAAGTCGTCGGGCCCCGAGAGCAGGGAGCGCAGCCGAAACGCCTCGAGATCGGCCGCGATCGCGTCCACATCGCGATCCAGCTCCGCCGCCAGCTCGCCGTCGGGCTCCAGCTCCAGCATCTCCGCGAGCTCACGCGCGCTCGACACGCGCGCGGCCAGCGCATCGAAGGGCTCAACCCACCCCTTCAGCTTCTTCACCTGCTGCACCACGTCGCGCGCCTTCTCCTGATCGTTCCAGAAGGCACCATCGGCCATGCGCGCCTCGAGCGCGGCTAGCGTCTCCCGCTTGCCGTCGATGTCAAAGATACCTCCGCATCTCGGACAGACGCTCATCGTCGCTCCGCAGCGCCTTCATCCGCTCGCTCTCAGCCATGACCCTCTCCCGTAAGACACGAGCCGCCCACCGAGACGCGGACGGCTCTGCACCTGCCAGCTTCCTCGCGTAAGATAGCGGCCGCGAGGCGCGCGCTCTACCCCGTATACGGGCCCGTAAAGAGCTTCTGGCCGTCGGAGAGAATGTCGTTCAGCGCGTCAGTGAAGTGCGTCGTGGTTTCGGCGAACTCCTTGCCGACCTGCTCAACGAACTCTTCATAACTCTTCTTGATCTCCTCGCGAAACAGCTGCTTGAGCGTGCCGTCGCGCAGCCCTTCCTCGCGCTTCTGCGGAAAGTACACGATGAGATCGGACACCAGCGCGCGCGCGAGCCGTTTGGCCTTCGCGTTCGGATCGTTGGCCAGGAACGGATTGATCGGCGTCCGCCGCGGCGCCTGATCCACCGGCGTGGCCGGTGTCGCGGGAGCCGCGGGCGTCGCGGGCGTCGCCATTACCGGCGCAACCGGCGCGACCGGCGCGACCGGCGCGGGGGCCGGCGGGGCGTGCGACACCGGCACCGCCGGC
>JAGWRB010000067.1 GCA_028876725.1 Gemmatimonadota bacterium
CCGCCGCGCGGGCGCTGGCGTCGGCGACCGACGCCACCGTCCGGTCGGCCTCGCTGCCCCCGGACCCGCAGCTCCAACTCGGCTTCATGAACTACACGGTGCCGGGACTCGCCCCCATGGTGCCGCTCGGCATGATGCAGGTGCAGGTCATGCAGATGATCCCGCTCCCAGGGAAGCTGGGATTGGCGGGGGCAGCCGCTCGGGCACACGCCGACGCGGCCGACGCCCGTGCCGATGGCACGGCGTGGTCGTCCCGGCTCACCCTGGCCACGGCGTTTTACGATCTCTATCGCATCGACGCCCAGCTCGGAGTGGCCCGTCACACGATCGGCCTCCTGCGTGACATCGAGCAGACCGCCGAAGCGATGTACCGCGTGGGGCAGGCGGGTCAGCCCGACGTGTTGCGGGCGCAGGTTGAGCTGGCGCGGATGACCGAGGACACGTTGCGCATGGTCGCGATGCGAAGTGGCGCGGCGGCGCGGTTCAACGCGGCGCTCGACCTGACCGACGATCGCGTCTCAGGTGTCCCCGTGCTCCCCGCGTTTCCGACGGTGGTGCCGGCCGAGGATTCGTTGCAGGCGCTCGCGTTGCAGAGCCGTCCCTCGGTGCGGGCCGACCGCTCGGAGGTGACGGCCGCCGAGCAGCGGCGCAAGCTCGCCGCGCGCAACGTATGGCCCAATCTCGCGGTGGGCGTGCAGCTCGGGCGGCGTCCCGGCGGGAGCAGCACAATGGGCAGCCTTATGGTGGGCGCGTCCATCCCTGTGTTCGTCCATTCGCGGCAGGACGCCGACGCCCAGGCGGCCGCGGCGATGGCGAAAATGAGTGCGGCGGATCTGCGCGCGACGGAGGCGGACACGAAGGCCGAAGTCCTGGTGGCCTACGCCGACCTGCGTCGGGCCCGCCAGCTCACCACGCTGTACCGAAACACCGTCCTGCCACAGGCCGAGGCCGCAGCGACGTCGGCGCTCGCAAGCTACCGGGTTGGACACGTCGACTTCATGACCGTGCTCGACGATCGAATGACGGTCGATCAGTACGAGCGCGCGCTGCATCAACTGGAAGCGGACGAAGGGACGGCCTGGGCTCGGCTTGAAGCGCTGGTTGCGCGTCCGCTCATCAACGCCAACTCCACGGCCGCACTCGCGTCCGGAGGTGACCAATGACGGAACGTCAGGAGCGGCGCGCCGTGCGCCCTGGATCGATCATGCGTTGGGCCGCGAGCGTCGTCGTGGTCTCGGCGGCCGCTGCAACGGCGTTTGCCCTGGGTCGACGCCCGGTGCCAGCCGCGGCGGTGATGAACATGTCCGCAGATTCGACGGGCGCCGGCGGGCGGCAGACCGTCATGCTCTCGGCGGGCGATGCGCACCGCATCGGCGTCACCTACGCCCCCGTCACGATGGGACCGGTGGTCCGTCAGGTGCGGACGGTGGGACAGGTGTCGTACGACGAGGAACACGTCACCTCCATCTCGCCGAAGCTCGACGGATGGGTGGACTCGCTGTTCGTGAACTATACCGGCCAGACGGTGCGCCGCGGTGATGCTCTGCTCACCATTTACGCGCCGATGGCGGTGTCGGCCGAGGAGGAGCTCGTGCTCGCCCGCAACTTGCGGGATCGCGTGGCGAACGGAACGCCGGACGCCCGCCAGGGCGCCGAGGCGCTGCTCGCCGGCGCGCGGCGGCGGCTCGCGTACTGGGATATTCCGGGGACGGAGATCGCGCGTGTGGAATCGACGGGCGTGGTGCGCAAGACGCTCACGCTGCGGTCGCCGGTCACGGGGGTGGTGGTCCAGAAGTCGGTCGTGGCGGGCCAGCGGATCATGGCCGGCCAGTCGCTCTACCAAGTGGTCGACCTGCGGTCGGTGTGGGTGCAGGGCGAAGTGTTCGAGCGCGATCTGCCGGCGGTCCATGTGGGACAGGCCGTGGACGCGACGTTCGAGGCCCTCCCCGGCGTGGTTCGGACGGGGCACATCGCCTTCATCGATCCGGTGATCAATCCCGACACGCGTACGGCGCGCGTGCGCGTGGTCCTGGCGAACGGGGACATGGCGCTGAAGCCGGGGATGTACGCCACCCTCACGGCTTCGGCGCGCGAAGCCGCCAACACGCTCAGCGTCCCGCGCAATGCGGTGCTTTCCACCGGAGAACGGAACCTCGTGTTCCTGAAGCGGCCGGATGGCATGCTCGAGCCGCGCGAAGTCACCCTCGGCATGGCCGGCGACGATCGCGTGGCCGTGCTCCGCGGATTGGCGATGGGCGACACGGTCGTGGCCACCGCGACCTTCCTGGTGGACGCGGAGTCGAACCTGGCCGAGGCGATGGGCGGCATGGGCAACATGCCGGGCATGGACATGTCGGCGCCTGACAAGAAGGGTGCCACACCCAAGCCCGCCACTCCGGGCGCCATGCCCGGCATGGACATGTCGAAACCCGCCACCGGCGGTCACCGCTAGGGGGCGGCCATGTTGAATCGCATCATCGGCTGGTCGATCAAGAACCCGTTCCTGATCATCCTCGGCACGTTGGCGGCAGGGTTGCTGGGCTATTGGGCCATGCAGCGCACGCCGTTGGACGCACTGCCGGATCTCAGCGACGTGCAGGTGATCGTGCAGACGGATTACGAAGGGCAGGCACCGCGCATCGTTGAGGATCAAGTGACGTATCCGGTCGCCGCGGAAATGCTCAAGGTTCCGGGTGCCAAGACCGTGCGGGGCTATTCGTTCTTCGGCGTGTCGTTCGTGTACGTCATCTTCGAGGACGGCACCGATCTTTACTGGGCGCGCTCGCGCGTGCTCGAGTATCTGAGCGGGATCAAGGCCAAGCTGCCGGGCAACGTGACGCCGGTGCTCGGGCCCGACGCCACCGGCCTGGGGTGGGTCTACGAGTATGCGCTGGAGGACACAAGCGGGCGGATGTCGCTCGCCGACCTTCGCAGTCTTCAGGACTGGAATCTGCGGTACGCGCTCACCGGGGTGCCGGGGGTGTCAGAAGTGGCGTCGGTGGGCGGGTTCGAGAAGCAGTACCAGGTGGACGTCGACCCCGCCAAGCTCCTGGCCTATGGCATCCCGATCACGCGGGTGATGAGTGCGATTCGGAACGCCAACAGCGATGTCGGTGCGATGGTGATGGAGCTCTCGGAACGCGAGCACATGATTCGGGGGCTCGGGTATCTCGAGTCGGTGGGGGACATCGAGAACGTGACCGTGGGTGCCACCGTGGACGGTACGCCCATCACGGTGCGCGACGTGGCGTACGTGACGGTGGGGCCGGCGGTGCGCCGCGGAATCGCCGATCTCGACGGTCGCGGCGACGCCGT
The DNA here is from genome assembly GCA_028876725.1 of Gemmatimonadota bacterium. Taxonomy (GTDB): domain Bacteria; phylum Gemmatimonadota; class Gemmatimonadetes; order Gemmatimonadales; family Gemmatimonadaceae; genus JAGWRI01. The sequence continues at coordinate 3,316 of JAGWRB010000067.1, forward strand.
GGGCGGCATTGTCGTCATGCGGTTCGGGCAGAACGCGCTGGCCACGATTCAAGCCGTAAAGCAACGGCTGGCCGAGATCGAGAAGTCGTTGCCACACGGCGTCGTCGTAGTGCCCGTGTACGACCGCAGTGGGCTCATCGACCGCGCGGTGGAGACGCTGCGCGGCAAGTTGCTCGAAGAGTCGCTGATCGTCGCCGTCGTTTGCTTGCTGTTCCTGCTGCACGCACGGTCGGCCGGCGTCGCGATCGTCACGCTGGTGGAGGGGATCCTGCTCGGCTTCATCGCGATGCGCTGGGCCGGCGTGGGCGCCGACATCATGAGCTTGGGCGGCATCGCCATCAACATTGGCGCGATGATCGATGCGGCGATCGTGATGATCGAGAACATGCACAAGCACCTGGAGCGAGCGGCGCCGCCGGCCGACGCGACGTCGCGGACCCGGTTCGACACCGGATCGCTGACCAGGGCCCAGCGGTGGCAGATCGCGCTCGACGCGTCCAAGGAGGTCGGCCCGGCGTTGTTCTTCTCGCTCCTCATCATGACCGTCTCATTCCTGCCGGTGTTCAGCCTGCAGGGCGAGGAGGGGCGGCTGTTCACGCCGCTGGCGTTCACCAAGACGTTCACGATGGCCGCGGCGAGCATGCTGTCGGTGACACTCGTGCCGGTGGCGATGGCGCTGTTCATCCGCGGACGCATCCACCGCGAGCAGGCGAACCCCATCAACCGCTGGTTGATCCGCCTGTACCGGCCGGTTATCGACGGCGTGTTGAAGCACCGGCTCGCCGTGGTGACGGGCGCGGTGGCTGTCCTCGTGCTCACGTGGATCCCGTGGTCGCGGATCGGCAGCGAGTTCATGCCGCCGCTGTACGAGGGCTCGTTGCTCTACATGCCGACCACGACCCCGGGCATCAGCGTCGCCCGCGCGCGGGAGATGCTCCAGATCGAGGACTCGATCCTCAAGAGCTTTCCGGAGGTGGAGCACGTGTTCGGGAAGACGGGACGCGCCAATACGGCTACCGACCCCGCCGGCCTCGACATGACCGAAACCACGATCACGCTGAAGCCGGAGTCCGAATGGCCGGACGGCATGACGCACGAGAAGCTCGTCGCGGCCATGGATTCCGCCGTCATGACGCCGGGCATCATCAATTCGTGGACGATGCCAATCAAAGGGCGGATGGACATGTTGGCCACCGGGATCCGCACGCCGGTGGGTGTGAAGATCTTCGGGCCCGATCTCGATACCCTGCAGCGCATCGGCCATGACATCGAGCGGGTGGCACAGATGGTCCCGGGTACGCGGAGCGCGTTCGCCGAACGGGCGGTGTCGGGCTACTACGTGGACATCAGCATCGACCGCGAGAAGGCCGCGCGTCTGGGGCTCAATATAGGCGACGTGCAGAGCGTGATTGCGGCAGCGATCGGCGGCATGCCGGTCACGCAGACGGTCGAGGGCCGGGAGCGGTACGCGGTGCGCGTGCGCTACCCGCAGGAGCTGCGCGATACGCCGGAGCGGCTGGCCCAGGTGCTGGTGCCGGTCGCCCATCAGCGCGACATGGCCGCCGCGCCGCCGGCCGCGATGGCGATGGACGCCGGCGGCGACGCCGCGCCCACCGGGCCCCTGCCGACGATGGCCGGCCGGGTGGGGCAGGTGCCGCTCG
>JAGWRB010000068.1 GCA_028876725.1 Gemmatimonadota bacterium
ACCACCCGCCCGGCCGGAACTGAGTGCACGACAAAGTTGCCAAGCGAGTCACTGCGGGTGGTCGCTGCGCCGAGCACCGTCACGATAGCGCCGGCGACCGACACGCCCGAAGAATCGGCAATGAAGCCGATGACAGTGCCAAGCGGCTTGTTCGCCACGGCCTGCTGCGCGCCTGCGGCCTGTAGCGGCGCAATCATACTCGTGAGCAGGATTGAGCCGACGCAGTACTGCCTGATGGTGCGGAAGGCCCGAGTCATCCTCCACCTCGCTTGGCCAGCGGGAGCGATAGAACGCCTATCGGAGCCCTGGGCGCGGTGACCACCGTGTCCAACCAGACAACTGAATCGCGGCGAACCTGTAGCGAGACCACTCGACCGCGCGGAACGCCGCACACATAGAATCGCCCGTGCGACTGCGGCTCAACCCGCTGGTGGGCGTTCGCGCTCGCGCCCACTTCAGGCCACGTGAGGTTGACGTCCGCTGGCCATGTCGGGGGGCCGTCGGTTGTCATGAGTTGCCCGAACAGCAGCGCGCTATTGAGCACACGGTGCTCTGTGCCGCACACGGATCGTTTGATCTGACTGTATGACGTAAGCGATGGGACGCGAACGGAGTCCTCGCCTGCCTTCACGACAACGTCAGTGCCAACGCCGGGATCCACGTCGAAGTCCGCAAGCGCTGGATCACGCGCGCGAAGTCGGTAGCGTCCCGGCAGTACGGCTGGCAGATGGAAGATCCCCGCGGAATCCGTGGTCGCCGTGTCGTCCGTGGATTCCAGCCACACTTGCGCGCCCGCCGCAGCAACGGGGGGATCGCCACGCACCACGCGCCCGGTGACCGTTCCGACAGAACCCTGCCACGTCACGCCATCGGGCCAAGTAGCCGAAGCGAGTAGCCCCCCCATTCGATCGACCTGGACCACATGATCATGAACTCCGACGGCTCCCCCGCCCCAGTGCCTCTCCTGCTGCGCGACGACGGGTGCCGTGAGAGACCAACGCGTCAGGGCGATGACCCCGTTTCGCATCGTGGTGAACTGGAGTTCGCCGCCGGCGCCCGCCTGTTCGGCCGAATGCTCGAGATTCACATAGTGAAATGCAATCGTGCGCAGTGCGGGATGACCCGCGTCGAGCCACACGGTGCCCGCAACGTCCACGACCCGCGAATTCGCATTTTGTGCTGGGCGGAAGGCGAGCCCCACCTGGTCGGGGTGACCGTCGCGGTCGAGCGTCACGTCGAAGCAGTGATTGGCCGAGAAACGCGGGTCGAGGAGCACATCGGCGTCGGGCGCCAGGTATTCCCGGGTACCGCCGCCGTCAATGACATAGCCCGTACGCGACAGTTCGCTTGCCGAGGCGGCCGCGCCGAACGGCCGCTGCTCGCTGCCCGATCGATGGGTCGTGCGCCGGTTCAGCTCTTGCAGGCCGAGCGAGTCGAAGACGAAGTGGTAGCCCACGACGACCGCCGTTGCCGGAATCGCGCGTCGCGCGACCACATTCGCCAGGAGCGCAGCGCGCGCTTGGTCCCAGAGCGCCGCAGCGGTGTTGCCCGACGCATCGGCCAAGCCACAAATCGCGGGCGTCGATGCGCGGATCGTATCGAGCATGATCGTGATGGGTACCATCCGCACGTCAACGACGGCGTGCGTCGTTGGACCGTAGCCCACGACAACGGGGCTGAAGCCGATTCGCGTGACCCGGAGGCGTGCCCAGCGAACGTCCGCCGGAACCGTGAACCGGCCATGGCCGTCGGTCAGCAATTGGCGTGACACCCGCCCGGCGCTGTCGGTCAGCGTAACAACCGCTCCCGGGATCGGCGCTTCGCTGGCACTGTCGCGGACTGTGCCGACCGCGTGCTGTGCCTTCAGCGCTCGGGGAATCAAGAGCGCGGCAGCGACGGCGATGACGGTGATCAGCGCTCTTGGGTCTACCGGTCGACGCTGAGGCCGCGCCTCGCAAGGCGGCCACCCGGATGAGCATCCCGGCACGAAAGAAGCCGCCCGATCACGTTGTCTCATAAGCAAAACAACTAAGGTCTATCGTGCTTTTCCGCGCTACTATATCCCAAGGCGTGGACCTTGGCAATAGACTGTTTTGCAGTGTTGAGAAATGTCTTCTGTAGCGAAGCAGCGCGTCGACACTCGCCAGCAGACCCGCCGACCCATCCGACAGCAACGCCATCGCGGCGAGTTTGCACATTTAGGTATAGCGCTGCGCCACTGATCGCCACGATGTCCATTGCCGGCACGGCAGGGAATCCCCACAAACGGCGCACCGTCGGCGCCTACCCCCGCAACCGCTTGATCTCTTCGAGCACTTCGATGTCCGCCGCGTCCTGCAGGCGCCCCGTGCGCTTCGACCGGATCAAGTCATCGAGCGACGCGGTCGGAATCTCCACCCCCTCCACCTCAAACGTCGACGCGGCCTTGTGCGCCTCGCCGTATCGCACGGACCAGGCGACGGTGAGAATGTCCACGTTCGGCATGTCGCCAACGATGGTGACCGGGCGCCGAGCCACCTCCTCCGCGAGCAACCCGTCGGCAAGGCCGAACCCCAACTGCCCAAGCGCTGCCAGCACTCGCCGGACGTTCTCCACCGACGCGTCGACGAGAATGTCCACATCCCGCGTCGCCCGCGTGGTTCCCCAGAGCTGCATGGCCGCGGCGCCCACCAGCACGTACTTCGCGTGGTGCCGATTCAGCGCCGCGCACACCTCAGCGGTGCGCGTTTCGTAGCGCCTTCTCACGATGCGTCCTCGCGGCGCTTGTACTCGAGATAATCCTCGTAGCGCTCGAAGCCGATTACCCGCGTGATGCGCCCATATGGCGTTGCGCCCTTCGGTCGCGCCGCCCGAAGCGTTCGCTCGGCCTCCTTCACTCGCGCTTCCGGCGTGAGACGCAGGTCCGCGCGCAGTTGCGCCAGTCGTTGCGCGCCGAGCCCGGCCGTGTATGGGACCGGTGGCGTCTCGGCCACTCGCTCGCTCGCCGACGCCTCCTGCAGGTAGCGTCGAACCGCTTCGGCCACGAGCCAGCTGCGGGAGCGGTTACGCCGCTTCGCCTCGGCGTCCGCGTGCTTGACGAGCGCCGCCGGGATCGTAACGGAAATGCGCGCAATGGACATGGTAATATCCGGTATGATCTGATATTACCAACTTATGCCTTGGCCAACACCCGGGCAACCGCGGAGCCGGGCACGCGTGCCCGGCTCCACGCATTTCAGTGACCGGACCTCAGTTCCTGCCCCCGCCCTTCCCGTTGTTATGGAACGACTTGTCCGGATACGCCGGTGGCGCCGGCACCGGACGCGGATCGGCCTTGATCTCCGCGCGCAGCTCCTGGATCGCCGCCATCAACTGCGCGTCGTGCCCCTCGAACGTCGCGTGCGGCAGATTGTCCACCGTCATGTCCGGATCCACCCCGTGCCCCTCGATCATCCACGTGCGGTCGGGCAGATACGTCCCCATCTCCGCCGCGCTCGCGATTCCGCGGTCCACCTGCACGTTCTGCTGGCTCAGCCAGATCTCCCCGCCCCACGTCCGCACGCCGATCACCTTCCCCAGCCCGAGCTGCCGGAACCCCTCGGCGAACGCCTCGCCGTCGGACGCGGTGTGCGCATCGGTGAGCAGGACGATGTGCCCCCGATACGCGTACTGCATGTTCCAGGTCGGCATTCCCACGCGCGACTTGAAGTAGAACCACGCCCGGCGTATGAGCTTTTCCAGAATCCAGCTGTCGATGTTCCCGCCCCGGTTGTGCCGGTCGTCGATGATCAGCCCCGGCCGCTGGAACACGGGATAGAAATCGCGCTCCCACTGGTTGATGTCGGCCGTGCCCATCGCCCGCAGATGCAGGTACCCGATGGAATCGTGCGCGATGGAGTCCACCGCCAGCCGCCGCGTGTACTCCCACTCCGCGTAGCGCAGGTTCGCCTCCTGCGCCTGCGTGATCGGCTCCACCACCACCTCGCGCTCGGCGCCGTTGCCGCCCGGCTTCACGGTGAGCAGCATCTGCCGCCCCGACTGGTTGCGCAGCAGCGCGCCCAGCGCCGGCGCCGAGAGCGCCGACACGTGGTTCACCGCGGTGATCACGTCCCCTTCACGCACGTTCACCCCGTAGCGCGCCAGCGGCGACAGGTCGTCGGGACCGTCGGGGTCGTTGCGGTAGATGTGCGCCACCCGATACCCGCCCGCCGCGTCGTCGCGCGCGAAATCGGCGCCCAGCGCGGCGGGATGGATGGAATCGTCGGGCGTGCGCATGTCGCCGCCGCGCACGAAGGTGTGCAACGTCGACAGCTCACCCATGGTCTGCGAAAGCAGGTTGTTCAGCTCGGCGCGGTCGGTCACCCGGTCAGCCAGCGGCTCGTACCGCCGGCGAATGAGCGACCAATCCACGCCGTTCATATGCGGATTGTAGAAGTAATCGCGCTCCAGCCGCCACGCGTCCACGAATTCGTCATGCCACTCCTTTTGCGGCACGATGCGAAGGGCCCAGTGGCTCAGATCCACCTTGAACTTTCCGCTGTCGCTCGGCGCCTTCGGTCCGGCGTCGTACACGAAGAACGCGTTGCCGCGGCGCACCAGCACCTTCCGGCCGTCCATCGACAATTCGTAATCCCGCACCCCGGTGGCGAACGCCGTCGGCTTCGCCGGCGCGTTGCCGATGGGATACGTCATGAGCCGAGCGCCCCCGCCAAACCCGCCGCGTCCACCGCCGGCGGCTTCGCCGCCGCGCTCCAGGAAGTAGAGCCGCTGCGCGTCCGCGCTCAGGTCGCTGTAGTCGCCGGGCGCCACCGGGAGCTGCACCAGCCGCCTGTCGATTCCCGCGAAGTCGATCTTCACCTCCGCCGGCGTTCGCGGCGCCGCGCGCCCGCCGCGCGCCGCCGCGCTGTCTTCCGACGCCAGCGCGCGCACCGGATCGGTGAGTTCGTTGTCCGGCGCAAACGGCGACTGAGCGCCCGGCTCGAGCGCCAGCGCGAACAGCTCCGTCTGGTG
>JAGWRB010000069.1 GCA_028876725.1 Gemmatimonadota bacterium
CGCAGCGCGTCGAGGTACTCCGGCGGATAGTAGTGATTGTGAAAGTCGATGATCATGGGCGCACCCGGGTCGTCCCACCGGGCGAATCGGACGCCGCGCCGGTCACGCGGCGGCTTTGGCTTGCGGAACCACACGCGGACGGAAGACCACGGCAAAGATGAGGCCGATGGCCAGCGCGCCCACCGACGGCACGATCCAGATCGCGTGCCAGTCGTGGGGCATGCACTGGCGCGCCGCGGCGGCCGCCGGCGAGCACGCCGCGTTGGCGTACCGGCTGGCCACGTTCCCCGACACGAACGCGCCGATGAAGTACCCCACCCCGTTGGTCACGAAGTTGATGAAGCCCTGCGCGGCGGCGCGGATCTTCGGTCCCGCCTTCTCGTCGGTGTAGATCTGGCCGGCGACGAAGAAGAAATCGTAGCACACGCCGTGGATCACGATGCCGAGGTAGATGAGCCACATCCCGGCGCCCGCGTTGCCGTTGGCGAACGCGAAGTAGCGCACCGCCCACGCCAGCATGCCGCCCACCATGATGCCCTTGATCCCGAACTTCCGCAGCAGGAACGGGAGCATGAGCAGGAATACGACCTCGAACATCTGCCCGTACGTCTGGATGAACGCCGGCTCCGGCGCGCCGATCTCGTTCAGGAAGGGATTGGCGAACGTGTAGTAGAACTGGAGCGGGATGCACAGCAGGAACGAGCCGATCACGAAGATCAGGAAATCCGAGTCCCGGAGCAGCTGCAGCGCGTCGAGCCCCAGGGCGTCGCGCATGCTGAACGGCGCGCCGGCCGCCTTGGGCGGCGTGTGCGGCAGGGTGAGCGAGAACGCGGCCATCACCACCGACGCGATCGCCGCCACCTGCATCGGCAGCGCCAGCGCGTCGGCCCGGAGCTCGCGTCCGATCAGCCATCCCGCCACGATCCACCCCACCGTGCCCAGCACCCGGATGAGCGGGAAGTCGTGCGCGGCGTCCTTCACGTGATGGAAGGAAATGGAATTGGTGAGCGAAAGCGTCGGCATGAAGCACAGCGCGTAGACGATCAGCAGCGGGTAGAACCGGCCGAAGGTCGTCTGCTTGGATACCGACCACATGACCAGCGCACCCAGGAAGTGCAGGAGCGCGAGCAGCTTCTCGGTGTCGAAGAACCGGTCGGCCACCATCCCCACGAAGAACGGGCTCACGATGGCCGCGATGGCCGTCGCGCCATAGGCGAGCCCGATCTGGGAATCGGAGAATTTGAGGGTGGCGCCCAGATACGTTCCCATCGTGACGAACCAGGCCCCCCAGATGAAGTACTGGAGGAACATCATCACCGAGAGCTTCGTGCGAACGGCGTTCACGGGCATCGCCTCCGGAAGGATTCAGCGCGGCGAATACATGGGGGTGGCATACCATCGAATCGGGCGGGCGGCCTAAATTACGTCATGGGTGGCAAATCGCCACCGGTCCCTTGCGCGAAGCCCCTGCCGAGGAAAGTCTTAGGCCGTGACGGCAACCCCTATCTCGAACCCCACGATCGCCACCGGCGTGCTCGTCGAGGTGTGCGTCGACTCCGTGGAATCCGCGCGCGCCGCGGAGGCCGGGGGCGCGAGCCGCCTCGAGCTCTGCGACAACCTGCACGAGGGGGGTACGACGCCCAGCCCGGGGCTCATCGCCACCGTGTGCGAGCGCGTCCGGATTCCGGTGCACGTGCTCATTCGCCCGCGCGGCGGAGATTTCCTCTACGACGACGACGAACTGCGCGTCATGCTCGGCGACATCGCCTTTGCCAAGGCGGTGGGGGCGCAGGGCGTGGTGCTCGGCGCGCTGATCGCCGACGGCGCCGTGGACGACCGCATCACCCGCACGCTCGTGGAAGCGGCGCGCCCGCTCTCGATCACCTTCCACCGCGCGTTCGATCTCGTGCGCGACCCGTTCGAGGCGCTCGACACCCTGATGGCGCTGGGCGTCGACCGCGTGCTCACCTCGGGCGGCGCGCCCACCGCGGTGGACGGACTCGAGACGCTGGCCGCGCTCGCCTGGCGCTCCGAAGGCCGCGGGTCGATCATCGCCGCCGGCGGCATCACCGAGCATACCGCCGCGCGCGTGGTGACCGAGGCGGGCGTGAGCGAGATCCACGTGCGCGCCAGCCGGCGCCGCGACAGCGCCATGCGCTTCCGCCGCCAGGGAGTATCGCTCGGCAAGGCGTACTCCCCCGACGAATACGCCCGCGTGAGCACCACCCCGGAACTCGTGCGGCTCGTGGTCACGGCGGCCGAAGCCGCGGTCGCCCCGCCGCCAACGGTCGAAGCACACGCCGAGTGAGGTCGCGGGGGCCGGCGCTCCCGTCAGATCTTCAGGCGGCTCAGATAGGCGTAGCTGGCCCGTGCCGACGCGAACGGATCGGCCGGGTCGTCGTGCTCCACGAAGCAGTGCTTGAGCCCCGCGCGCTCGAACGCGCCCAGCATTTTCGGCCAGTCGATCGTCCCCGAGCCGACATCGGTCATCCGGCCGTCGGCCGTGCGGTCCTTGGCGTGGACCATGGGGAAGCGTCCCGGATACTTCGCCAGGTAGGCCAGCGGATCGCGCCCGCCGGTGACCATCCAGAAGATGTCGATCTCGAACTTCACGAGCGACGGGTCGCACTCAGCCAGCAGCGTGTCGTACGGCACCTGGCCGCCGACGGGCTTGAACTCCTCGGCGTGGTTGTGGAACCCAAACTGCAGCCCCGCCTTCTTCGCCGCCGCGCCGGCGGCGTTGAACTGCTCGGCGATGCGTTTCATGCCGTCGGGCGACAGATCGTCGTTCGGGAACGACGGCGTGATGATGTACGACTGCCCCAGCGTGCGCGCGTCGTCGAGCATCGCGGGCCACTGATCCATGCTGCGCGGCATCCCGACGTGCGACGAGGGCGCTTTGAGCCCGTGGCGGTCGAGCATGGCCCGCACGTCTTTCGCGGAGTGGTTGAACAGCCCCGCGAACTCCACCTCGCGGTAGCCGATCTGCGCGATCGTGGCCAGGGTGGACTCGACGTCCCTGGCCATCTCGCGGCGCACGGTGTAAAGCTGGATGCCGATCGGGCCGAGCCCGGCGCGCATGGCGTCGGGCCAGAGACCCTCGGCGGCGCGCGGCAGAAGCGCGCCGCCCGCGACGGCGCCCAGCGCGTTGCGAAGAAAATCGCGGCGTTGCATGGTGTCGTTCACCCCTTGGTGCCGGTGAGCCATCCCTGGCGGATATGGAGCTGCTCGGGCGTGGCGTTGGGAATCGCTTCGATGGTCCAGCGCGCGCCATTGCGGTTGAGCCGCAGGCCCGCGCCGGCGAGCACCGAGTCGAAGTCGACGTCGTCGGTGCCACCCACGTACCGCGTGAACCAGTCGTGCATGTTCACACCGGCGGCGGCGCTCACCGCCTGCTCGACGTCGTCTTCCGTGTACCCGCGCCCCTGCAGGTAGTACGAGGCGTTGGGCTGGTCCCAGCTCCGCTGGCGCAGGTTGTCGAAGGCGTCGTCGAGCGCCTTGCGCCCGTGGGTGCGCTCGCGAATGAACAGATCGAGGTACAGCGCGCGTCCGGCGCCGGCGAAGTAGTACGAGAAGAACACGTCGTTGCGGTTCACCGGCTGGGCCTGCCCGGCCTGGTCCCAGAACGGCGCCTCGAACGACGCCATGCGCGGCGACACTTCCTTGCGCCCGGGCGCGGTGAGGTTCGACTGCACGATCGACGCCGCCGCGTCGAGCATCTGCGGTTCATCCGTGATCCCCGCGCGGTGGAGCGCCATCATACCGTAGTACTGCGTCCAGCCCTCGGCCACCCACAGGCTGGGCTCGTAGCGTTCTTTAGTATAGTCGAATGGCCCCAGGAGCATGGGACGCACGCGCTTCACGTTCCAGACGTGGAAGTACTCGTGGGCCGCGGTGGCCACGCCGGCGAGCAGCGGCGCGCCGGGCTGCCATGGATTGCGGTCGGCGATCTGGGTGGAGAAGAGGTGCTCCATGCCG
>JAGWRB010000070.1 GCA_028876725.1 Gemmatimonadota bacterium
GCGCACGCCCACGCGGCGGCGCAGGCAGGTGGTCTTGTAGCTCGCGCAGTGGAACCCGCGCTCGCGCGAGATCTTGTCGAGCAGGGCCGCGAACGCCTGGTCCTGCGGATCGGCGGCGGTGGTCACAGCGCCTGCCGCACCGCGTCGAGGTTGGTGCGCACGATGGCGTTCGACGGATCGAGCGCCAGCGCGCGCTCCCAGAGCTTCACCGCTTCGTCGCGCTGCTGCTGGCGGAACTTCACGTTGCCCAGCTTGAGGTACACGTCGTCGCCGAGGTCGGGGTTGGCCTTGATCGCGCGCTGGTACGCTTCGACCGCTTCGTCGTAGCGCCCGGCGCGGTAGGCCACGTCGCCCAGGTTCTTGTGGATCTGGGGCACCGCGGGATCCTCGGTGAGCGCGCGGTCGAGCGCGGCGGCGGCCGCGGCGGCGTCGTTCCGGCGTTCGTGGACCACGGCCAGGTTGTTGAACAGCACCGCGCTGTGCGGGTGCGCGCCCACGGCCTCGTCGAGCACGGCGCGGGCGCGGTCGAGATCCCCGAGGAGGGCGGCGGCGAGGGCGGCGTAGTGATACCAGGCCGGGGACGGGGGCCGGCTGCCCCAGAGCGGGCGGGCCGCGGTGAGCGCTTCGTGCGCGCCGGCGAGGTCGCCCGAGCGCAGGGCCACGATGCCGATGGACGTCTGGATGTGCGGGTTCTTGCCCCCGCTCCGCCGCGCGGCGTCGTGGAGCGCGCGCTGGGCCTCGGCCAGGCGCCCCAGGCGCTCCAGCGCGTATGCCATGTTGTGGTAGACGGCGGCCGCGGCGCCGGGACGGGCGACGATCTCCTCGAACGCGGCGAGCGCCTCGTTCCACCGCTCCTGCCGGAGCTGCACGAGGCCGATGTAGAACCGCGCCGCCGCGTCGTTCGGCTTGAGCTCCATGGCCCGCCGGAATTCGCGCACGGCTTCGTCGAACATTCCGGTTTTGTAAAAGGCGACGCCCAGGTTGTAGTGCTCCTGGACCCGCCCCTCCGACGCCTGCGGCTCGGCCGCCTTCGACGTGCCGATCCGGTGCAGGAACCCGGTGGTGGCGAGCCCGTACAGCAGCTTGCCGACCTCGAATTCGCCCATCCCCGAGGCGTCGATGATCTGCTGCACGTCGCGCTGGCCGTCCACCAGCTCGATCAGCGCGCGCTGCTCCGGCGTGAGGTCCACGTCGCTGGCGCGCAGCTTGGGGCGGTCGACTTCGAAGACGATGTCGAACGTGGGGATCTTCTTTTCCACCAGCGTCCATTCGTCCACCCGCCGCGCGCCCTCGAGCAGCAGCGACTCGGGGTTGATGGATACGAGGAACTCCTGTTCGTCGGGCTGGACGTCGGCCTCGAAATTGAACGAGCCCTGGTTCCAGGTGAACAGGAAATACACCGCCTCCTCGATCTGCTCGCGGATGTGCTGGCGCAGGGCGTCGCGCGAGAGGTAGCCCATGTCCATGAGCAGCTCGCCGATGCGCTTGTCGCGGTGCCGGTCCTGCGCGTCGATGGCCGCCTGCAACTGCTCGGCGGTGATGATCCCGTTCTTCACCAGGAGGTCGCCCAGGCGGTCGCGCCGGTTGACGATCGACGCGTACGAGATGCGGCCCTTATCGAAATAGATATAGCCGAAGTTCGTGCGATGGTTGACGCTCAGGCACCCGGTCTTCTTGCCCATGGCCAGGAGCTGGAGCACGTCGGGGAGGCTGGCCTCCTTCAGGCTGCCCTTGATGGCCATGTCAGCCCAGCTCCTCGATGAGCCGCGACGCCACGTCGCGCCACTCCCACACGACCTTCTCGTCGTCGAGGAAGAACACGTCGCTCGCCGCGCGCACCGCCGGCGCCGCCGTCGCCGGCGTGGGGATGGGCGCCGCCGCCAGCTCCGGCGGGTCGAACTCGCGCTTCGCCGCGTCCACCGAGAGCGTCGTCCCCGCCGCGTCGGCCGACTGCGTGAGGCGATGCACGGTGTCGAGCAGCTCGGCGACGCTCGCCGCCGGCCGCGAGGCGAGATACGCCGCGAGCGCCTCGAGCTGCTCGCCGGCCACCCCGTCGAGGAAGCGGCGGTAAAGCTGCTGGCGCATCGCCTGGTCGGGCGGCGTCACCTCGACCACCAGCCCGCCCTCGAAGCGCGACCGCAGGCGCTCGTCGAGACCGTTCAACTCCTTGGGCGAATGGTCGGCCGTGAACACCAGCTGCTTGCCCGCGCTCACCAGATCGTTGAACAGGTAGAACACCTCGTCCTGCGTGCGCTCCTTGCCGGCCACGACCTCCATGTCGTCCATGAGCAGGGCGTCGACGCGCCGGTACCGGCGCCGCCACTGCTCCACCGTGCCGTCGCGCAGCGCGGCGATGAACTCGTCGGTGAACTGCTGGCCCGTCACGCACGCCACGGTGGCCGCGCCGCCGCTCACGTTCAGCAGCTCGTTCCCGATGGCGTTGAGCAGGTGCGTCTTGCCCGTGCCCTTCGGGCCCACGATCACCAGCGGGTTGTAGCGCCGGCCCGGCTCCGCCGCCACGGCGTCGGCGGCGCGCACCGCGAGCTGGTTGCCCTTCCCCACTTCGAGCCCGGCGCGCGAGAACTCCACCGACGGCCCGGGCAGCTCCACCGCGCCGGCCCGCGCGCGCTGCACCATGGCTTCGGCGTCGCGCAACCGCTCGGGGTCGCGGAACACCTCGTGGCCGGCGAGCGCCGGATCGGCGGCCACGGCCTCCGTCTCCAACTCCTTGAGCCGGCGCACGGTGGCCCCGAATCCGCGCAGCACTGCCTCGAAGTTGGCCGGCGGTGCCGGCTCGTCGAGCAGCCGCTCCAGCGCGGCCGTGCGGTAGCCCGCCGTCTTCCACCCCGACACCGACTCGTGCACGCGGGACTTCCATCCCTCGACGTGTTCCGCCACCGCGCTCGCGATGTCCGAGAGAAAACTCTGAAAATCCAGGCTCGCCGTGGCGGGCGCGGGCGCGTCGGCGCCCGCCGCCGCGTGCGCGTCGGGCACGTCGTCGAGCAGCGTGAGCACGTCGTCGGCGCGCACCGGCTCGTCGCCCAGCGACTGGAACGCGACGATGCGATTCAGCAGCCCCTGCAGTTCGCGGACGTTGCCCGCTTCCACGCGCCCGATCTCCTCGACCACGCCCGGGCCGAGCTCCACGCCGCGCTCCTCGCACTTCGCGCGGAGGATCGCCACGCGCGTCTCGTAGTCCGGCGCGCCGATGTCCACCCCGAGCCCACCGGAGAGCCGCGTGATGAGCCGGCGGTCGACGTCGGCGATCTCGGCCGGCGGCCGGTCGCTCGTCATCACGATCTGGCGCCCCGTGCCCTGCAGCGCCTCGAGCAGGCGCAGCAGCTCCGACTGCGTCTCGCGGCGCTCGGTGAGGAACTGGATGTCGTCGAGCAGCAGCACGTCCACCCGCCCCCAGCGCTGCTTGAACCGGTCCGTCTCCGCCGCGGCGACGGCGTCGTGGAGCTGGCCCACGAAGTCGTCGAGCGTGAGATACTCCACGCGCAGCGTGGGCTGCGATTCCTGAATCGCGTTCCCGATCGCCTGCAGCAGGTGCGTCTTGCCCACGCCCGACGCGCCGTAGAGCACGAGCGGATTGTAGCTCAGCCCCGGCGCCTGCGTCACCGCGCGCGCCGCGGCCACGGCCATCTTGTTGGCCGCGCCGACCACGTAGTTCTCGAACCGCATCCGCGCGTCCACCGACACGCGCTACCTCGCCGAGCCGGAGGAGGAACTCAGGCGCTTGAGCACCAGTTCGGAAATGCCGCGCAGCGTTTCGAAGACGCCCGGGCCGTGCAGCGCGTCGGCCGGATAATCGGGCACGCCGCGGAAGTTGATCGCGTCGGCCAGTTCTTCGGTCGACATGATGAGATCGCGCGGCAGGTCCTGCTTGTTGTACTGGATGACCAGCGGCACCGCGCGCACGTCCACGCCCTGCTCGGCAAGATTCGCGTGCAGATCCTGGAAGCTCTCGATGTTCTCGTCGAGCTGTCGCGTCTGACTGTCGGCCACGAACACCACCCCGTCGGCCCCCTGCAGCACCAGCTTGCGCGTCGACTGGTAATACACCTGGCCCGGCACCGTGTAGAGCTGGAACTTGGTGGTGAAGCCGGAGATCGTGCCCAGATCGAGCGGCAGAAAATCGAAGAACAGCGTGCGATCGGTCTGCGTGGCCAACGACACCATCTTGCCCTTCCGGTCGTCCGGCACCTGCCCATAGATGTGATGCAAGTTGGTCGTCTTGCCGGACCGGCCCGGTCCGTAGTAGACGATCTTGCAGGTAATCTCGCGGGTGGCGTAGTTGACGAGGGACACGGAGCGAGGGTGGGTGGAGGTCAGGCCCGGCCGAACAGCGCCGCCAGGTTGCGGTTGAGATCCTGCTCGAAGTGCTCGGCCAGCACGGCGTCCGACGCTGCGGCGCCATCGGGCGCCGCGGCGGCGAGGTTCGCCGCGAATTCGTCAAAATACAGCCGGACGAGCCCCAGTGAACTCTCCTGATCGAAGACCGTCAGGAAAATGTAGGTCCCCCGGCGCGTCCGCGCTTCGGCCAGAAACAGCTGGCGGTCGGCGCCCCCGTGGTGGAGTCCACTGAATGGGCGCCCGTCGAGCATGCGCCCCAGCTCGCCCCCCGACGCGTGAATGGCCGCCGCGAGCGCGCAGGCGGCGGCCACGTCGAGCGACCGGGTAAACCCGTGTTCCGCGAGCACCTGCCCGCTGGGCAACAAGAGAAGCGCCAGCGTCACACGGGCGTCATCCACGAAGCGCGCGAGCGGCGTCTCGATCCACGGCTCCACCGCGCGCACGCTCACGCGAGCCCCCGCAGCGCCTTGAGCAACTCCACGCGCACCAGCCCCACGTTTGCCTGCGGCTCGGCGACCACCACGAGCACCATCCCCTCGCGGCCGGCGGCGCAGATGCGCCCCCCGGCCGCCTCGAGCTGCATGAACGACACGGCCCCCAGGCCCGCCGCGCCCGCCGACAGGCGCGCCTTGCGGTGCAGCGATGCCGCCAGCGCCGCCACGCGGTCTCCGTCCTGCCCAAACTGGAGAATCGAGTCGATGATCATCCCCTCGTGTTCATCGACGAGCAGGGCGGCCCACACGCCACGCTGCCGCATGAGCGACTCGAGCATCGCCTGGAAGGGGGAACTCATGCGCCCTCCCGCGAGCCGCGCGCCAGCCAGTCGCGCGCGCGCGACGCGCACCGGTCGAGCAGGCGCCGCAGGAGCCCCAGCGGCGTGGCCCGCGACGCCGCGAGCACGAGCAGGCCGCCCTCCGCCGCCGGCGACATGGCCACCACCGCCGCCTCGGTTTCGAACACGATCGACGACCACTCGCCGATGCCCAGGTGCCGCGTGGCGCGGTCGGCCTCTTCCGACACGCCGCTCAACTGCGCGCCCACCTCGGCCGCCACGTCCTGCCCGTCGAGCGTGAGGTACGCGCCGGCGAGCACGAGCCCCGACGCGTCGAGCAGCAGCGCCGTTCGCTCCTCGCTCTCCAGCACGTCGGCGAAGAGCAGGCGCGGGTCGCCGTCGAGCGCCGCCGCCGCGCTGGCCGCGGCCTCTGCCGCCGCGACGTCGGACGCACTGAGTGACGTCGAGCTGCGGCGCACGGTGTCGAGCGCCACACGGATCCCCGCGTCGGGCGCGTCGCCCATCGCGGCGCGGCGCAGGTACGCCTCGGCCTCTTCGAACCGCTGCTGCTGGAAGCAGACGAAGGCCATCCCCTTCAGCGCGCCCGTATGCTCGGGGATCAGGCGCAGGGCCATGTCCCATTCGTCGAACGCGCGCTGGAGCTTTCCCTGATCCACGGAAATGCGGGCCAGCAGGTCGTGCGCGTCGGCGTGGTGCGGGTGCCGCTCGAGCCCGCGAATGGCGACGCGCTCGGCCATCTCGAGTTGCCCCTGCCGGCGCAGGGCCTCGCCCAGCGGCAGGAACGCCAGGCTCTCGGGATCGCGCGCCAGTTCGTCGCTCCACTGGCGAATCTCGTCAGCCATCGGCGTGGGCCTCCAGCAGGTGCATGAGCCGCGTCAGGGCGTCGATCGCCGAGCGGGCACGCGCGGCGTCGGCGCCGGCGGGCGACAGGCGCAGGAAGTGCTCCCAGCTCGCCCGCGCGGTGGCGAAGTCGCCGACCCGCGCCGAGGCGAATCCAAGGTCGAGGTGCACGCGCGGCGTGAGCGGATCGGCGTGCACGGCGCGCCGCAACTCCTCGGCCGCCTCGTCGAAGCGCTCCAGCTTGACGAGCGCGCGCGCGGCCACGAGCCGCGCGTCGGTGCCCACGGCGTCGACCGCGGCGCGCGCGGCCTCGAGGGCCGCCGCGTAATCGGCCAGCGCGAATGCCTCGCGCGCGCGCTCCAGCCCCTCGTCGTCCAGGAGCGCGACGGCGCGCGACTGCCGGCTCGCGCGGACCGGGGCCTCGAGCGCGATCACGCCGGTGGTGACGAGCCCGTAGGCGATCTTGGCGACCTCGAAGTCGCTGCGCCCCAGGGCGCCGGCGATGCCCCGCAGGTCGCGCTCGCCGTCGATCATCGTGAGCACCTCCCACTCGTGCGGGAGGAGGTCGAGCTGCGCGCCGTGGTCTTCGCCGCTGTCGGCGAACACCGGCACCACCTGCAGGTTGGGCACCTGGTCGGCGATGCGCGACCATTCGTCGATGCGGCGGGCCCCCTCCATGAGCAGCGATTCGGTGGACACGCTGATCCGGGTGTCCACGGGCAGCGCGCCGGCCGGAATCTCCTCGAACGAGAAGAACCCCTCGCGCCACGACATCAGCTCGAAGACCACCGTCTCGACCTGCTGGCGCACCTGGCGTTCCAGCTCGCGCTGCGACACCGCGCCGGCGGCCACCAGCGCGTCGGCCATCGCCGCGGGGGGCGCGTCGGCGCCCACGCGGGCGCGCGCCGCGGCCACGTCGGCCTCCGACACCTTGCCGGCGGCGATGAGGACGCGCTCGACCGACGTCGGCAGACTGCGAATGGCGGCGTGCACGACGCGCCCGTTGGCGAAGTGCACCACGCCCTCGTCGTCGCGCAGCTCGGAGGTGACGCGCAGGGCGCCCGTCTTCCGGCTCAGATCGAGGAGCTGGAAGACGTCGTGGATGCCGAGTTCGCGGAGGGGGCCTTCGATCGCCATGGTCAGCGGGTGGCGGGGGCGCCGAAAATGCGTTGCAGGTCGTTGGCGGAACGGATTTCGCGGCGGGCGCGGCGCGCGTAGTCGCTGGCCGGGGCCAGGGTGCGCACGCGTTCCCACCGCTCGACGGCTTCACGATAGCGCCGCCGCTCCGCTAATAGTACTCCCTCATGATACAGCGCGCCCACGTGATCGGGGTCGAAGCGCAGGACGCGGGCGAATGCGGTGACCGCGTCGTCCTTGCGTCCCAGCGCGAGGAGCGTTTCGCCGAGGGCGATGAGGGCGTCGAAGTGGTACGGGTCGCGCTGGAGGAGCCCGATGAGCAGGGGGAGCGAGTCGTCGGCGTGGCCGGTCATGCGGCGCAGGCGGGCCAGCTCCAGCGTCGCTTCGGCGTACGTGGGCACGGCGTCGAGCGCCGCCTGCAGCTCCCGCTCCGCCTCGTCGAGCTGGCGCTTCTCGATGAGCAGGCGGGCCAGCTCGTAGTGCACCCCCGCGAACTGGGGATCGAGCGCGATGGCGTCGCGGTAGTTGAGGATGGCGCCCTCGAGGTCGCCCAGCCGGCGCGCGATGTCGCCCATCTGCTGGTGCACGTCGGCGCGCATCGGCGCGACCCGGCGCGCCGTGTCGAGCGTGGCCAGCGCCGCCGCCGGATCGCCGGCCGCGGCGCGCACGGCCGCCGCGAGCATTAGCGTTTCTATATCCTCCGACGCCTGCACCACCAGCGCCTCGACGATCGGCACCGCCTCGGCCGCCTGTCCGAGCTTGAGCAGGGCGCGGGCCTCGCCGTGCAGCACCGCCGGGTCGTCGGGGGCCTCGCGACGGGCCTCCCGGTAGCGCTCGAGGGCCTCGCCGTGGAGCCCCTGGCGCGCGAAGGTCTCGCCCAGCAGCACGTTCCCGGCCACGCGGCCGGCCCCGTGCGCCAGCGCGCGGCGAGCCTCCACTTCGGCGCGGTCGAAGAATCCCTTCGACAGCAGGTCCCGCGCCATCGCGTACGGGTCGGCGTCTCCCGCCACCGGGCGCGCCGGCGCCGGCGCGAGCTGCGTGAACACCGAGTCCAGCAGGCCGGCGTCGAACTCGAATGCTTCGATCGCCTCGTCGGCCCGCGCCTCCCCGCCCAGCTCGGGCTGGATGGACAGATCAGGATCCTCGTATTGCAGGTCGATGGCCAGGTCGAACTTCTGCGGCACGTAGTACGGCTCGAGCTCCAGCGCCAGCTTCGTCTCGCGCAGGGCGCCCTCGAAGTCGCCCAGGTTCGAGAGCGTGAAGCTCAGGTTGTAGTGCGCCTCGGCGTACGACGGGCGGGCCTGGATCGCCCGCGCGAACGCGTTCCGCGCGTCCTCGAACTTGCGGAGATCCGCCAGCACCAACCCCACCCCGTTCCACGCCACCGGGTGCTCCGGCTCCGTCCCCAGCACCTGGCGATACGCCTCCAGCGCGAGCTGGAGGCGCTTGGCCTTGTACAGCAGCAGCGCCAGGTTGAGCCGCGCCTTGACCAGCGCCGGCTGCGCGTCGAGCGCGGCGCGGAATTCGGCCAGCGCCGCCTCGCCCTTCCCCGCCTGCGACAGCGCCACGCCAAGATTGTTGCGCGCCAGCGCGTACGCCGCGTCGGCGGCGATGGCCCGCCGGTAGCTCCCCTCCGCCTCCGACGCGCGCCCGTCCTGGTGGAGCGCCACCCCGCGCTCGTTCCACAGCTTGGGGCTCTCGGGATTGCGCTGCAGCAGCTCGTCGTACAGCGTGAGCGCCGCGCCGGCGTCGCGCGTGACCAGGTGCACCTCGGCCATCGCCTGCCGCACCAGGTCCCCGTCCTCGCCGCGGTCCAGCGCGAGCCGGTACTCGCGCAGCGCTTCGGCGTAATACGCCTTCTGCCGGAACGCGAGGCCGAGGTTGTAATGGGCGAGCTGGCCCTCCTGCTGCACCTCCATGCGCCGCGAGCGGCGGCCCCCCGTCATCGCCTCATAGCGCTGGGGCTTGTTCTGGTCGATGGACAGGTTGGCCTGGGCGCGCGAGAGCGTGGGGTTGAGCTTGATCGCGCGCTTCGTCACGTCGCGCGCTTCCTCGTGCCGGCCCATGTCGCCGAGCACGAAGCCCATGAGGTAGAGCGCCTCGTGGTTCTCGGGGTTGAGCGCCAGCGCGCGCTCGAGCGACGCCAGCGCCTCGTCGTTGAGCCCGCGGTTGTACGCGATCTCCCCGAGATAGAAGTGGACCAGCGAACTGCCGGGATCGAGCGCGCGGGCGCGCTCCAGCCACTGCTGCGCCTGGTCCGTGTGCTCCAGCGCGCGCTCCGAGAGCCCGAGCTGCACGATGGCGCCCGCGTCGTTCGGCGCGTACCGCAGGAGCGCGTGGAACTCCTCCACCGCGTGCGCGTGCTCGCCCAGCAGCGCGTACGTGCGCGCCAGCTCCCACCGCGCGTCGCGGTCCGCCGGGTTGGCGCGCACCCGGTCCTTCAGCTCGGGCACGCGTTCGTCGTAGTAGCCCGTGTTGAAGTACGCGATCTCGAGATTGCGCTGCGCCACCTGCATGCGCGGGTCGAGCTCGAGCGCGCGCATGAACGCCTGCACCGCTTCCTCGTACAGGCCCTTGTTGAAGTACAGCACCCCCAGATTGTTGTGCGCGCCGGCGTCCGACGGATCGATCCGCCGGGCAAACGACCTCAGAACCGCGCGGTCGCGCTCGGAACCCGGAGAGGTGGCCGCCATGTCATGACACGCGGATGGCGCGAAGAATCGCCTGCAGCGACGCCGGATCGGGCAGCAGGAGGAAGAATCCGCGCAGCCGCTGCTGGTCGTCCTTCAGCATGAAATCGCTCTCCACGCAGAACACGTAATCCTTGTTCGTGCCGAACTGCAGGTACGCCGTGGTGAGCACGGCCGCCGACATGTCGATGGCCAGCGCCGGCGGCGAGGGGAGCAGCAGCATCCCCATGAATTCGCTGAGCGCGTTCATGTACGCGCTGCTGAGAATGTTGCC
>JAGWRB010000071.1 GCA_028876725.1 Gemmatimonadota bacterium
CTGCGGGGCCGGAGCCGCGGCCGGCGCGATGGCAGTGTCCTTCAGCGCCGGCTGCGCCGTGAGCTGACCAGCGAGCGCGAGATCGTGCGAGAGGTCGGAGTCCGCACGCTCGGCGGTGCGGCGCTCCGTGCAGCCGGCGAGCGCGATGACGGCTGCCGAACACGCGAAGGCGCGAACGAAACCGGAGCGCAAAGCGGTCATGAGATCCTCCTCGAAGCGGTCACGTGGGGGTGCAGCGAATGATACACGGTCCTGTTCGGGACGTTCGCCCGCCTCCCGTCACGCCGGCGCCAGGCGTATCAGCCCGCGTGCCGGCCCGCCTCGCGTCGCGCGGGGGGCCAGAGTTCCGTCTGCGGCAGCGGCGCGCCCACCGCGGCGCTCACGCGCGCGGCCACGTCTTCGATCGCCGCAGGATCGGCGACCAGGTCGTAGTCGCGCACGTCCAGGCGCAGCACCGGGCAGTGCGCAAACCCGCCGATCCATCGTTCGTAGCGCTCGTGCAGCTCCCGCCAGTACGCGGGATCGGTGTCGCGCTCCTTGGGGCGCCCGCGCGTGGCGATGCGCGCGATGATCGTGTCCACCGGGCCGTGCAGATAGATGAGGATGCGAGGCGGACGCGCGGCGGGCGCATGGAGCAGCTCGGCGTAGAGCTGCTGGTAGAGCGTCCAGTCGTCGGAGCTCATGTAGCCCTGCTCGAAGAGCCCGCGCGCGAACACCTCAGCGTCTTCGTACCAGGTGCGATCGAGCACCCAGCTTCCGCCGGTGCCGATCATGCGGCGCATGGCGGCGAAGCGTGTGGCGAGAAAGTGGAGCTGGAGGTGGAGGCCGAAGGCGCGCATCCCTTCGGGCCCGTCGTAGAACCGCTCGAGCCAGGGGTTGTCGTCGCCAACGCTTTCCAGGGCGAGTTGCAGTCCAAACCGGGCCGCGAGGGCCCGCGAAAGCGTGGTCTTGCCAGACCCCACCATGCCCGCGACGCCGAGGATCATGGGGGTAACTTAGCGTCCGGCGGGGCTCGGTGCGTCAGGCCCGGAGTTGGCGCGGCGCACGCGCATCGCGCCGCCCCGTGGTGCCGTCAGAGCTTGAGGAAGGCGGCTTTCCAAAGGTCCGGGTCGTCGTCCTCGCGGTAGAGGCGGTCGAGGTCGACGACCACATTGCCGGCGTCGCGCGAGACGGCAAACCGGTCCATGCTGCGCGTGGCGCGGCCTTCGATGAACACGCCCTCGGGCGTGTACGTGGAATGGTGCTTGGGGCACCGAAATTCCTGATCGTCGGACTCCCAGCGCAGCGCGGTGTTCTGATGCGGACAGGCGAGCGAGAACGCGAACAGTTCGCCGTGCCAGCGGGCGATGATCACCGATTGGTCGTCGTCGATGCTCACGCCGTCGGCGGCGGGAATCGGATAGCTCTTGGTCTGGTCGGTGAGCCGGAGGCCCTTCACGAATCGCGGCTCGAGCGCCGCGGCCGCGACCGGAGCGGCTGACACCGCGGCCAGGGCGGCGGCGGCCATCACGGCCGCATCGCGCAGAAAGCGGCGCCGGCCGACCTCGGCGACGGCGCAGCCGTCGCAGCGATCGGCGTCCGCAGCGCCGCGCAGATCTCGCGTTCGATCCATCCGTCCTTCTCCAATTCCCAGAGTTACATGTTGACGAGAATGATGCCGGCCAGCGAGATCGTGAACCAGAGCACGATGCTGACCACCGCGCTGCGCCGAAGCGCGATCCAGCCCGGCGCCTGCGCGGGCGTGCCGTGCAGCCCGCGTTCGGTGCGCATCATCACGTAGCCGTTGATGAGCAGCGCCACGATGAGGGCCATCTTGGACCAGAACACCCAAGATCCGAAGAAGGTCTCGATGTCGGCGGCGAAGAGCAGCACGCCCGAGATCGCGGAGACGACGAGCCCGCCGACGACCCACGCATGCACGCCGCTGCGGTCGTCGAGATGCTGCGCGCGCACCGCGTCGCTGGCGCGCACCATGCGAAAGGTGTCGCGGTCGGTCGACAGCGCGAATCCGCCGGCGAGAATGAGCGCCCCGACGTGCAGAAAGGTGACGACCGTGGGCGCCACTTTCGAATGGCTGTAAAACTCGGCCCACGGCTTCAGGGCGTGAACCAGAACTTCGGGAGCGCTCAGAATCATCAGTCTGCGAGATGGTGACGGGTCGTGGAGCGAGCCAGCGCGAGCCCACGTGAGGAAATAACGCGCGAGTGGCGCGGAGCGTTCGACGCCTCGCGCCTGCCGATGCGGCGATCGAACCCTACGATCAGGGCCTCCACATTGCTACCACCCGTCCATTGCGTCATCGCGTCACCCGATGGTGAGGATGTCGGTGGTGGCGTCGTATGACGTGGTGTACTGCCCGAGCGGGCGCGACGCCGGGCCGCGCAGCACCTGCCCCGACGAATCGAATTCCGATCCGTGGCAGGGGCAGAAGAACATGTTGGACGTCAGCTCGGTGAGGCACCCCTGGTGGGTGCACACCATGGAATACGCGTCGAAGGTCGTGGCGCCGGTTCGCTTCACCGCCTGATAGCTGTCCACCTTGACCAGCGTGCCGACGGTGGCGAGCTGCGGGAAATTGCCGACCTTGATCGTGTTGCCGTTCGAGCCGTTGTTCGATGGCGGCTGGTACGCCGTAGGGCCGATCTGTCCGTTGCCGCATCCCGCGGCGATGGCGGCCGCCGCGGCGGCGACCGCCGATCGAGCGAGAAACTGGCGCCGCGACAGGCAATCCTCACATCCCATGGGTGCATCCTCACGTTGAGTCCCGGAGTCCACGCGCGGACCCGGTGCTAGCGGTTGTAGAACGTCATGATCAGTGCGCTGAGCGTCGTGACGCCCATGGCCGAGAGGGTGATCGTGCGATGCAGCCGGCGCTTGGCGATGCTGTTCTGCGCCTGTGTAGCGAGCGTGCTGCCTGCGTAACTGAACGCGCCGTCGGCAGCGAGCATCGTGATGGCGTGCACGGTGCGCAGCACGCGGTGATCCGGATCGTGCCGCGAATCCCAGAGATTCCAGAGTCCGGTCACGGTGTTGGCGCCGAACACGCCCACGAGCGCGGTGGCGAATACGCGGTGGCCGGTCTTGGCCCACGTGGGCGCGGCACTGCTCTTGTTCCACAGCTCGCGGCCGAAGATGTACTGACCCACATACAGGGGATAGATCGCGTAGCTCAGGTCGCGATGGATCTCGAGCCGCGTGTAGTAGCTGTCGTCGTACTCGATGGCGCGCGGGCGCGGACGCGGGTGATACCCGGTGTCAGCGGGTGGCTGGACGGTGAACGGAATGGCCGGTACCGAGTCTGCCCCGAGTGGGCGAGCAGGGGGCGCCGTGTCGGGTGGAACAGCGGCGGCGAGCGCCATGGCGAGCAGCGCGTTCAGCAGCATGGGAGGGTCGGGCTTCTAGTGGTGAGCCGGACGACGGTTTGCCCGGGTGGGAGGCGTGCAGGTGTACCCTTCGGCCAATTAATTGATCCATCAAGTAATTCGTTCCACAAGGCTCGGGATTCCCTGAGATCGCTCTTCGCATCAGGTTTTGACACATGCAGATAGCAATATCGGGCGCGTCCGGGTTTCTGGGGCAAACCGTGGCCCAGCGCCTTCGTGATGCCGGTCACACCGTACGCCCGCTGGTGCGGGGGCAGGGCGCGGATGCGCCGGCCGCTATTCCCTGGGACCCTGTGGCGGGCGATCTCTCGCCCGATGCGTTCGCGGACATCGACGCCGTCATCCATCTGGCCGGCGAACCGATCGACCAGCGCTGGACCGCCGAGCGCAAGCGGCGCATTCGCGAGAGCCGGGTGCGTGGTACCGAGACCATCGCGCGGGCGATGGTCGCCGCCCGGAAGCCGTCGCTCGTCCTGCTGTCGGCGTCGGCGGTGGGGATCTACGGAGACCGTGGCGACGAAGTGCTCGACGAACGAAGCGGCGCGGGCACCGACTTTCTCGCCTCGGTGTGCACGGAGTGGGAACGGGCGACCGACCCCGCGCGGGACGCCGGTCTCCGCGTGGTGATCATGCGCACCGGCCTGGTGCTCGGAGCCGACGGCGGTGCGCTGGCGCGCATGCTGCCGGTGTTTCGCGCGGGCGCGGGCGGCCCGCTTGGCCCGGGCGGTCAGTGGATGAGTTGGGTCACGCGCGAGGACTACGGACGCGCGGTGCAGTTCCTGCTCGGCAATGCCGAGGCTGCGGGGCCGGTGAACGTGGTGTCGCCGCACCCGGCGCGGAACGTCGACTTCGTCCAGGCGCTGGGGACGGTGCTGCACCGGCCGGCCGTGCTGCCCGCGCCGGCGTTCGCGCTCAAGCTGGCGTTCGGCGAGATGGCCGGCGCGACGCTGCTGGCGAGTCAGCGCGTGCTGCCGCGCCGGCTCGGCGAGCTCGGATTCCAGTTTCGGTTTCCGGAGCTCGCCCAGGGGCTCGAGTTCGAGTTGCGGCGCCGTTAGTCGATCAGGGCGTCGAGCCGGTCGCTGAACACGCGGCTGGCCGAGAGGCGTGTCCCGTCTTCGAGAATGACCACGTACTCGCCGTGCAGCCAGGGCTGCAGCTCGCGGATGCGTCCGACGTTGACGATGGCCGAGCGGTGGATGCGCACGAAGTTCGCGGGGTCGAGGCGCGCTTCCATGTTCTTCATGCTCTGGCGCAGCACGTGGGCCGCGGTGCCCACGTGCAGCCGGACGTAGTTGCCGGCGGCTTCGACCCAGTCGATTTCGTCTTGCCGGAGGAAGAGCAGGCGGCGCTCGGAGCGCACGACGATGCGCTCGCGCCGGCGCTCGGCGCGCAGGTGCTCGACGACGGCGCGCGCGACGGCGTCCACGGTGGACGCCGGCTCCGCGGACGCATCGGTCCGCGGGTCGACGAGCTCGTCGTCATCGGCGAGGATCAACGCTCGGGTGGATTCGATCATGGCACACTTCCGCGATGGGTGGGAATTGGCGGCTGGCGACCGCCCGCAGCCGATTAGACACTCCACCCTACGGATTCGTATACCAATTGGTGTCTGCGATATGTAAAGACCTCGTGGGCCGCGGGGACCCGGCGGGTTTCAGGGCCCGCCCGGCGTGAGGCTCCGGAAGAGACCGGCGGCGTCGAAGCCCACCGGGTTCAGTTCCATGAACCGGTTGTCGGTGAATCGCCCGGTGGTGGGGAAGTACGGAGGCGGATTGAGCGCGGCACAGCGGTCGTAGCTGTACCGCTTCACGTAGCCCTGGCCTGAACTCAGGCCCACAGGGCCGCGCGACTGCTGGATGATGCCTCCGGTGAGGTACAGGCAGCCGCGGCCATCGACGCTTCCCTGGCAGTTGAGCGCGCTGCTGGGGCCGCTGTCGTAGTTCTGCACGCGGAACGAGGTGCTGAGGGCCATGAGCACGCCGTGCAGATAGAAATCGGGCGTGTCGTCGAAGTCGCCCCAGAAGCTGGAGCCGCCGCCGTGGTGCGAACCGCTGCTCGTGCTGACCTGTTCCGGCGAATTGAGGGCGTTGTCGGCAACCACGATGTCGTGGTCGCTGATGAGCCCCAGAATGTCGGCGCAGATGCCCAGTCCGGGGTCGTCGGCGTAGCGCATGTCGTCGAGGAGCACGAGGTCGCCGTTGGCGGCGTAGAGCGTGACGCGTCCGCGCAGCACGCCGCTCACGCCGGCGGTGCCGTTGACGTACACCACGCCCTTGGCGTTGGGGTTGAGGCCGCGGTAAATGGGGAAGAGGTACTTCGCATCGGCGCGCACCGCCGACACCGAGGGGTCGGGGCTGTTGGAGTAGAGTTTCCAGGCGCCGTAGGCGTCGACGGGCGTGAACGTCGTATCGTCGCCGCCCTTCTGCCGGTCGGCGGCGTTGGGATACAACGCCGACGTGCGCGCCACGGCGACGAGGTGCGGATCGCCGCCCAGGAAGCAGCGAGCGCCGGCGTGTGCCATGATCGTGCCCAGGGTCGCCGACGCTTCGGCGCTGGCCTGCGTGGACGTCATGCCGCCGGCGACCATGAGGCTCTGGAACCACGTCGTGTTGTGCACGGCGGCGGGGAAGAACTTGAGTGGCCCGCCGGGGGTCACCGGATGCCAGTCGCCGCAGGTGAGGTAGCTCGACGCCGTGGTGGTGCCGGGCCAGTCGCCGCGCAGCCAGGCCTGCTGGCCGGTGTTGGCCTGATAGACGCGGAAGAATCCCTCGTTGGCCTGCAGCGAGTCACCGTCGCCGTTGAGATCGGCGGCGACGAACTCGACGCGCATGAGCGTGGTGGTTTCGTTTCCCGACGTGGGCGCGGTGAAGTTGTAGCCGGCGAGCGCGGCGTACGCGGACAGTTTGGAGAGCGCGGCCGTGGAGGGGAGGGTGATGGGCTTCTGATTTTGATGATAGCCCTTGATGAACCGTCCGTAGCCGAGGCCGCTGATCGTCTTGGCGGTGCTGACGTCATCGTGGAACGTGGCGCCGCCGCTGCCGATGTGAATGATGTCGTTCGACCACACCGGCCCCCAGAGTTGGTCACCGCTGTTGAAGTAGATGGTGGTGCCATTCATGGTTTCGGAGTTCGACCAGTACGCGAACTTGGCGAAGCTCTCCTGCGTGACTTCAAGGCGGCGCACGAATCCCGTGCCGCGATTGTCGACCGCCTGGGCGACGATGCTGGCGAAGCGTCCGAACTGACCGGTCGTGGACCCGCTGGGGCCGACCCATACGTTGACCTTCACGTTTGGAAGCGGCCGGTTGTCGGCGCCGGTGAGCACGGCATTCGACAGGAGCTGCCGCTCGCCGCTGTCGGGGAGGGCCGCCGGATCGAAGTTGAGCTGGCTCTTGCCGATTTCGAGCGCGGCTTCGGAAGCGTACTTGAGCTCGCGCTGGCGATCGACCGACTTGGCCATGAGCGTGGCGTTCGACGAGAGCACGATGGCCGACGTCGCGAGGGCGCCGATGGCGAGCGTGAAGATCAGCGTGAGGCCCAGCGCGAAGCCGGGGCGCGCCGACGGATGGTGGGTCGAAGAGCGCATGACGGATATCTCCCGCTAGGGCACGATGACCGTGCCGGTGGTCGCGATGGGGGAATTGGCCGGCGTGCAGTCCTGCGCGGACACGCCGTAGATCCAGTGGTCGCCGGACTGCACGTTGTCGTCGGTGAACGTGTACGTGGCCAATCCGGCCGGGATGCTCGAGAACGGCTGGTCGAACGCGGCGACGCTGTCGGGGCGCCGATAGAGCGCGTAGCGCTCCACGTCCTTCTCGCCGCTGGTCTCGTCGACGGACGCGTTCCAGGTGATGGTGACGTATGGCGCCGGGGCGCCCACGGGCGACGGGGTGGCGGCGACGGCGGACGCACCGAGGGGCGGATCGCCGCAGGTGACGCGATTGATGAGGCCCGCGTTGAGAATGCGGATCGTCGACTCGATGCGCCGGACGACGTCGCCCTGGCGCGGGTCGTGGTAGACGGCGGCCAGGCGGACGCGCACGGTGCGGATGCTGTCGACGAGCGCGTAGCGACCCGTGTCGGCGGGCGATCCGTGCACGGCGGCGGCGTGGTAGAGCGGCAGCTTGGCGTCGGGCACCGGTGACAGATTGCCGAGCGTGTCCGACGTGAAATACTGAAAAATCGTATCGCCGGGCTCGTAGAGGATGCCGCGGGCGACGACGGTGGGCGCGGTGGCGTTCACACGCCGGTAGAGGAGATACTCGTTGCTGCGGGTGCTGGCCGAGTCCCTGCCGAGGTAGTACGAGATGGTTTCCGCGCCGCCGGGCACGCCGCCCACCTGGGTATAGCTGCTTTCAGGGTACTGCACGGCCATGCCGGGGAGCGTGATCTTGTCGTTCGTCTTCATGGCCGAGACCGCGCTCGTGTCGGCGCTGGTGTCGACGTAGACGGCGCCGACGTCGCCGGGCACACGGGACACGAGGTCGACGTTGAAGGTGATGGCCGTGCTCGCGGCCTGGACGAGGATCGGTTGGATGTCGACCACGCCGACGCCGGCCATGCGGAGCTCGCGGTCGAGCGTGGTGACGGCGAAGCGGGCGTTCTGCTGGGCTTCGAGGCGTCCGCTCTGGGCCGCGAGGAGCGTGGAACTGCGCCGGAACGTGCCCACCGCCACGGCGATGACCGTGAGGAGGATGGTCATCGCGATGATGAGTTCCAGAATGGTGAACGCGGAGCGCGCGCGGTAGCGGGGCATGGTGGAGGCCTCAGAACGCCGCGATGGCCGTGGTTTTGCGCACCGGCTGCGGGAGCGCGGGGTTGGTGACGATGACCGTGACGAGCTTGTAGTCCACGGAGTCGGCGGGCTGGCCGCCGATGTGCTCGACGAGGGTCTGGCGCGAGAATCCGGCGTAGTCGGGGCCGGGAATCGTGCCTTCGGTGGTGGTGAACATCGAGTCGATGGATGCGTAGTCGGTGGCGCTCTTCACCGTTTCCAGACGGTCGGCGACGAGGTCCTCGGCGGTATCCTCGAGGCGGGAGTACGCGGAGGCGTGCGCCATGTTGGACACGAACATCGCGAGTCCCAGGAAGACGCCGCCCAGGATCATGAGCGACACGACGACTTCGACGAGCGTGAATCCGCGGCGGGCGCGGGCGATCATTGGAGACCTCCGATTTTCCACGCGTTCGCGCCGGCATCGTAGCGATACCAGTCGGTGCGTCCGGTGCCATGGATGAGGCGGAGCGCGCGATACGCGCGGTCGGGACCGTCGGGCGTGGCGATGTAGAGCTGCAGATCGCTGCTCGCGGCGCCGTCGCGATGGAAGGTGATCGTGGGCAGGCCATCCATGGTGCCGAGCTGCAGACCGATCACGGCGCTGTGCACGACGCTGTCGAGGCCGGTGGGCGGCACGGCGAAGGTCATGCCGTCGTTGAGGGTGTACGTCCGTTTGTGCTCGTCGGGCTGGATGATCCCGTCGTTGTTCACGTCCTCGGCGGTCTTGAGCGCGTGGCCCGCGGTGTCGATGGAGACGACGACGTCGTACTGGCGGAGCAGCGCCGTGCGTTGGGCCTGCATGAGCACGCTGCGCAGATTCTGCACGGCGGCGTCCACGCGGTAGCGCGTGAAGTCCAGGCGCGGCGCCGCGATGGCCATGAGCACGCCGATCATGACGAGCACGATCATGATCTCGGCGAGGGTGAAGCCGCGGGCGGGAGGTCGGAGTCTGGCGTGCGATGTCGGCATGTGGGACGACCGAATGAACGGAAGCGGGACGACCGGGTGCGGGCCGTTCGGTGGGGCAACGACGATCCGTTCTCGACGGTAACGCGCCGGGGGCGCGCCGACATCACGAAGGTGGCACGGACTATCACATTGTGTGACGTCCGGCCTTGCCGGTAACAGGCAACGGCCCCTAGCGTACGGCACGACCGGCGCCGCGACCGCGGCGTCGACCGGCCGCCTCCCCTTCTTTCCCGGCCAACGGATGGGCGTCATCGCCACGCTGCTGCCGAATTCCGCACACTTTCAGCGACTGCGCGCCGCGATTCGCGACCGGCACGAGCTCGTGCCATGCGCGACGTGGGACGCGCTGGCGGAGGCGTGCGAGACCCATCCGGTGCGCATCGCGGTGGTGGACCTGTACGCCACGGGCGAGGCGAATTTCGAGCGCATCCGCCAGCTCAAGCAGCGGTGGCCGGGGCTGTCGCTCCTCAGTTATTCGACTATCACCATGGATCGGGTGCGCGACGTGTTCGACGCCGGGCGCATGGGAATGGACGCGCTCATCGTGGCCGACCAGGACGACAGCCCGCGCCAGCTCCTGGCGCGCATCGAGCGCGCGGAGTCCCGCAGCCTGGGGGGCGAGGTGCGGCTCGCGTTGGGCGAGGTGGATCCGAGCGTGCGCGACGCGGTGCTGCTGGTGATCACGCGGGCGCACGAGCATCTGTCGCCGAGCGGGCTGGCGCGGTTGCTGGCGCTGCCGCGACGGACCGTGAGTCAGCGGCTTGCGGCGGCGGGGTATCCGCCGCCGAGGCGGCTGATCACGTGGGGCCGGCTAATCGTGGCATCGCGGATGCTCGAGGATCCGCGGCGCACGGCGGATCGCGTGGCGGCGAACCTCGGGTTTCCGTCGGGGAGCGCGTTTCGCAACGTGTGTCAGCGGTACCTGCATTCGACGCCCGGCGACATCCGGCGGCGCGGGGGCGCGGCGTTCGTGGTACGCGCCCTGCTGCGCCAGGTGCGCCAGGCCAACGCACAAACTCCGGGCCCCCGCGCCGGCATGCGTACGCCGGCGGTGGCCCTCTGACCTTCTTTTCCTTCGGGGAGACATCACCCATGCGACGTCGCATTTCACTTTACTCACTGCTCGTGGCGGGAGCCGCCGCGATGGCGGCGATTGGTTGCCGCGACGGTGCAACGCCGGCCACGGTGGCCGGACCGGCGGCGCGGACCTCGGCGCCAAACATGGACCGCGGGGGCGCGTATCGGGCGGACAACATGCCGGGCGGTGACGGAGGAGGACACGCGCAGTTGGTGGCGTGCGCGCCGCACGCGTCGTCGACCGCGACCGCGCTGATCGGGGCGTCCGGCGGCACGATCGCGGTGGGGGACGATCGCCTGGTGATTCCGGGTGGCGCGCTGTCGGGGCCCACGCTGATCACGGCGACGATCCCGGCCGATACGCTGGCCGACATCGAGTTCGAGCCGCACGGCCTGCAATTCAGCAAGGACGTGATCCTCGTGCTGAGCACGGGGCACTGCAACGTGGGCCAGTCGCCGCCCGGGCACGTCGTGTACCTGGACAACGACGGCACCGTGCTCGAAACGCTCGACGCGATGTTCCACGGCGGCAGCCGCACCGTCACGACCAAGATCCATCATTTCTCGTCGTACGCCATCGCGCTCTGAGTCGGCGCCGCTCCCCACTTGAGACTCCGATGCCGATGACGGCTTCTGATCAGCGGTTCGATCCCGGTTCGACGCTCGCCGGCGGTGAGGCGGCCGAGCAGCGGGGCGATTACGTGCAGGCGGCCGCGGCGTACGCCCATGCGGCGGAGGATCCGGACCCGGCGGTGGCGGCTGAGGCGCTGTACCGTCTCGGGCGCGTGGAATGGCGGCAGGGCCGGTATGAGCGCGCCGTGCAGTGGTATGAAAAAACGCGCATGGCGGCGCGAGCCGGGGGGCGGCGCGATCTCGAGGCCCGGGCCGAGAACGGCATCGGCGCGGTGCATTATTCGCGCGGCGAGTACGCGCAGGCGCGGGCGTCGTACCAGGTGGCCATGGAGCGCACCGACGATCCGGTGCTCATCGGCCAGATCATGCTGAATCTCGGCGTGATCGCGAACATCGAAGGCAACCTGGAGAACGCGCTCTGGCACTACCTGCGGGCCCGGGCGCTGTTCCGCGACAACGGCAATCGCGGCGGCGAAGCGCTGGCACTCCACAACCTGGGCATGGTATACGCCGACCGGCAGGAGTGGGAGGCCGCGGGGGACGCGTACGAGCAGTGCCTCGGCCTGTGCGAATATCAGGGTAACCGCCCGATGATCGCGAAGGTGCTGCTGAATCAGGCCGAGGTGTTCGTGGCGCGGATGGAGTTCGCACGCGCGGTGCGCAATTGCGAGATCTCGATGTCGATCTCCGTGGACGTGGGCGACGAAGTCGAGCGCGGCGAGGCGTATCGGTGGATGGGCTATGCGTATCGCATGGCCGGCGACCACGACGCGGCGGAACGCGCGCTCACCGAAGCGGCGCAGGTGGCGCAGCGGTTCCGTGTGAAGCTGCTCGAGGCCGAGGCGAGCCGGGAGCTGTGGGAAGTGAAACGCGCCCGTGGTGACGCCGATGCGGGGCGGTGGCGGGAGCGCGCCCTCGCCCTGTTTCGCGACCTTGGCGCGCAGCGCGAAGTGGACGCGTTGGAGTCGCAGGGGGCGGAGGGCGCGTAGGCCCCAGCGCCGGGTTCAGCGGGTGATGGCGGCGAACAGCGACGTGATGTTGAATCCCACCGGGTCGACTTCGAAATAGCGATTGGCGACGAAGTGCCCCGTACTGGGGAAGAACGGCGGCGGGTTCGTGGCGCCGCAGGCATCGTACCCGTACTCCTTGTCGAACCCGTAGCCGTAATTGGTGCCGACGGGGCCGGGGTTGTTCTCGATGATGCCCCCGGTGAGGTACAGGCAGCCGCGTCCGATGGCGTCTCCCTGGCAGGTGAGCGCGTTTCGAGGCCCGGAGTTGTAGTTCTGGACCCGGAACGACGTGTTGAGCGCCATGAGCACGCCCTGGACGTACATGTCCTGCGTGTCGTCGAGCGACTGATACTTGGTGGACCACCAGTACGCCGAGACGTTCTCCGGGGTGTTGAGCGAATTATCGGCGACGACGATGTCGTTGTCGGCAATGAGGCCGAGCATGTCGGCGCACGTGGCGAGCGACGGATCGTTGGCGTATCGCAGATCATCGAGCAGCACGATATCGCCGCCGCGGGCGTAGAGCGTGGCCGCGCCGCCCACCGTGCCGCTCACGCCCACCGTGCCGTTGAAGTAGAGGACGCCCTTGTAACTGGAGTTGTAGCCGCGATAGAGGGGGAAGAGATACCTGGCGTCGCCGCGCACGGCCGACACGGCGGCGTTGGGCGTCGACGAGTAGAGCTTCCACGCGCCGTACGCGCCCACGGGCGTGAACGTGGTGTCGTCGCCTCCCTTCTCCCGGTCGGAGGCGTTCGGATAGAGCGCCGCGGTGCGCTCCACCGCCACGAGGTGCGGATCGCCGCCCAGATAACACCGCGCGCCGGAGTGCTGCATGATCGTCGCGATGGTCGCCGAACTCTCGGCGCGCGCCTGAAAGCGCTTGAGCCCACCCGACTGCACGAGCTGGCGGAACCAGCTCGTGGGGTGCACCGCCGCGGGGAAGAATTTCTGGTCCTTGGATCCCGGCACGTCGTGCCAGTCGCCGCAGTTGGTGTAGTCGGTGACCGTGCTCGTGCCCGGCCAGTCGCCGCGCAGCCACGACTGCTGGCCGGTGTTGGCCTGGTAGACCCGGAAGAATCCCTCGTTGTCGTCGGTGGAATCACCGTCGGCGTCGAGATCGGTGGACACGAACTCCACGCGCATCAACACCGACGATTCGTCGCCGCTGGTCGGCGGGGTGAAGCTGTAGCCGGCGGCCGACGCGTAGCCCGACAACGACGACAGCGATGCCGCGGTGGGCAGCGCGATGCTGCTGCCGTTCTCCGTGTAGCTCTTGAGAAACGTCGCCTTGTTCGCGTTGCTGATGGTCTGCGCCGTGCCGACGACGTCGTGAAATGTGGCGCCACCGCTGCCGATGTGGATCACGTCGTTCGACCACACCGGTCCCCACCACGACTCGCCGCCGCTGAACGAGTTCGTGGCGCC
Source organism: Gemmatimonadota bacterium (assembly GCA_028876725.1). Lineage (GTDB taxonomy): Bacteria > Gemmatimonadota > Gemmatimonadetes > Gemmatimonadales > Gemmatimonadaceae > JAGWRI01. Next base: position 13,275 of record JAGWRB010000071.1, read on the forward strand.
CAGCAGCGTCTCGACGTTCGACCAGTACGCGTACTTGGCAAAGCTCTCGTCCGACATCTCGAGGCGCCGCACGAAGGTGGCGTTGCGCGGTCCGATGGCCTGGGCCACGATGCTGATGAAGTTGCCCGACTCGCCGCTCGTCGCGCCCGATGGGCCGACCCAGGCGTTCACCGTGACGCCGGGGAGCGTGGTGCCGTCCGCTTCGGTGATCGTCTGATTGGTGATGATCTGACGCTCGCCGGTGTCGGGCACGAGCGCGGCATTCAATGCGACGCGGCTCTTGGCGATCTCGAGCGCGGCTTCGGCGGCGTAGGTCACGTCGCGCTGGCGGTCGCTGGCTTTGGCCATCATGGTCGCGTTCGACGACAGGATGATGGCCGAGGTGGCCAGCGCGCCAATGGCGATGGTGAACACGAGCGCCAGTCCGAGGGCGAATCCCCGACGGTTCATGGGATGTGTTCCATTGCCGTCGTGTATACCGCGGAATTGCTCGGCGTGCAATCCTGCGCCGCCACGCCGTAGATCCAGCGGTCGCCGTGCTGGACGTCGGTGTCGATGTAGGTGTAGCTCGATGCGCCGGCCGGCACGCTGGTGAACGGCGCCGTGAACGCCGACACCGAGTCGGGGCGCCGGTAGATCACGTAGCGCACGACGTCGTTCTCGCCGCCGCCGTCGTCCGTCGACGGATTCCAGGTGAGCTTTACCCAGGGCGAGGTCGCGGACCCGGTGGACGTGGTGGTCGACACTGTGACGCCGAGCGGGGCCTGCCCGCACGACGTGCGCGTGTCGAGTCCGGCGTTCAGCAGGCGAATGGTGGCCTGGATGGGGCGCAGCACGTCGCCGTTCTTGGGATCGTGATAGACCGCGTTGAGCTTGACGTGCACGCTGCGGATGCTGTCGATGAGCGCGTAGCTGCCGGTGTCGGCCGTCGAGCCGTGCACCGGCGCGCTGTGATAGAGCGGGAGCGAGCTCTGGGGGATGAGCGAGACCGTGCCCGACGAGGTTTCGCGGTAGTACTGAAACACCGTGTCGGTGGAATTGAACTGGATGCCGCGGGCGATGACGCGCGGCGTGGCGGCGTTCACGCGGCGCCACAGGATGTACTCGGTGCTGCGCGAGGTGGTGGAATCCTTCGCGAGGTAATACGAGATCGTCTCGGCGGGGCTCAGCGCGTTCGACGCCGTGTAGTACGTGGTGTCGGGGTAGGTCACGCTCGAGCCCGGAAGCGTGATCTTGTTCGTCGAGCGCAGGGCGGACGTGGTGTTGCTGTCGGCCTTGGGGTCGATGTACACCGCCGATACGTCGGTGGAGTCGCGCGATACCAGATCGACGTTGAAGGTGATGGCGGTGTTCGACGCCTGCACGATCATCGGCTGTCCGGAGGCCACGCCGGCCCCCGCCAGGCGCAGGTCGCGGTCGAGGCTCGTGACGGAGAACCGTCCATTCTGCTGCGCTTCCAACGCGCCGGCCTGCGACGACAGCACTGTGGCGCTCTTGCGGAACGTCTGCACGGCCACGGTCATGATGATCATCATGAGGATCATCGCGACGAGCAGCTCCATGAGCGTGAATCCGCGGCGGGGGGCGGGGACGGGCGGCATGCGGGGCGTTAGAAGGAGGCGATCACGGTGGTCTTCCGCACCGTGTCGCTGATCGCCGGATTGGTGACGATCACGGTCACGATCTTGTAATTGACCGAGTCCGAGACGCCGCCGCCGATTTGCTTGATGATCGTCTGCCGCGTGAACCCCGAGTAATCGCCGCCGGATATGGCGCTCTCGGTGCCCGCGTAGTCGGCGCTGAGGGTGGAGTAGCTGTCGGAGGTTTTCACCGCTTCGATGCGGTCGGTGGCGAGTTCGTTGGCGATGCCCAGCAGCCGGGACTCCGACGCCGAATGCGCCATCCCCGAGATGAAGAGCGCCATGCCGAGCAGGGCGCTCCCGAGGATGAGCATGGCGACCACCACTTCGACGAGCGTGAATCCACCGCGCCGGCGTCGGCGCGGGTGTCGCAGCGTCACCGCAGTCCTCCAATCACCCAGGTATTGGCCGTCGAGTTGTACAGATACCAGTCGCTCCGTCCGGTGCTCTGCACGAGCTCGAGCGCCCGGTAGGTGCGCGTGGGCGTGGCCGGAGTGGCTATGTAAAGTTGCAGGTCGCTGGTCGCGGCGCCATCCCGGCCGAAGGTGATCGTGGGGAGCCCGCCCAGGGAGCCGAGCTGAGACCCCACGACGGCCGAGGTCACGGTGCTGTCGAGGCCCACGGGCGGCACGACGAAGGTGATGTGGTCGGTGAGGGGGAAGTTCTGCGTGTGCTCGCCGGCGTCGATGGCGTCGTTGTTGTTCACGTCTTCGGCCACTTCGAGCGACTGGTTTACGGTGTCGATCACGACGATGACGTCGTACTGATTGAGCAGTGCGGTCCGTTGGGCCTGGGTCAGCGCATTGCGGAACATCTGGATGGCCGCGTCGACCCGGTAGCGCGGGGCGTCCAGCTGCGACCGGGTGATCACGACGAGCGTGCCGATCATGACGAGGACGATCATGATCTCGAGCAGGGTGAACCCCTGGGGCGGGCGCGGGGGGCGGCCGGCGGCGGCCATCTGGTCCAAGGCGAAGCGTGGTGATGGGTTGCGGGGCGTGGGGCGGGACGGCGCGGGGGGCAATCCCATCATCGTACGACGGGCGCGTGGCGACAAGCCCCTGCAGCCGCCGAGGTTAGATTTCTCCGGACGTCGTCTTCAACATTTTTCGCTCCAAACCATGCCTCAAGTTCCCTTTTCCGAGCTTCCGTCGAGCGGGCGCCTCTGGGTGTTCGCCTGCGATCGCGAGCTCGCCGCCGACCAGGCGCGCCCGCTGCTCGAGCGTGTGGACGCCTACCTGGCCCAGTGGAAGGCCCACGGGGCCCCGCTGCGCTGCGGCCGTGAATGGCTGCACGACCGTTTCCTCGCCGTCGGCATCGACCCGACGGCCGAGCAGGCCTCGGGGTGCTCCATCGACGACCTCTTCCGCAATCTCCGCGAGATCGGCCGCGCACTCGGCGTTCAGGTGCTCGGCGCCGGCCGGGTGTTCTACCGCGACGCGCAGGGCCGGGTGCAGTCGGCCACTCGGGCGGAATTCTCGGCGATGGCCCAACGCGGCGATGTGACCGCTGACACGCCAATTTTTGACACCAGCGTCATTGTGGCCGATGACTGGCGCCGGCGGTTCGAGCGCCGGGCCGGCGACGCCTGGACCGCGGAGTTAATGGCGGCTACGTGAGCCAGCGATCCAGGTTCTCGCGGACGAACTCGTCGTCGGCGAGGCCTGGATACGCGGCCCGGACGCGCGCGATGGCCTGGCGCTGACCCGGCGAGAGCGCTTCTCGCGGATCCAGAGCCCAGATCCCGCGCATCAGCCCCTGCGTGCGCAGCACCTCGTGGATGCCGGCAATACATCCGGAAAATCCGTGCGCGGCGTCGAAGATCGCGCCGTTGGCGGCGGTGAGCGCGGTGCCCGTGGCGAGCAGCGACGCGGGGACGCTCGCAGCGCGGCGTGCCGCGCGAGCGGCGGCCAGCACCTCGACGGCGCGGCGCGTCCACACCGCCCACTGGCCGAGCAGGCCGCCGTCCATGAACCGCTCGCGCACGGCACCGCCGGCGTTCACGCGGAACGGGGTGACCAGGTCGGCCACGATGTTGTCGTCGTTTCCCGTGTAGAGCGCCACGTCGTCGCGGCCGGCGTCGATCACGGCGCGCACGACATCGGCGGTGGCGTAGCGGTCGAACGGCGCGACCTTGATGGCCCACACGCCGGGGAGCTCGCACAGCTCACGCCAGAACTCGTATGACAGCCGGCGCCCGCCGACGGCCGGTTGGAGATAGAAGCCGAACACCGGCAGCACGTCGGCCACGGCGCGGCAGTGCCGCACGAGCGCGCGGTCGTCGAGGGCGTCGAGTCCGGCCAGGCTGACGAGCGCCAGGTGGTACCCCAGGGTATGCGCCACCGCGGCCTCGCGGCAGGCCTGCGTGGTAGGCCCGCACACGCCGGCCACCATCGCGAACGCGCGGTCCCTGGCGATCGACGCGCGGGCGGTCTCGGCGGCGAGTTCGAGCACGGGCCGGTAGAGTCCGTGCTCGCGAATCGCGAACTGCGTGGTGTGGACACCCACGGCGATGCCGCCGGCGCCGGCGTCGGCATAGTAGCGGGTGAGGGCGCGCTGCCGGCGTTCGTCGAGCGTGCGGCGCGGGGTGAGGGCCAGCGGGTGCGCCGGGATCACCTGCCCCTCGCGGAGATGCGCGCGCAGCGTACGCATCAGAACGATCCGTCGCGCACGTCGAAGTGCGTGGGCTTGCCGAGCAGCGGGCGCGCCTCGCGCACCCACTCGGCGACCCAGTCGAGCAGCGTGGCGACCGGCATCGATGGGGTGCCGAGCGTGACGGCCATGCGCTCGGTGTTGCTCAGGAGCGCGTCGGGAGCTTCGGTGTCCACGAAGCGCGGCGGGCGTCCCAGGCGGCGGCCGAGTTCCTCGGCGATCGCGCGCACGGGGAGCGCGTCGCGTCCGGTGACGTTCAGCGTGAACGGCGGCGCGTCGGCGTGGGGCAGGAGCTCGAGGGCGGCGCGGTTGGCGTCGCCCTGCCAGATCACGTTCACGCGGGCCATGGCGAGCGACACCGGCTCGTGGCGCCATATGCGAATGGCGATATCCGTGAGCACGCCGTACCGCAGGTCGATGGCGTAGTTGAGTCGCATGACGGCGACGCGCGTGCCGGCCGCGGCCGCGTGCTCGAATATCCGTTCGCGGCCCAGGCACGACCAGGCGTACTCGCCCACCGGCGCAGGGGCGTCGGTTTCCCGGGAGCCGCCGCCGGTGGCCGGCGTGAGCGCGTAGACGTTGCCGGTGGAGAAGACGACGACGCGGGAGCGCGCGTACCGCCGGGCGCAGAGCGCGGGGACGACGACGTTCATCATCCAGGTGCGCGCCGGCGCGTCGCTGGTGCCGAACTTCTGCCCGGCCATGAAGATCACATTGGGCGTATCGGGGAGCGCGTCGACCGCGGCGGGGTCGAGCAGGTCGGCGCTCACGGTGTGAACGCCCGCATCGCGCAGATCACGTTCGGCGCGGGCGTTGGAGAATCGCGAGACGGCGATCACGCGGCGCGGACGCGGGCCGTCGGCGCGGCGCGCGGCTTCGAGCGCCATGCGCGCGAGCGTGGGGCCCATCTTGCCGCCGGCGCCGAGGATGACGAGGTCACCGGGGCAGCGCGCCAGGGCGTCGACCGTTTGGGCGCGCGGCTCGGAGAGGCGCGCGTCGAGCTCGGCGTCGTTGCGCGGGCAGGCCGCGGTCACGCGCGCACGAAGTCCGGGCGCCAGGATCTGATCTGGCGCTTGATGTCGTCGGCCGTGGAGAGCTCGCCCGCGATGCAGCGGCGGACGAGGTCCGGCAGCTCGGGATCGCTGGCGAAGCGAAGGCCGATGATCTGGCGCAGCGTGAGATCGCCGATGCGGGGACGCAGGTCCTCGGGGAGGATCGCGGTGAGGCGGAGCCGCATCTCGAGACCCACGAGGCGATTCTGGACGATGAGCGTCGAGGCGCGCGACGCGAGGAGGCCCGCGGCGAGGGCCATGGAAACCACGACCCACCAGCCGGCGTGCCACGACGGGGCGTCGATGAACGCGGCGATGGCCACGGCGACGTTCAGCGTGAGCACCGGAAGCGCGAACAGGTGGTAAATGGGAAAGATGCGCCGGTGGTTCTGGTAGGTCTGCGGCTTGGCGGACATGCGGCGCTCCGGGGAGCGGGTGAGAGCGAATTACGGCGTGCGCGACCGCGTCTGGCGCGCGTAGGCCTGCAGCCGGGCGACCATGGCCGACAGTCCGACTTCCCGGCCGGCGAGCCCGATGCCGTCCATCATCTGCCGCACGAAATCCGTGGGGATGGCGAGCGTGGTTTCGGGCGGCTGGTCGTTGACGGCGGAAAACAGGATGGCGAGGAACGCGGCGATGGTCGGCGACTGCCGCACGTTGACGTCCGCGTAGAAGTGCAGCGTGCCGTCGTGCACTTCGGGAAAGAGGTCCACGCGCGTCTGGCACTCGGGCACCGTGTAGTTGCCGCGGTCGAGGGCCGCGAACCGCTCGGGGAGGGGTTCGAGTTTCCGGGAGTAGTGGAGCAGCGCCTGCATCTTTTCCTCGCGCGAGAGCGCGGCGAACTGCCGCAGCACGCGTGCGATGGACGGGGGAAGCTCGGCGGTTGGATCTTCGCTGACCATACCGGAGATAAACGTGAAGGCGGATATGGCGTCAAGCACTGGCGTGAGCCGCGTCTATGCTTCCACTTTCTATCCGGAACTCGCGACCCTTACCCTCTACCCTCAGTCCCATGTCTGCTTCCTCACGCTCCGTCACCTTCCATCGCTGGGACGAGATGCCCCGCGAGACCGTATCTCCGATGCTCGATCGGCGCCTGATCACGGGCGACCGGATGATGCTCGCGCACGTGTATCTGAAGCAGGGGTGCATCGTGCCCAAGCACCAGCACGAGAACGAGCAGTTCACCTACATCCTGGAAGGCGCGCTGCACTTCTGGATCGGCGAGGATGAGAAGGAAGAGGTGACCGTGCGCGCGGGCGAGGTGCTGCACATTCCGTCGATGGTCTGGCACAAGGCCGAGGCGCTGGAGGACACGCTCGATGTGGACATCTTCGATCCGCCGCGCCAGGACTGGCTGAACAAGACCGACGCCTATCTGCGGCGCTGACCCATGGATCTGGGGCTGAAGAACCGGACCGCCGTGGTCTGCGCGGCGAGCAGCGGGCTGGGCTTTGCCACGGCGCGGGAGCTGGCCGCTGAGGGCGCACGGGTGGTGATCTGCGCGCGGCGCGACGAGAAGCTGCAGGCCGCGCGGCAGGCGATCATCGCCGAGACGAAGGCCGACGTGCGCGCGGTGGCGGCGGACCTGGCGACGACGGCGGGGATCGAGGCCGTGGCGCGGGCCGCCGAGCAGGCCTTCGGGCCGGTGGACATTCTGGTGAACAATACGGGCGGTCCGCCGAGCGGGCCATTCGAGAAGCTGACGTGGGAGCTGTGGCAGCAGCACGTGGACAATCTGCTGCGCAGCACCGTGGAGCTCACGCGCCGGGTGCTGCCGGGCATGAGAGAACGCAAATGGGGGCGCGTGCTCAACGTCACGTCGATCACCGTGAAGCAGCCCGTGGACGGGTTGATGCTGTCGAACAGCCTGCGGGCGGCGGTGACCGGGTTCGCGCGGACGCTGGCCACGGAGGTGGCGAAGGATGGGGTGACAGTGAACTGCATCCTGCCCGGGTTCACGAAGACCGAGCGGGTGGAGCACCTGAACGCGGCGACCGCCGAGCGCGAAGGGGTGCCGCTGGCGCAGGTGCAGGCGCGAACGGAGGGACAGATTCCGATGGGGCGCCTGGGGGATCCGCGCGAGTTCGGGGCGCTGGCGGCGTTCCTGGTATCGGAGCGCGCGAGCTACATCACCGGGCAGTCGGTGGCGGTCGACGGCGGGTGGATCCGGGGGCTGTACTGATGGCGATGTGCGGTCTCATCGGCGAGCGGCTCGCGCGCCGCGGGCGGCGAGCGCGAGTCGGGGTGCGGTTCGAGACCGAGCCGGCGGGGGGAGCGGGGCTGGCGTAGCCCGATGCCCGAGATGGACCCACGCGACGTCGCCGCGAGCTACGATCGGATTGCCGACCGCTGGGATGATGCGTCGTTCCCGCGGGGCAACGGGATTGCGGCGCACGAGCGGGCGCTGGCGTTTCTCGCGCGCGGGGGGCGAGCGCTCGACGTCGGCTGCGGATGCAGCGGGCGCTTCATCGACCTGCTCCTGGGGCGGGGGCTGGAGGTCGAGGGGTTGGACCTCTCGGCGCGCATGATCGCGCTGGCTCGCCGGCGGCATCCGCGCGTGACGTTCCACCACGCGGACATGCGCGAGTGGGCGTCCCCCCAGCCCTACGACTTCATTTCGGCCTGGGACAGCCTCTGGCACCTGCCGCTGGCCGACCATGAGCGTACGTTAAAACACTTGCTGGCCATGCTGGCGCCGGGAGGCGTGTGCCTCTTCACCGCCGGCGGGCTGGACGCGCCCGGCGACAAGACCGACGCCTCCATGGGGGTGCCGATGTACTACAGCACGCTCGGCGTTTCCCGGATGCTCGCCGTCATCGCCGAGGCCGGCGCCGCGTGCCGGCATCTGGAGTACGATCAGCTTCCCGAGCAGCACGTGTACGTGATCGCCCAGCGCGTTCCGCCTACCCCGCCGTCTTTCGGAAGCGCCGCGTCGCCGCGGTGATGACCAGGGCGCCCATGCCCGCCAACACCAACGCCTGCGGCCACAGGATCCGCCACCCCGCGCCGCGCAGGAACACGCCGCGCACGATTTCCAGGAAATAGCGCAACGGGTCGAGATAGGTCACGTACTGCAGCACCCGGGGCATGTTTTCGATGGGAAACATGAACCCCGAGAGCATGATCGCCGGCAGGAACAGGAAGAACATCGACATGAACGCTTCCTGCTGCGTGCTGGACACGGTGGAGATGAACAGTCCGAGGCCGATGCCGGTGAGGATGTAGAACACGCTGCCCAGGAGCAGGAACGCCGCGCTCCCGCGGAAGGGAATCTGGAACCAGAGCAGCGAGACGGCGGTGATGAGCGTGAGGTCGACGAACGCCACGAACACGGACGGGAGGGTCTTCCCGACGATCAGTTCGAACGGGCGCAGCGGGCTCACCATGAGCTGCTCCAGGGTGCCGATCTCACGCTCGCGCACCACGGCGAGGGAGGTAAGCAGCAGGGTCATGAGGAGCACGATGGTGCCGATCACGGCGGGCACGTTGTACACGCGGCTCTCCAGGTTTTCATTGAACCATGCGCGTACGCGAAAGTCCACGCCGGGGCGCACGGCGCCGGCGAGGGCGGCGACGCCGGGCCCATGATCGACGCCCCACTGCGACACGATCTGCGTGGCGTACCCCAGCGCGACGTTGGCCGTGTTGGCGGAGCTGCCGTCCACCAGGAGCTGCACGTTCGCTTCCCGGCCGGCGCCGAGGTCCTTGGCGAATCCGCGGGGGATCTCCAGCCCCACGAGCGCGTCGCCGCGGTCGAGCGCGCGCACGAGGTCGCGCGGCTCGTCGCTGCGCGCCGTGACGCGGAAGTAGCCCGAGGCGGTGAGCGCCGACACCAGGGCGCGCGATTCGTAGGTCTGGTCGTGATCCACGACCATCGTCGCCGCGTTGCGCACGTCGGTGTTCACGGCATACCCGAAGACGATGAGCTGCATGATCGGGGCCGCGAACAGCACGCGCCGGGCGCGCGGGTCGCGCAGCATCTGCCGGAACTCCTTGCGCAGCATCTGCCGCACGCGGGTCCAGCTCATGATGCGGCCGTTCACGGCGCGATCTCCTTGCGGAACGCCCGCACCGCCAGGGTCAGGCCCAGGGCCGCGTACACGATCATGGCGAATCCCTGGCGCCAGAGCACGGCCACGCCCACGCCCTTGAGGAAGATGCTGCGCAGCACGACCACGAAGTAGCGCGCCGGCACGGCCATGGTGATGACGCGGAGCGGGAGGGGCATGCTCGCGATGTCGAAGATGAGCCCCGAGAGCAGCAGCGACGGAATGAACGTGACCACCATGGCGAGCTGGGTGGCCAGAAGCTGCGACTTGAGCGCGGCGCTGATGAAGATGCCCAGCCCCAGCGATCCGAGCAGAAAGAGCGTCGCCATTCCCGCCAGCAGCACGGGATTGCCGCGGAAGGGCACGTGGAAGACGAACATGCCGAGGAGCACGGCCGCCGTCACGTCGGCGAGCCCGATGACGAGGTACGGCAGGAGCTTTCCGCCGATTACCTCCAGGCGATGCACGGGGGTGGCGGCGAGCTGCTCCATGGTGCCCCGCTCCCACTCGCGGGCGATGGTGAGCGCCGTGAGCATGGCGGCGATGATCATCATGATCACGGCCACGAGCCCGGGCACGATCATGTTCGCGCTCTCGAGCGCCTCGTTGTACCACACGCGGCTCTGCACGGCGACCGGATACGGGACGGCGCGGGCGCCGAGCACGGCGCTGGCCGAGAAGGCGCCGACGATGGCCTGCGCGTAGTTCATGGCGATGGACGCGGTGTTGGCGTCGGCGCCGTCGAAGATGGCCTGCACGGGCGCCGGACGCCGCGCGGCGAGATCCTTCTCGAACCCCACCGGGATGACGAGCACCATGCGCACGGCGCCGCGATTCAACAGTCCGTCGATCTGCGATTCGTCGTCGAGCCGGTTGGTGACCTCGAAGCGCCCCGACGCCACGAACGCCGAGACGAGCGCCCGGCTCTGCGCCGATCGATCGCGGTCGAGCACGGCGGTTCTGACGTCGCGGACGTCGAAGCTGATCATGTATCCGAACACGACGATCAGCACGGCGGGCACCACGAACGCCATACCGAGACTGCGCGGATCGCGCCGGAGCTGGATGGCCTCCTTGCGCGCGATGGCCAGGAGCCGCTGGAGGCTGAGTTGCACCGGTCAGCCCTCCACCGCGCCGCCCTCGCGGCGCACGAGCGAGACGAAGACGTCCTCGAGCGAGGGACGCACGCCGGTCACACGATCGCAGCGGAGCCCGTGCGCCGACAGGAACGCCGGCAGAGCCGCGCGGGCGTGCGCTTCGTCCTGCACCACGACATGCACGGCGCGCCCGAACATCGCCGCCTCGATGACGCCCGGGGCGTGCTGCAGTTCCTGCACCGCGGCGGGACCGTTGTCGGTGGCGATCTCGAGGATCGGCTCGGCCATCCGCCGACGGAGATTCGCCGGGCGGTCGAGCGCGATGAGGCGCCCGCGGTTCATGAGCGCGAGCCGGTTGCAGTATTCGGCCTCTTCCATGTAGTGCGTGCTCACGAAGATCGTGGTGCCGCGCTCGGCCAGCGCGTAGATCAGATCCCAGAAGCTGCGCCGCGACACGGGGTCCACGCCCGACGTGGGCTCGTCGAGGAAGAGGATGGGCGGTTCGTGCAGCACCGCGCACCCGAGCGCGAGCCGCTGCTTCCAGCCCAGCGGGAGATCGCCGGTGAGCTGCTGCCGGTGCTCGGCGAGGCCGGCCATGCGCAGCACCCAGTCGCGGCGCCGCGCGAACCGCTCGCCGTTCACGTCGTAAAGGCCGGCGAAGAACGCGATGTTCTCGTCCACCGTGAGATCGGCGTACAGCGAAAAGAGCTGGGACATGTAGCCGATGCGCTGCTTGATGGCTTCGGCGTCCGTGGCCAGGTCGAACCCCGCCACGCGGCCGCTGCCCGACGTGGGCGCCAGCAGGCCGGTGAGCATCTTGATCGTCGTCGTCTTGCCGGCGCCGTTGGGCCCCAGAAAGCCGAAGATCTCACCCTCCGGCACGTCGAAGCTCACGCGATCCACGGCCGTGAAGTCGCCGAACCGGCGGGTCAGGTCGCGGACCTCCACGGCGACGTTCATGCGGGCACCGCCGCGTCGCGCACCGTTTCCGAGACGCGCTGGATGAACACGTCTTCGAGCGAGGGCTCGAGGTCGTGGGTCTCGGTCACGTGGACGCCCGCGTCGGCCAGCGCGGCGAGGATCACCGGCAGATCGGCCGCGCGGGACGCGAGCGCCACGTGGACCGTGTCGCCGAACAGCGCCGCGTGGCGCGCGGCGGGGGCGTTCTGGAGCACGCGGAGCGCCGCCCGCGGATCGGACGCCTGCACCGCCACCATCGATCCGGCGAGCGAACGCTGGAGCGCCGCGGGCGTGTCCAGCGCCACGATGCGCCCGCGGTCGAGGAGCGCGACGTGGTCGCACCGCTCGGCCTCGTCCATGTACGCCGTGGTGACCAGCACCGTGACCCCCTGCGCGACCATCTCGTGCACGATGAGCCAGAGGTCGCGCCGCGAGATGGGGTCGACGCCGAACGTGGGCTCGTCGAGCAGCAGGATCTCGGGCTGGTGGATGAGCGCGCAGCTGAGGCCGAGCTTCTGCTTCATGCCGCCCGAGAGCTGGCCGGCCAGCCGCCGCTCGAACGGGCCGAGATTTGAAAATTGATATAACCGTTCGAGGCGCGCCGGGCGCTCGGCGCGCGGGACGCGGTACAGGTCGGCGTAAAAGTCGAGGTTCTCGCGCACCGTGAGATCGGCGTAGAGGCCGAAGCGCTGCGACATGTACGCGATGTGGTGCTTCACCCGTTCCGGGTCGCGTCCGACGCTCACGCCGCCGACCAGGGCATCGCCCGCCGACGGCGGCAGCACGCCGGCGAGCATGCGCAGCGTGGTCGTCTTGCCCGCGCCGTCGGGACCGACGAGGCCGAACAGCTCGCCCCGCGCGATCTCAAACGAGAGCCCGTCGACCGCGACGGTGCCGCCGAACACGCGCCGCAGACCGCGCAGCGCAATGGCCGGCCCGTCGGGCCGCGCGCCGGCGCTCACTTCGCCGCGCCCCCCAGCGCCACGTCGGCCGGCATCCCCGGCTTGAGATCGTACGTGGCCGTGTCGCCGGTAACGCGCACCTTCACCGCGTAGACGAGCTTCACGCGCTCGTCGGTGGTCTGGACGTTGCGCGGCGTAAACTCCGCCTGGCTCGAGATGAACGACACCGCGCCCGGATATGTCCGGCCCGCGTACGTGTCGGTCGAGATCGAGGCGGGCTCGCCCAGCCGCACGGCGGCGATGCGGTCTTCGCGCACGTAGATGCGCACCCACCGGTCGCGCAGATTCATCACGGTGAGCACGGGCGTCCCCGCGCCCACGGTTTCGCCGGGCTCGCGGTCGCGCACAGTGACCACGCCGTCGAACGGCGCGCGGATCACGCCGTTGTCCATCGCGGCGTCGGCCTGCTGTACCGCGGCCTCGGCCTGACGCACGAGCGCGCGCTGGGCGGCGATCTTCTCCGGGCGCGGGCCGGCGCGCACGAGCGCGAGCTGCTGGTCGGCCTGGGACCGCGCGCTGCGCGCGACGTCGAGCGCCAGGCTCGCCTTGTCGAACGCCTCGCGCGAGACGGCGCCGCCCTGGAAGAGCGTCTGCACGCGATCGAAGTCGCGCTGCGCGTCGGCGAGTCGCGCGGCGGCGGCACTGTCGGCGTCGCGGGCCTGCACCAGCTCTTCGCGCCGCGCGCCGCGCTCCAGTTCGGTGAGCACGGCGCGCGCGGCAGCGAGCGCGGCTCGGGCCTGCGCCTGACGCGCGGCGAGATCGGTGCGATCGAGCACGGCGAGCGTGTCGCCGGCCTTCACGCGATCGCCCTCGTGCGCTCGCACCTCGGCGATGCGTCCGGGCACCTGGAAGCCGAGATCGGCTTCCGTGGCTTCGACGGTGCCCGATACGGGTCGCTCGGCGGCGCCAGCGGTGCGCCGGAAGACCAACAAATACACCGCCGCGGCGGCGGCGAGCAGCACGACGACGGCGGGCACGATGCGTTTGCGGTTCATGGCTGAGACTCCACGTTGCGGGCGAGCCAGCTGCGCGAGAGCTCGCCAAGGGTGCGGGCCAGATCGACGCGCGCGCCGATCTCGGCGTGCCGGGCCCGAATGAGCCCCGCCTGCGTCGAATACAGGCGTGCTTCGGCGTCGAGATAGTCGGACTGAACCACCGTGCCCACGTCGAGCGCGAGCTTCTCGATGCGTTCCACTTCCTGTGTCTGCGCGACGGCGGTCTCGAGCGCGGTCACGCGGGCGCGCGCTTCATTGAGGGCTGCCAGGTTCTGGTCCACGCGGCGCTCGACGTCGAGCTGCGCGGCGCGCACCTGTTCCGCCGCGGCGCGGGCGTTGGCGTCGGCGCGCTGCACCGTGCTGGTGCGACTGCCGCCCGTGAACACCGGGTACGACATCGCGACGCCGACCTGCCACTCCGCGCTGTAGTTGCCCGTCCACCGGCCGCGGTCCACGTACGCGCCCTGCATCTGCAGCGTGGGCAGCCAGGTGGCGCGGGCCGCGGCCACTCCGGCGCGGGCGGCCTGCGCCTGCTCCTCTGTCTGCTGCACGTCGCTGCTCGCGCGCCGGGCTTCGGCCACGAGCTGCGCGCGGTGGGCGCTGGACGTGTCGAGCGCCGCCGAGGAGTCGGTGAGTGTGAGGGCATCGAGCTTGGCGCCGTGGACGGCGTCGTAGGAGGTGTCGGCGAACTGCGCGAGCTGCCGCTCGGCGACATCGAGCTGGGCGGCGGCCGTGATGCGATCGGCGCGGGCGCGCTGCACTTCGGCGTCCATGCGCAGGACGTCGACGCGCGCGGCCTTGCCCTGGGATTCGAGCTGCGCCGTGCGCGCGCGGGCGGCGTCGAGCGCGGTGACGAGGCGATCCTGCGCCTCGAGGAGCTGGCGCGCGTCGAGCACGGCGAGATAGGCATGGACCGTGCCCGCCATGAGCTGCTGCTCGGCGCCGGAGAGCGCGTCGCCGGCGGCGTCGCGCAACGCCCGCTGGGCACGGACCTGGGCGGCGCGCTTGCCGAAGTCGAGCACCGTCCAGTTGAGCGCCAGGCCTGCCTGGTAGGGCGTGCGATCGAACAGCGGCGGGTGGCGCAGATCGAGCCCGTGCAGCGGGGCGACGATCATCGGTTTTTCGTAATGATTGAGCGTGCCGTCGAGGCTGAGCCAGGGGAGGAAGCGCGCGCGGGCGTCGTCGAGTTCGGCGGCGGAGCGGTCGCGGGCGGCCTGAGCGGCGGCGAC
>JAGWRB010000072.1 GCA_028876725.1 Gemmatimonadota bacterium
GCCATGGGCGATGCCGCGGACGCGCTCGACCGTGCTGCTGCGGCGCTCGCGCGCGACCGCCAGCGCGCCAACATGGCCTCCTCGGCCTCGGGATTCGCCGAGATGCTGCAGCAGCTGCAGGAGGCGGCCAAGAAGCAGGGGGCCATCAATGCACAGGCCGCCGGTCTGCTCCCCATGGCGGGTCAGCCGCAGCTCAGCCCGCAGGCCGAGGCCACCGCGCGCATGCTCGCCAATCAGGAGCGCCGCTTGTCGCAGCAGCTCGACGACATGAGCGACGACGCGGGCGGCGACCGCGCCGCCCAGCTCGCTCGCGAAGCGCGCGCGGTGGCGCAGGCGCTCGATCAGGGGCGCATCGACGCCGCCACCGTGGCCCGGCAGGAGCAGTTGCTGCAGCACATGCTCGACGCCGGCCGCTCGCTCCAGAAGGACGAGCGCGACGATACGGGCAAACGCGAGGCCCAATCGGCGGTGAACCCGAAGCTGTTCACCCCGGGCAGCACGCTCCAATCGGGGAAGAGCGCGGTGAAATATCGCCCGCCCACCTGGGACGAGCTGCGCGGGCTCTCGGCTGACGAGCGCCGGGCCATACTGGAATACTTCAAACGGATCAACGGTGGCGGCGCGCGTCCGTAGTGTTCTCATCGCCCTGGCGATGCTGCTGCCCGCGGCGGCCCGCGCGCAGCAGTCCGATACGTCGGCCTTCTACCGCGCCCTCGACGCCGAGGGGGCGGGGAAGTACCGCGAGGCCGCGGCCCTGTATCGCCAGGCGCTCGCCTCGCCCGGCGACCGCGTGAACGCGATGCTCGGGCTCGAGCGCGCGTACGCCGAGATCGGGTCCACCGACTCGGTGCTCGCGCCCGTGGATTCGCTCATCGGCCTGTATCCGCGCGAGCCCGTCTACCGCACGATTCAGCTTCGCGCATACACCATGCTCGCGCGCCCCGACGACGCGCGGCGCAGCTTTGACGCCTGGGTGAAGGCGCTGCCCGGCACGCCCGATCCGTATCGCGAATACTCACGGCTGCTCCTCGAACGCGGGCAGGCCGCGGCGGCTGATTCAATAATTCAGATGGCCGGCACCGCGCTCGGCACCACGTCGTCCCTGCAGATGGAGCTGGCCCAGTCGCGGGCCGCGCTGGGGCAGTGGGAGCCCTCGGCCACCGCCTGGCGCGGCGCACTGGCCGCGGCTCCCGACCTCGATCAGGCCGCCGCGTTCTCGCTCACGCCGGCGCCCGAGACCGCGCGCGACGGCATTCGCGCGATCTTCCTGTCGCTTCCCGTGGACGTGGGCGCGCGGCGTGCGCTCGCCGAGCTGGAAATGAACTGGGGCGCGCCCAATGAGGCCTGGTCGGCCCTGCGCGAGCTTCCCCCCGACAGCGGCAGCGTGAGCGCCTGGCTCGACTTCGCCCAGCGCGCCGAAGCCGATGAGGAGTGGCCGCTGGTGCGCGACGCGCTCGTCGCGGCGCTGCGCTGGCACTACGACCCCGCGCTCGCGCTGCGCGCGGCCACCGCGGCCCTCAATGCGGGCGACCCGAAGAGCGCCCTCGCGCTCGCGCCCTCGGCGGGGCTCGATTCCGCGCGCGCGGCCGCCACGGTGCTCCCGCTGCGCGTCCGCGCGCTCTCGACGTACGGAAAGCCCGCCGAGGCGCAGGCGCTCGTGAACGCATTCGCCCACGTGATGTCGCCGCTGCAGCGGTCTGCGCTCGAGCGGTCGGTGGCGCTCGGCTGGGTGCGCGCGGGTGATCTGCCGCGCGCACGCGCGGCGCTCGACAGCGCTGGGGCCGACGCCGATTCCAGCGATGCCGCCGGGTGGCTGGCGCTGTACGAGGGGAATCTGGCCGGCGCGCGCGCCATTCTGCGAAACTCCACCGACGCGTCACCCGCGCTGGCCGAAACGCTGGGCCTCATCACGCGCATGAAGGAAGACAGCGCCGCCGACGTCGGGGCGGCGTTCCTCGCGCTCGCGCGGCTGGATTCGGCGCGCGCCGCGGACGCCTTCGTCGCCGCGGCGCCGCGTCACCCCGACGCCACGTCGGCGATGCTCGGCCTCGCGTCGCAGATTCAGGCGGCCCGCGGCGACACGGCGGGCGCCGTGGCGCTCTGGTCGCGGATTCTCGCGCAGTATGCGGATTCCCCTGAGGCGCCGGGCGCGGAGCTCTCGTGGGCGCGGACGCTGCGCCGCGCGGGCGACGCGGCGGGCGCGGTGAAGCATCTGGAACACCTCATTCTGACCTATACCGAGAGCGCGCTGGTGCCGCAGGCGCGGCGCGAGCTGGAGCTGGCGCGGCGGGCCATTCCCGGCGGCGGCGCGACGGGGCCTGGAGGACGGTGATCGTGACCATGCGGGCACGCGGAGTGTGGGCATGAGGCGGCGCGAGTGGATGCGCCAGGCGGCGCTGATGGCGGTGGGGTCGCGCGTGGTGCGGCTGGGCGCCTGGCTTCCCGAGGGCGGACAGCTGTTGGTGCCCATGGACGACGCCCAGTCGGATCATCTCAAGGCGTACGGGCTCACCTTCGGCACGCTGAAGATGGGGCTCAAGGCCGAGTGGCTGTTGAACTATCGAGGCGGTTCGTTCCTGCTCCCCGACGTGCCGGAGCTGCGCAAGGAGGCGGCGCTCGCCGGGGTGGCGGTGCAGGGGATCAGCGACGCGGAACTGGCCTCGGTGCGCTCGCTCATTCTGAATTCGAACATGGATTCGGTGCCGCTGGAAAAGGCGCCCCGCATCGCCGTGTACACGCCCCCCGACGCCGCGCCGTGGGACGACGCGGTGACGCTGGCCCTGAACTACGCCGGCATCGCCTACACCGCCGTGTACGACGACGAGGTGGAGCGCGGCGATCTGGGCAAGTACGACTGGCTGCACCTCCACCACGAGGACTTCACCGGGCAGTTCAACAAGTTCTATCTGGGGTACCGCGACGCTCCGTGGTTCATCCAGATGGTGCAGACGGCGCTGCAGACCGCGAAGAAATATAACTTTCCTAATGTCCCGGCGCTCAAGAAGGACGTCGCCGACCGCATCCGGCAGTTCGTGACCAACGGGGGATTCCTGTTCGCGATGTGCGGGGCCACCGAAACGCTCGATCTGGCGCTCGCCGCCCACGACGTCGACATCGCGCAGCCGTTCTCCGACGGCACGCCCATGGACCCCGACGCCGACCGCAAGATGGACTGGTCGCGCGCGCTGGCGTTCCGCGACGCCCATCTGGAAACGTCTCCCTACGTGAGCTCGATGAGCGACATCGACGGGCACCAGGTCAACGACCCGGCGCGCCGCCAGCCGCTGGGGACGTTCACGCTGTTCAACTTCAGCGCCAAGTTCGATCCCGTCGCCTCGATGCTGGTGCAGGACCACCGCAGCGTGATCAACGACTTCTACGGCGTCACCACCAGCTTCACGAAGGCCACGCTCAAGCCCGCGGACGTCGTGCTGGCGTTCGAAGAAGGCACGCCCTGGGTGAAGTACATTCACGGCGACTACGGCAAGGGCACGTGGACCTACTACGGCGGCCACGACCCCGAAGACCCCGAGCACGCCATCGGCAATCCGCCCACCGATCTCTCCCTGCACAAGAACTCGCCGGGCTACCGCCTCATTCTCAACAACGTCCTCTTCCCGGCCGCCAAGCGGAAGCCGCTGAAGACCTGATCGCCGCGCGCCGTCGAGGACACGGCGCGGCGCCCCCGGGCACCGGCTATTTTGTGGCATGCCCGAATCGCGCCCGAGCCCCAAGGTGGCCGCCGCGCTGCGCGCGGCCATCCGGCTCGCGGGCGGACGCGAAGTCTGCTTCGTCTGCAGCGAGGACGGCGACGGCGTGCTCCAGACGGCCCGCGTCGTCGCGCGCGGCGACGTCACGAAGGTGCTGGCGCTCCCGGGTTTCGCCCAGCGCGGCGAGCTGCTCGTGCACAACCACCCCTCGGGGCTGCTCGAGCCGTCGGACGCCGACCTGGCCGTCGCCGCGCGCCTGCACGACGACGGCATCGGATTTGCCATCGTCAACAACGAAGCGACCGAGGTGTACGTCGTCGTCGAGGTCCCGCGCGCGGCCGCGGCCGCCCGCCTCGACGTCGATCTCGTCGCCGCCGACCTCGGCGCCGGCGGCCCCGTGGCCCGCGCGCACGCGCGCTTCGAAGACCGCCCCGCCCAGCGCGACATGGCCCGCCTCATCGCCGAGGCGTACAACGACGGGGGCATCACGCTCATCGAGGCCGGTACCGGCATCGGCAAGTCGCTCGGCTACCTCGTGCCCGCGCTGCGCTGGGCCGCCGCCAATGGCGAACGCACGGTGGTGTCCACCAACACCATCAACCTGCAGGAACAGCTCGTGCGGAAGGATCTCCCCTTCCTCGCGCGCGCGCTCGCCGATCAGAAGGTGCGCTTCGCCCTGCTCAAAGGGTGGCGCAACTACCTGTGCCTGGCGCGCCTCGATCAGGCGCGCGCGTCCGGCTCGTCGCTGTTCGAAGACGAGGTGCAGGAGGAGCTGGACGCGCTGAACGCCTGGGCCAAACGCACCGCCGACGGTTCGCTGGCCGACCTCGCGACACAGCCCTCGCCCGAGGTGTGGGACGAGGTCGCCGCCGAATCCGATCTGTGCACGCGCCTGCAGTGCCCGCACTTCGAGAACTGCTTCCTGTTCAAGGCGCGCCGCGCCGCCGCGCAGGCCGACGTGGTCGTGGCGAACCACCACCTGCTCCTCGCCGACATCGCCGTGCGGCGCGCGTCGCAGAACTGGGAAGAAGCCGCGGTGCTTCCGTCGTACAAGCGCATCGTCGTCGACGAAGGGCACCACCTCGAAGACGCGGCCGCCGCGCACCTGGGGTCGAGCGTCACGCGCCGCGGCCTCACGCGTCTCTTCAACCGCCTCGAGCGGCGCGGGCGCGGCCTGCTGCCGACGCTCGTGCAGCGGCTCATGCGCGGGCGCGACCTGCTGGGCGAGGCCAGTCTCGACCTCATCACCCAGCGCCTCGAGCCCGCCGTGCGCGCGTCGCGCGACAAGACCGCCGTGCTCTTCGATCTGCTCGACGAACTGCTGGCGCAGTCGGGCGGGCTCGTCATGCGCCTCACCGACGACTTCGCTACGCACCCGGTATGGCGCGGCGGGCTGCGCGTGGCGCTCGAGAATTCGCTCGGCGACCTCGCGCTCATCGATGAGGGGCTCGAGATGGTGCGCGAGCGCCTCGAAGGGAGCGAGCGCGCCGAAGACACCGGCCAGCTCGTGGGCGAGATTCGCGCCGTGTCGCGCCGCCTGCAGGGCGCCGGCGACGCGCTGCGCGAGGCGCTCGACCCGCGCCCCGGCGCCGAAACCGTGCGGTGGATCGAATCGCGCGGACGCGAACGCGCTGTGGCCGTGTCGAGCGTGCCCCTCGATCTCGCGCCCATTCTGCGCGACGACCTGTTTGCCCGCGTGACGACCGCCGTCGTCACCAGCGCCACGCTCGCCACCGATGGCGAATTCCACTTCATGTCCGGTCGCCTGGGGCTCACGGCGTCGGAGCTGGAACCGGTGACGCGCATTCTGCCGTCCCCGTTCGACTATGAGCGCCAGGCGCTGCTCGCCATTCCCACCGACGTCCCGGCGCCCAATCGCGACGTCGAGCGCCACGCGCACGCGGTGTCACGCATCGTGGCCGACCTGGCGGAAGCGGCCGACGGCGGCGTCTTCGTGCTGTTCACGAGTCACCGCGAAGTGCGGCGCGCGGCCGAACTGCTGCGCGCGAAGAGCGTGGAGCGCCGGTGGCCGCTGCTGGTGCACGGCGAGGACGCCCGCGACCGCCTGCTCACGCGCTTTCAGGAATCGGGGCGCGGGATCCTGCTCGGCACCACCTCGTTCTGGGAGGGCGTCGACGTGCCGGGGGATCCGCTGCGCGCCCTGCTCATCGCCAAGCTCCCATTCCGCGTGCCCACTGAGCCGCTCACCGCCGCGCGCTGCGAAGCGATCACCGAGCACGGGGGGGACGCGTTCGAGGAGTACATGATCCCCGACGCGGCGCTCAAGCTCAAACAGGGATTCGGGCGGTTGATTCGCTCGAGCACCGACCGCGGGGCCGTGGTGATCGCCGACTCACGCGTCGTGACGGCGCGGTACGGGGCGGAGCTGTTGCGTGGGCTCCCACCAGCCCACCGGATCAGCGATGCGTGGGAAGACCTGCTCCCGGCGGTTCGGGCGTTCTACGCCCACGGATGACCGCCGGGAACCGGGCCGTCCTCCTGGCGAAACGGGATACCTGGCTACTGGTTGCAGGTTACCGCGGTCGCGGGCAGCGGCGACGACGTCGCGTACAGGGTGTAGGTCGGAGTCGATCGGGCGGAAACAGTCACCGACCGGCTTCCGGCGCGCCCCGTGATCGAGACGGTGTCCCCCTGGTTGAACGTTTCGAACCCGCCCGCGTACACGACGCTTCCAACAGTCGCGAATCGGAGGGAGTCGTCGAGTTCAACGGGACCACTCTGGATTCGCAGGCAGGGGACAATCAACAGCGTCCCCGTGTCGCTGGCGAAGAACTTGGCAGGATCGGGTGATCCCGCCTGCCAGGTGCCGACGAGCGTGTAACCGGGGGCAACGACCTGGACGGGAGAATTCCGGCACGCCGCGAGAATCCCGACTGCGCCGAGAATGACCAGCGGACGACGCAAACCCATGGTCCCTCCGTTGTGCGTCACATTCGCTAGTTAGCCGCCCGTGCGAGCCGGCGCTAGATTCGGGAGTATGCCCGATACCCCCTCACTCCCCTTTCCGCGCCCCTCCAAAATCGTTTGCGTGGGGCGCAACTACGCCGAGCACGCCAAGGAGCTCGGCAACGAGGTTCCCAAGGAACCGCTGATCTTCCTCAAGCCGCCGTCGTCGCTCATCGCCGCCGGGCAACCCATCGTGCTCCCGGCGATGTCCAAGCAGATCGAGTACGAGGGGGAGATCGGCGTGCTCATCGGCAAGCCCCTGCGCCACGCCACGGCGGCCGATGCCGCGGCCGCGGTGTCGGGCGTGCTCGCCGCGAACGACGTGACGGCCCGCGACCTTCAGCGGTCCGATTCGCAGTGGACCCGCGCCAAGGGGTTCGACACCTTCTGTCCGGTGGGGGCGCCCAAGGCGCCGCCCGCCGACCTCGGCACGCTCTCGGTGGTCACGCGGGTGAATGGGCAGGAGCGCCAGCAGGCGTCGGCGTCGCTGATGGTCTTCACGATTCCGGCCCTGCTCGCGTATATCTCCAATGTGATGACGCTCGAGCCCGGCGACCTGGTGCTCACCGGCACGCCGGCAGGGGTCGGGACCCTTGCCCCCGGCGACGAGGTAGAAATCGAGGTGCCGGGCTTCAGCCGTGTTCGCAATCCCGTGAGGATGCATTCGTAACGTGCCAACCCCCGCTCGCCGACTGAACACGCTTCCCGAATACGCCATGGCCCGCGTGCCGCAGCGCAAGCGGGAGCTGCTGGCCGCCGGGGTGGACGTGATCGATCTCGGGCCCGGCGACGCGGACCTCATGCCCCCGCCCGCCGCGCAGCGGCGCCTCGCCGAGGCGGCCGCGATCCCCGCCATGAACCGTTACGGCTTCGGCCTCGGGCTGGTGGACTTCCGCGAGGCGGTGGCGTCGTGGATGGCGAAGCGCTTCCACCTGCGCTTCAACCCGATGACCGAGATCGTCCCCCTGCTGGGGAGCAAGGAGGGCATCTCGCACCTGGCGCTCGCGTACGTCGACCCGGGCCAGGCGACGATCGTCCCCGAGCCGGGCTACAACTCGTACGCCGGCGGCACCCTGCTCGCCGGGGGCGAGGTGTACCGCTACGCGCTGCGCCCGCGGACGAACTTCCTCGTCGAACTCGACGAGGTGCCGGCCGACGTGCTGCGCCGCGCGCGCATCGTGTATCTCAACTACCCGAACAACCCCACCGGCGCCGTGGCCCCGCGCGACTACCTGGAACGCGTGGTGCGCCGGTGCCGCGAGCTGGACCTGCTGCTCGTATACGATAACGCGTATTCCGAGCTGGCCTACGACGGCTACGTCCCGCCCAGCATCTTCGAGATCGACGGCGCGCGCGACGTGGCCATCGAGTTCCACTCGATGTCCAAGACGTACAACATGACCGGCTGGCGCACGGGCTGGGCCGTGGCGAAGCCCGAGTTCGCCGCCAGCCTGGCCAAGGTCAAGATGTACGTCGATACGGGTTCATTCATGGCGGTGCAGGCGGCCGCCGTCGCCGCCATCGAGAGCTACGACGAGTGGGTGCCCGGCAACGTGGCCGTGTTCCGCGAGCGGCGCGACGCCGCCGTCGCCGCGTTCCGCGCCGCCGGCTTCGAGGTCGAATCTCCCCGCGCCACGATGTACCTCTGGGTCCCGCTCCCCGAGGGCATCCCCAGCGCCGTGTTCACCGAACGCCTGCTCGACGACGAGGGCGTGATCGTCCTCCCGGGCTCCAGCTTCGGTCAGGGCGGCGAAGGGTTCTTCCGCGTTTCGTTCATCACCGGACCGGAACGCCTCGCCGAGGCCGCGCAACGCGCCGGACGCGTGCTGCAGGCGCTCACCGCCGGGGTCGCGTGAGAGCGCGGTTCAAGAAGGAGCGCACCGGCGCCGGGCTCGCGGCGTCCATCGTCATTCACGTGGCGGTGGTGCTGCTGCTCGCGCAGATGGTGTTCCGCTATCCTATCGGGGTGCTCGTCGGGTTCTCCACCGCCGAGCACATCAAGCCCGAGGAAGTGCACTTCGTGCGCGTGGTGCCGCCGCCACCGGCGTCGTCCTCGGCGCAGGCGCCCAGGCGCGCCCGGCCCAAGGGCGGCGCACCGGCCCCGCTCATCGCGCCGACGACGATCCCCACGCAGATCTCGCCGCCGCTCCCCAAGGCCGAAGCGCCCGCCCAGGCCGCCGGCGGCACGGGCAACGGGCTCGGCGTCTCCGGCGGCGCCGGCGCCGCCACCGGCCTCGTGCCCGCCGTGCCCGACAGCCGAATCAAGGTGACGCCGCAGGGCTACTTCGCCATGCCCACCAAGACGCCCGCGGAAAAAATCGACAGCATCATCGCCGATCTCTACGGGATGTATATCGATTCGCTCGAGGCCGCGTCGCACGAGCGCAAGCCCGGCGACTGGACGATCACCACCAAGGACGGCAAGAAGTACGGGTGGGATCAGCAGGGCATTCAGCTCGGGAAGTTCATGATCCCGAACGCGCTGTTCGCGCTGCTCCCGCTCAAGATCCAGGCGAATCCGTCAATCCACGGCCGGTTCGACGACCAGATCCGCGCCGACGTCCTGTTCCAGGGACACCTGCAGGTGACGGAAGACGAGTTCAAGGCCGCGGTGAAGCGCATCCGCGAGCGGAACGAGAAGATCCACGAGCAGCAGGAACGGAAGAAGAGCGGCGCCGCTGCAGACTCGAGTTCACGTTGAGCCAGTGAGCAGTGCGCAGTTTGCGGTGGGCAGTTCACTGCCGACTGCCCACTGCCCACTGCCGACTGCCCACTAGCCACTGCCAACTGCCCACCGTAGTCGTTCAGACCCCTGCCGGCTCCAGCTCCTCTTCGTGATTCCGCGGCTCGGGCTCCGGCTCCACCTCGTGCAGCGCGCGGAACACGCCGCACACCACGCCCAGGATCGCGAAGTCGTCGCCCGGGCCCACCTCGATGGGCGCCACGCTCGGCGCCGAGGCCTCGAGCACGATCGTCGCACCGCGATGCGTCAGCGTCCGCACCACGGCGCGTCCGCCCACCCGCGCGGCCACGAGGTCGCCGTCCTTCGCGCGCGCCGACGGCGACAGCATCACGTAGTCGTGGCCCATGATGCCGCGCCCCGACATCGCGTCGTCGGCCGCCTGCATGAACATCACGTCGTCGCTCGGCAGGAACCGGCGGTCCATCGTGATGTAGCGCTCCGTGCGCCGCGGCGCCGACGCGTCGCTCAGCGTCGCCGCCGCGATCACCGGCACCGGCTGCGTCCTGCCCGCCGCCGCGAAGCCGAAGATGTGCACGCCGCGCGACCTCGATTCATCGCGCTGGATGAATCCCTTCGACTCCAGCGAGTGCAGCAGGTCCGACACCGTCTTGGTGGACTTGATGCGGAACTTCTTCGCGATTTCGCGAATGCTTGGCTGGTACGTGTGCTCGGCAAGGAAGTCTATCAGGTAGTGATAGACCCGCCGTTCCAGCTGGGTTAGTGGCTCTGTCATCTGCCAGGCCTCGTCCGCGGCGGAGGCACCGAGCGTGTTGGGGGAACGTCGGCGATTTCCGCGTTCAAAAAGAATGTACGCCTGAGCGCGGAAAAGGGTCAACACATGTTTTTTCCGACGTAAGGTGCGGATTCACCTGACGTTGCGCGATTTCACCCAGCCAGGTGTCGCACCGCCGCGTCGATCCGCGCCAGCGAGCGCTCGCGCCCCAGCAGCACGAGCACGTCGAAGATCCCGGGGCTCACCGAGAGCCCGGTGAGCGCCACGCGCAGCGGCTGAAACACCTTGCCGCCCGCCAGTCCGCGCGCCTCGGCCAGCGCCCGCAGCGCCTCTTCCATGAGCGGCGGCTCCCACGCCGGCAGCGCCTTCAGCGCGTCGCCGGCTGCGCGCAGCAGATCGGCCGTGGCCGGCCGGTCCTTCCACTGCTTGGCCTCGGCCGCCGGATCGTAGGTAATGTCGTCTTTGAGATACGGCTCTGCCTGGCGCACGATGTCGTCGATCGTGCGCGAGCGCACCTTGAGCTGATCGAGCAGGGCCAGGTACCAGTCGCGCTTCGCGGCCAGCTCGCCGGCCGTCGCCAGCCCGGCCCTTACGATGGCGGGCGTCACGCGCGGCTCGATGTCGGCGCTGGAGAGCAGGCTCAGGTGCTGACCGTTCATCCACTCGAGCTTGGCGGTGTCGAAGACCGCGGCCTTCTTGAGCAGCCCGTCGGCGCTGAACAGCTCGATCATCTGCGGCACGGTCATCACTTCGATGTCGTTCCCGGGCGACCAGCCGAGGAGCGCCAGGAAGTTGAGCATCGCCTGCGGCAGGATCCCCATGTGCTGGTAGTCGCCCACGGCGGTGGCGCCGTGGCGCTTGCTCAGCTTCTTCCCGTCCAGCCCGTGGATCATGGGCAGGTGCGCGAAGGTGGGCAGCTCCGCGCCCAGGGCGCGGTAGAGCATGATCTGCTTTGGCGTGTTGGAGATGTGGTCGTCGCCGCGCATCACAATTGTGATGCGCATGGCGATGTCGTCGGACACGACCGCGAGGTTGTAGATCGGCGTCCCGTCGGAGCGGAGGATGACGAAGTCCTCGATGTCCTTGTTGGGGAAGCTGATCGTGCCGTGCACCATGTCGTCCCAACTCGTCGTTCCGTCGGGGACGCGGAATCGGATGGTGAACGGCATGCCGGCGGCCACTCGGCGCTCGACTTCAGCGGCGGGCAGCGCGTCGCAGCGGCGATCGTACTTGAACGGCTCCTTGCGCGCCTCGGCTTCGGCGCGGCGCTGATCCAGCTCCTCGCGCGTGCAGAAGCAGCGGTACGCGGCGCCGGAATCGAGCAGGCGGCGCGCGTCGACCTGATGGCGTTCGAGGTTGGCGCCCTGATAGACGACGTCTTCGTCCCAGGTGAGGCCGAGCCACTCGAGCCCTTCGAAGATGGCGCGGGTGCTCTCGTCGGTGCTCCGCGCCTTGTCGGTGTCCTCGATGCGCAGCAGGAACTGGCCGCCGTACTTCCTGGCGTAGAGCCAGTTGAAGAGGGCGGTGCGGGCCCCGCCGACGTGGAGGTACCCGGTAGGGCTGGGAGCGAAACGGAGTCGGGGGACGGACATGTCGAACGGAGACGGAGGGATTCGAACCCTCGATAGGGCTTTAAGGCCCTATAACGGTTTAGCAAACCGCCGCCTTCAGCCTCTCGGCCACGTCTCCAGCGGTGCGAGGGTCGGAATCTAGACGCGCGGGCTCCGGGGTTCAACCCGGCCGAGTCTGGTATCCCGTTGTCCGGCAACCGGATGGAAGCCCCCGGGGTTGCCTGTCGCCAACCTGTCACGAAGATTACAACGGTCGCTGGGCGCGGCGCGTATCCCCTTTCGGGCGCGCCGTCGCGCCCGAATCCGCACCGTCTCCTTCACCCCGTCCGGGCGGCCCGTGGCCGGTCCCGAGGACCTCTTCATGAAGAAGCTGTGGTCGGTCCTGTCGCTCGTACTTCTTCCTGCCGCACTGCAGGCGCAGGTCATCATATCCGGCAAAGTCGTGGACCAACAGTCGGGCGCCGCCGTCGTGGGCGCCACGGTGCATGTGCCGGGCACGGCGCTGGGCGCCAACACCGGCGCCGACGGCACCTTCACGTTCACCTCGCCCACCGCGGTGGCGCGCATCAACGTCTCGCGCACGGGCTACGTGGCCAAGGACGTGGCCGTGAACGGCGGCGATTCGCTGGTCATCGAGCTCACGCCCTCGGCCACGGCACTCCCCGGCGTGCAGGTGGTGGCCAACAAGCCGGAGCCCTCCACGGCGGTGCTCACGCACCCGGATCTCGAGCGCGGCAACGGGATCAACCTCGAGACGTCCATCAACGCCGTGCCGGGGCTGTTCATGCAGAGCCGCACGGATTTCGGCGGCGCGCGCATCACCATACGCGGCTACTACCCCAGCACCAGCGGCAACAGCCCCAATGCCAACGGGCTCGGCTATCAGGTTTTCCTAAACGATCTGCCCGTCACCGACGCCACGGGCACCACGGTCCTCGACGACATCGATTACGCGACCCTGGGCAACGTGGAAGTCATCAAGGGGCCGGCGTCGAGCCAGTGGGGGAGCTACATCGGCGGCGCCGTGCGGTTCACCACCGAACGGCCCACGATCGGGCAGACGAGCCTCTCCCAGCAGGTGCTGAGCGGCACCGACGGGCTCCTGCGCTCGAACACCAGCTTCC
>JAGWRB010000073.1 GCA_028876725.1 Gemmatimonadota bacterium
CCTCGCCGCGCTGTTCAGGGAGCAGATGGAACAGCGGGGCGCCGTGCGGCTGTTCCGCGACATCGAGATGCCCCTCATCCCGGTTCTCGCCGCCATGGAATCGGCCGGAATCAGTATTGACGTTGCCGCGTTCGCGCGAATGAAGACGGAGCTCGGGCGGGAGCGGCAACGGGTCGAGCGTCGCATCTACGAAGTGGCGGGCGAGGAGTTCAACATCAACTCGAACGCGCAGTTGCGGCAAGTTCTCTTCGAGAAGCTGCAGCTGCCCGTGCTGAAGAAGACGGCGACGGGAGCATCGACCGATGCGAGCGTGTTGGAGCGGCTTGCGGAGGAGGGACACGAACTGCCCGCGCTGATCATGGAGTACCGGGAGTTGGCGAAGCTTCAGAGCACGTACATCGAAGCGCTCCCGACGCTCGTCAACCCCGCGACGGGCCGGTTGCACACATCGTTTAATCAGACCGTGGCCGCCACGGGCCGCCTGTCCTCGAGCGATCCGAATCTGCAGAACATTCCCGTGCGAACGCCGCTGGGGCGGGAGATCCGGCGAGCATTCGTTCCCCGGCGCTCGTGGACCATGATGAGCGCCGACTACTCACAGATCGAACTGCGGCTGTTGGCGCACCTGTCGAACGATCGCGCGTTCATCGAGACGTTTCGGGCAGGCGGGGACATTCATCGGCAAACCGCGGCGCTCATCTTCGGCGTGGCGCCCGAGGAGGTCACGGCGGAGATGCGGAGTCGAGCCAAGACCATCAACTTTGCCACGATCTACGGCCAGGGCGCGCACGCGTTGTCGCAGCAACTGCGCATCACCCACCAAGAGGCGCGCGACTTCATCGACCAATACTTCACGCGCTTCACCGGCATCCGCGCCTACCTCGATACCGCGGTGGAATCAGCCCGCACGCACGGCTACGCGGAGACGCTATTCGGCCGGCGACGGTACATCCCGGAGCTCCGGGACAAGAATTTCAACATCCGCGCATTCGGCGAACGAACGGCGCAGAATACGCCGATCCAAGGTTCTGCCGCGGACCTGATCAAGATTGCCATGATCCGGGTTGCCGCACGAATGACACGCGAGGGCCTCAAGAGTGTGATGCTGCTGCAGGTCCATGACGAATTGGTCTTCGAGGCGCCCGACGACGAACTGGATGCACTGGAGCGCCTGGTCCGGGAAGAAATGGAGGGCGCCGCACCCCTCAGCGTTCCATTGCTCGTCGACACGGGCCGCGGCCCAAATTGGCTGGAAGCGAAGCATTGAGGGAGTTCCCAGAGTCTCGCATTTTGCCATGATCAGGGCGGATCGAACACTGCCGCAATCTGCCGGCGGGCGCCAGGGAATCCATAACTATTGGTCAAATATCGGCTTAGGACTTATACTGACCTTCGGCACTTGGCTTGCCAAAGAAGCGGAGCGCCTGCTCCTCCCCTTCAGTTCCCTTCTCGCGCGTGGGCGTATGAGCCACCGACCCCGTGGATTCACTCTGATTGAGCTGCTGATCGTTGTCGTGATCATCGGGATCCTGGCGGCGATCGCGGTGCCGAAATTCCAGAACACCAAGGGAAAAGCGTACGTCGCGTCCATGAAGAGCGATCTGCGCAACCTGTCGGTATCCGAGGAGGGGTACTTCTACGAGCATCAGGCGTACACGACATCGCTCGATTCGCTGGAATTCGTGCCCTCACATGGCGTGGTGCTGACAATCACGCAGGCCGGCCCAACAGGTTGGTCGGCCACGTCCATGCATCCGAACGCATACCCGCATACCTGCGCCATTTTCTACGGCTCGGTGACGCCCGTGGCGCCCGCGACCACGGAAGGTGAAGTCGCCTGCCAGTGACGCGGCCATGAGCGCGGCGCCGCGCGTGCGTGGACGGCACAATCCGGCCTTTCGCGAGTTCTTGTCACGACGCGACGGCATGATCCACGCCATGGACGGCGGGCTGTGGCTGCACCGACACGTTTGGCAGGGCCGCCCGATGGCGCATCTCGTATCGACCGACCGGGAACGACTGCTGGAGTACGGCGTGGCCGTGGGTTTGCACGAATCGCGGCTGCAATTCAAACCGCTGCGAGACCCGCGAACCGGCGAGCGGCGGGAGGCCTGGCACTGGGATCTGGGCGGACCATACCTACCCCCGCCCACGCCAACGCGAGGTTAGGCGCCGACGTCTTCCAGCGGGACGATGGTGCGGACGGGCTTGGTGGGTACGCCGCGCAACATCAGCGCGGCGCCAATGAACATGAGGCACACGGTGCCCACGGCCGCGCGGTATGCGATCCCGGTGCCCAGCCGCGGCTCGAGGGTGTCTACGGTAATGCCCCAGACCAACGGCCCGACGATTGCGGCGGCTCGTGCCGACAGCAGCATCAGGCTGAAGTAGCGTCCCGCGTCTTCCTGGGGCACCAGGCTCAGCAGCACCGGCCGCTCGGCCGTGGGAATGCCACCGAACACCAGCCCGATCAGGAGGCCGATGCCCCAGAACGCCGCGCGCGAGGGGACGGCCATCAGCGCGATGAGCAGAAGCACCCATCCGACGAGCGTGAACTGGAGTGTCCGCCGCGCGCCGATACGGTCAACCAGATGGCCGGCGAGGTAGCTGCCGACGATCGCCGGGACCGTGAGGACTACGAACAGGGTGGTTTCCGTTCCGCGCTGAAACCCTACGGCCTTGACCGCATACAGCGTCATGAATCCGACAATCGTCCCCACGGCATCCTGGTAGAGGAACGAAGTGAGGATGAAGCGAAGCGCGCCGGCATGTTGCCGCGCATCGCGCAGCGTATGGGCAACCTCGGCGAATGCCTCGCGCCACGCGATACGGGCCGGCGTACGTGCCGGCGCATGATCGCGGCAGAATAGAAAGAGCGGCAGCGAAAGCGCCAGGAAGATGAGGCCGGTGGGTACGAACGTTGACACGCGGCCGCCGTGACCGGTGTATGGCACCAACCGGCGCAAGGCGCTCATGACCGACGGGCTCAACGATCCGACAATGGGAAGCGCGTGATTGAAAAACGGAACCACGAGCAGCACGCCGACGATCGAGCCCACATAGCCAAGCGCCGTGCCGAACCCCGAAAGCCGGCCCTGCTCCGGTCCCGGGACGAGGTCCGGCATCATGGCGTTGTAGAATGGGAGGGCCGCCTGATAGGTTGCGTTCGCCACGACGAAGGCGAGCAGCACCCACTTGAGCTCCTGAAATCCTGGGCGCCAACCGACGGGCGGCGTCTGCGGGCCGATCACCTCGGCGCCCACGAGTGGGAGCGTTCGTTGGCCGAGAATTCCGATCGCGACACACGCGGCGCAACATGCGATCGTGAACCACACGACCCACGGCTTCCGGCGGCGCCGCGCGTCGGAAACCGCGCCGAGCACCGGAATCGCCAGTACCACGAGCAGTGC